>CAVUJE010000010.1:0-113011 GCA_963741705.1 uncultured Chitinophagaceae bacterium | reverse complement strand
AATCTTACAAATATCGCAATGGATTTCGGCGTGAATTTTTAATATAATTTTTAATATTCATCCAGAAAGCGAGAATCAAATAAAAAATAACCGGCGAGCCAAGGGTAAGAAAAGAAAGATAAATAAAATATCTCCGGATGGCAGAGGTAGCAATTCCCATTCTTTCACCGATGGCAGTGCATACTCCGAAAACATGCCATTCAATAAAATTTTTTATTTTATACATGATAAAGAGTTTACGTAAAAACAAAAGTGTTTCAATTTTAATCTCTATTTCGTATAACGGATCATCAGCTTCATTATTTCATTTATCCGGTCCGGTATTTTTTGATAATCGGCCCCACGTGCAGTTATGTAAGGTAATTCTGCTTCCTGAATCAAACTCAAAGATAATGACAAAAAAGAAAATACTCCTTCTTTGATTTGCGGGCAAATAATTATCACCGGTTCAAAAAATCCTGGTAAGAATATTCCATATAGGCTTTGCCAAACTTTATTTGAGCGGTATCAAACCCGGGGGAAATGAATATTGGTTTTTTTGCAACATTATCCATAGTTTCCGTTCCCTTTGGCGTGACAAATCCAAATCCGTTATTGAAAGAATAAAAAGCAAAAGATCTTGCAGATGAATCCAGGAGATCTTTGCCCCATTTATAATTTTCAACGGGCAAATGAAGCTGATCTAAGAGCGTAGTTGCAATGTCTGTTTGAGACCCTATGGTATTGATTTTACCTTTTAAAGCTAAAGCGCCACCGGTAAAGATCAAAGGAATATGAAATTTCGAAGGCCTGTCGTTAGGATCATTGCCTGGAAGCGGATGGCCATGGTCCGCTACAAAAACAACCAAAGTATTGTTCCACAAGGGAAGTTTTTGAAATTCTCTTATAAAACTTCCAACCACGCTGTCGGTATAATACACTGAGTTTTTAAAAAGAGTAGCCCGGTCTTTTCCCTCAAATTTTGTTTTCATTGGAACATCATAAGGCTCATGGCTGCTGAGCGTGAAAAGAGTCGCGAAAAATGGTTGCTTTTTGGTTTGAATATCTTTATAAAAGCGGTCGAATACATATTGATCATGAACGCCCCAGGAAGTAGTCCGCTCCGAAACAGGGAATGAATATTTATCAGTAAGCTGGTCCATCTTGATATTAATAAGATAAGATTTGATATTGGCAAATTCCAGCTCGCCGCCGTAAGTATAACTTGAACGATAACCTACTCTTTCAAGGGACTGGTTGATAGAAGGAAGCTTTCTGGTTTTCGTAGGGGTTTTTATGATGGAAGTAACTGCCTGGTTTGGATAACCGCTTAAAACAGCCACCTGGCCTTTTTCACTTCGGTCGCCTGCCGCATAGATATTAGTGAACAATAAACCACGGGCGGCAATGCTATCCAGGTTTGGGGTTACATCAGGAACACCACCAAGGCAACCCAACCATTTTGCCGTGAAACTTTCTAAAATGATAATGATAATATTAGGTTTGTCAACCGATAAAATGGATGGTATTTTTTTCGGGCCCGTTGCATATAAACTGTCAACCAATTCCTTAGATTTTTTTGGAGGAAAGTATTCAAAAGGATTTTGAGAATTGTGCCGGTTCAGGATTGAAAACATAATGTTCCATGGCAAATTGATAGCAGCATGATCCGCAAAAATTTTTTCAGAAAAATAAGCATCGCTAACATTCATCGGTATCTTTTGAAGGCCTCCGCGAATCGGAACGAACAGAAAGGCAAAAAGGAATACAGACAAAAAAACATTTAGGACTGTAACCCGATTATTTAAATAGCCGGCGAAACCATCAAAATATTTTTTATAAATAAAAATAAAAATACCAGCTATGAAAATAAAAATCACCAACAGCAAAAGCACAGGCGCAGTGGAAACAGTTCCCGCCATTTCTTCAGGGGTTTTAAAATATTGCAGTGGGGTTGCATCCATCCTGAAACCCCAGGCATTGTACAATTCAAGATCAGCAATAATTAAAAACGAGATTATAATTACAAGGACATACGTATAAATCCTGATAATTTTTTCAACATGAAAATTGACCGCGATGGATTTTATCAAAAATAAAAGAAAAGGGAAAATGCAAATATAAGCCGTGAAAGAAGCGTCCATTCTCAATCCGTACAAAAACACTTTAAATATTTCTAATCCTGTCAAAGTTTTGGTGAGATCAGGATGATAAAGTAAAAACGCGATTTTAGCCGCAACAAAAAATAATATCCAATATAAAAAATAGAAAAAGTAAGCCTGAAATTTTTTCACTGTGCGAAAGTAATAATTATAACATTTGGCTTTTTTTCAAAAAAGTTAATAAACATTTTTTTTCGATCGAAATAAAAATTAGGGTAATTTGTTTGTTTACTATCTCTTTAAAATAGGAAACCCTGCAAAAAATTGCAGGGCTTTAAATTCTAAATAATCGATTATTATAATTCTGTTACCGTAGTGTTAGAAGTAATTTTTGTGGACATCGGAAACTCCTGTCCCATCGCATTTACAGTTCCTGAAGCATCTCCCTTATATGTGCTCGATTGAATGACACCGGTTTTCATATCAACTTTTTCTTCACCTTCCGCTTTGCCAGTTGTTTTGGTGGAAATTTCCATTCCGTTTTGGTCCATTTTCATAGTTATTGAATCCTTACTTGCAAATGAAACAGTGGCCATATTCCCGGTGATGTCTTTTATTGTATAATTAGTAGTTTTTGAAATACCATCATTATTACTACTGTCAGTCCAGCTATCTCCCACTTTTGCATGAGCAGGAAAAGGCAAAAAAGCCAACTGGGTTCCGAAACCATTCTGTGTAAGATGCAATTGTCTGGCAATGCTGTTTAGGGAAGTATCTGTTTCATCAAAGGATACTTTTCCTGATTGATCCATTTGAATCTCTTTTGGCTTATTGATGTAATCTTTCAATGCAGTTCCGAATTGGCCATTCATATCATCCTGGTTATCAGAATCAAAATTTATGTCCTGGCCCATCATACTCATGTTCATATTGATTCCCGACAAAGTGCTGTTTAAATTATAATTTTCACCTGATTTATTTTTCACTTCAATTGTATAGGTAGAAGTAACATTTACCGTTGATTCCATTGTCTGCCCCTGGACGTCAGTAGTGCTATTGGTTTGCAATGTATTAACCACCTGGTATTTTTTATTCTCCGGCAGTTTTAATTTTGACTTGGTTTGAGCGTTTATGCTTGTCGTCGAAAAACAAATTAAAGCAGCAAAAATGATAGGTATTTTTTTCATAATAATAATTATTTAATTTTTTAGTTTTTGTAATGGCAAATATAATGCTACTAATTTTGCTTCTTTATGTTTTTTGACAATCAAAAATTCAGGAAAAAGTTGCTATAAATTGGGGCTTTTTTATTGTATTTTAATAATCATTACCAGAGCCGGAAGATTTTTTCGGCATAACATTTTTGGGCTTTTTTTCAGGTTCGTTTGCCTGCGGCGGATTAGGCATATAATTTTTAGGACCTATTGGTTTAGCGGTTTCCTTAGGTTGCGGTTTTTGAGGTTCCTGTTTGGTAAAATCAGATTCTACAGGGATATCAGTAGGTGGTGCATAATCATTAGCATCGCCATTTCCCTGGACATCTGCAGAATCAATACCCTGGCCCTCCTGTGAAAGTGCCGCAAAATTTTGGTCAGCATAAATAGGGTTGTTATTTAACTCCACCGGTTTTTGAAAAGTAGCTTTCGGATCAATTCCCAGAGATTTATCAGCATAAACTTTTTGCATAAAATAAGCCCACTCAGGCATTGCCATATCGCTACCTCCGCCTGTTCCATATTTAGGCAGATGGAGAAAAGGATCATCGTTACCTACCCAGGCACCGGCAAGCAATTGAGGCGTATATCCCATAAACCAGCCATCAGTATTATCGTTGGTAGTTCCTGTTTTAGCTCCAATATCACTTTGTATATTCATATCTCCACCGCATAGATCCTCCGGTACCAAAATTTACAACGCCTTCCATCATTTTCACCATCGTATAAGCATCCACTTCACTTATTACCTGTTTTACTTTTGGTTCAAAAGATTCCAAAACATTTCCGTTCTTGTCTTCAATTTTGGTAAGATAAATCGGTTCGGTATTAAATCCCCTGTTGGGAAACATTGTATAAGCCTGCAGCATCTCTATCAATTGAATATCTGCAGAACCCAATGCAATAGAAGGCACTTCGGGAATATTACTTTTTATCCCGCATAAATGTGCAAATTCTACTGTCTTTTTTGGGCCGATACGGCTCATCAGATCAAAGGCTGCAACATTGATAGATTTTGCAAGGCAATAAGCCATTGTGCCTCCGGGCCCTGTAATTGTTTTATTGGCAAGTGTAATTGGTTTTCCGCCAATATAAGTATCAGGTGTCATTCCTGCATCTGTGATGGCCAAAGTATAAAGAATAGGCTTAAATGTAGAACCCACTTGCCTGTTAGCAGTTACATGATCATATTTGAACCATTTAAAATCAATTCCTCCCACCCAGGCTTTTACTTCGCCTGTTACAGGATCCATTGCGCAAAAGCCGGTTTGCATCATTTGCTTACAATATTTTATAGAATCCATGCGGCGTCATCACTGTATCAGTTTCACGATTTTTATTCCATGCAAAAATTTTCATACTTACAGGCTCGATGAAATGACTTTTTAATTTCAGCATCTGAAGCTCCACTTTCTTTCATATTTTTCCAGCGTTCACTTTCCTTCATCGCATCTGTTTAAAATATTCTCCTCCCCTTTCCATACATTTTTAGGAAGCTGGCGATTGAATTTCTTTTGCATTGAAGTCATGTGTTTTACTACAGCCTCTTCTGCATACAATTGCATTTTTGGATCAATAGTAGTATATATTTTTAATCCATCCCGGTAAAGATCGTAATTATCGCCGGTTACCGGATCTTTATGCGTATTACACCAATCCTGCAACTTCTTTGTAAGAACAGAACGGAAATAAGGCGCAATTCCCTGGCTCTCATTGACGAATTTGTATTTTACATCCAATGGTTTTTTCTTTAAATCGCCGCTTCAGAAGCAGAAAGATCATTATTAGTTACCATTCGGTCCAATACCAGATTTCTCCTGGCAAGCGCGGCTTTTGGATTGTGTCGCGGATCATATTTTCCCGGCCCGCTTAACATTCCTACCAACAATGCAGCTTCATCAGGAGTAAGTTTGGAAGGTTCTTTTTGAAAATAAACCAAGGAAGCATTCCTGATTCCATAAACATTTAACCATGAAACCCGGTTGAGGTATAAGGCAATAATTTCCTGTTTGGTAAAATTGCGTTCCAGTTTTAGAGCAACAATCCATTCTTTTATTTTATCAATTCCTCTTTTTAAAACGGAACCACGCCCCTGCTCTAAAATATTTTTTGCCAATTGCTGGGTGATCGTACTGGCGCCGCCTTGTCTTCCAAATCCTTTAACAGCACGCCCCAGAGCGATCGGATCAATGCCGGAATGTTCATAAAAACGAATATCTTCTGTGGAGATCAATGCATCGATCACACTTTTAGAAATATTTTTATAATCAACATGACACCCTGTTTTCAGTATATATCTTTCCCATTAGGGTTTTGCCATCATTGGCATAAATTTCTGTCGCCAGATTTGCCTGGGGATTTTCCAATTCCTGCAGTGAAGGTAATTTTCCAAAAACACCAAAATAAGCGGAAGCAAGTACTACAATAAAAAGTGCAAAACCGGCAGCCACCAATGTCCATAATATTTTTACACTCGTCTTTATTTTAGTCTTTTTGTTTACTTTTTTCTTGGGAGGATTTTGCATTTTCTATTCTTTAAAATCCGAAAAATATTAAATTTCACTGACAGGAAAAGTTTAAAATTTTCCAGGATACTTGTTATTCAGCAAATCAATATAACTCTGTAAATTTTTATTTTCTTTTAAAACTTCAAGATTGCTGTCTGAAATAATATAAAAAGCATATTTCTGAGCAGGCAACCACGAAACCTGTGTCGGCGCTGCCTGCTTCAGTTTATCGCGATATTTTATGGCTTCCTGCGCATCAGCAAATTGAGAAAACACCAATAAAGTTCGTTCACTGTCCAACGTATCTTTTACAATTTGAATTTTATTGGTGCTATAACTTTGGCTGTTTTACCTGTTGAACGCATTTCTTGCTTCACTGCTATACACCGGGTCTACTTTTGTAAGTACCATTACCACATTTTGTGGCTCCATAGGATCAAAAGTAAAGCCTGATTTTTTAACCGGCGGAGGTAATTTTTTTTCCGGATTTAATTCTGCTTTTCCTGCTACCACTTTTTCATTTTGAATAACCGGTTTTTCGGTTGTAATCACAGGTGCAGTTACTTTATTTACCGGTTTTGAATCATCAAAAACAACCACCTGCGAATCTTCTTTTGCTCTTACCACCTTTAAGATTGGTAAGATAATGCTCGATGCTGTCCCTTCGGCCCAAAACATCCAATCATGGTAGTCTGCTTTTTCCTTCATCGGCGATTTTCGGATACTTATCAATTATTTGTTGCAGACACTTTCTTTGCAGCACTATCTTGTCTTTTTTGAATGTAATAAACAGATTGAATATATAGTAATTGCGGGTTCCAATAACTTTGTCCATACAGGCTGTCGGCGGCATTTTTTTCTTTAATCGCCTGATCAAAATTGCCTTCAATAAATAAATTATAAATATTATCATATCTCCTTTCTGCAGCCGTATCTGTTTTAGAAGGATTAAATGCTTCAGGGTGAGAAACGATCATCGCATATTTGCTATCATTGAAATTTTTCAACAAAAGGTTTTTATAATAATCTGCCAATTGTTGATTGCCAATTTTTTTATAGCAAAAAGACTAAATTCATATACAATTCACCATTATACAAACTATCAGGAAAACGTTTTAAAGACTGCTGATATGCATCAATGGCAGCCGATAATCTTCCAACAAGATTTTGATAATCTTTCCCTACCTGGAATAATGAACGCGCCACTTTTGAATTACTGGTATCTAATTGTGGTTGTGTAAGCGGAAGATTGGCCAGCAATCCCTCTTCTGAAATATCCTGCTGAACAGGCGTTTCTACCGATTCTTCATTTGCTGATTGCGCCTGGGGCGCCATCGGATCTCCATAAGCATCGCCTTGTTCGCATTATTGGCTAAAGAAGCGTGATTGGCTTGAAGAGATTCGCCGCCAGTTATCTACATTTTGCCTTTTGCCCCAGACTCTTTTAAACTCATTATAATCCCTGGGCCTTTACCGAATTATTATAAAAATACCATTCGCCTTTCTGGTATTATTCCCAAAAATATCCTGCGATTGATTTTGCGTTATTAAAAAATGCTGCCGATGAATTGTAATTATTTTGATCTTCTTTTATACCCCGCTCTTTCATTAATTTCTTCGATAATTTTTTCAGAAAACTATTTCTTTCTGTCTTCAGGCATAGCAGCAATCAACTGAAGGCTGTCTTCCCTGTCAATCACATTAAGATTTCTAACAATTTGCGCCAACGCATTTTTTCTTGATTGTATATCTGCAAAATTTTTCAAAGTGGTGTCTCCTGCCTGCAGGCTATCATAAAAATTATAAGATTGCTTATAATTTTTCATCTGATAATTTATTTCTGCAAGATTCAGAAAGGCTTTATTTTTTAATGAAAGATTATTTTCATTATAAACCGTGCTTGCTTTGTAAAATGAAAGTGCTTCCGATAGTATCAGGTTTTCAACATGGCCATTTCTGCTGCAGAATAATAAATAATATCGCGATAAGGTTCGAAATTTATCTTTATGCGCCATGTGCAACAACCGCGCAATGCTTTTGTCAATTTCTGCCGGATCATTACTTTTCAGCATTTTTGCCTGGTTAAGATTGGCATAAATATCCATTAACGGATCAGTAGTATGCCGTGATGGCCAGGTTATAATATTCAGAAGCTGTATCCTGGTTATTATTCATTTCATAAAGCTGGCCAAGCAAATATTCGCGTCTTGCCTGGTCTTGCAAATCTAAAGAATTAGGAATAGAATTTTCGATATAGGCAATGGCGCTGTCATACATTTTTTGTTTAAAAAACCAATAGCCCTGCACTTCCTGGAAATAAGGTTCCAAACGGTCGGGAAATGCGGGTCATTTCTTAAAGTATTGATGAGCCCTGCGGCTTCCGGGTAATCGCCAAGATCAGTAAGCGTACGCACCTGCCAAACCAAAGCATCATTTCTGCTCGGTGGCCTTGAAAAAGCTTTATCAATTATATTCCTGTCTTCTTTGCTTGAAACACTTAATGCATTATTGTCCCCATTTTCATTGCTGCCGACCATCGGTTGGTCATCCTCACTTTTCTTACTTTTTGGATAAAGATTGTAATTAATAAACTGGAAAGTCATTGAAGCTGAATCAAAATCTTTTCGCAGGTAATAAGCCTCTCCTATCAATAAATAAAAATTATCAACCCAATTGGTACGAAGATCATGAAGTAAAATTCCGGCAGTAGATTTAAGGATTACCGAATCGAGTTGTGTTTTTTGCGCAGCTGTGTTATCCAAAGAATAACTATAATAAGGCAACAATTGAGAATAATCGTCTTTTGTAGCCATTCTTGCCATTTCGATGGCAGAATTTATTTTGTTATTGGCATTAAAAAAATAATTATAATGGCTTGTAGTATTTTGCACAAACCTGCCAACAAGACGTAGTTTTTTATCCTGCGGCCTTTCTGACCGGAGTGGTTTATCTTTAAATTTTTGCGGTTTGTCTTTTTGTAAATCAAAAGTAATTTTGCCCAATTGAGCATGAACATCCGGCAAGAAAAAAAAGAAGATCAATAAAACAGATAATAACTTAATGATCCGGCTTTTCATTAATATTTTTAATTTTTTCGAAATGAGAATCAACAAAAAAAGTTCTTTTACTGTTAAGAACTCTTTTTCTGCAAAATTATTTTAAAAATACGGTTATTTTAGGCTAATATGCCAATAATACAGGATGCCGCGTTTATTTTTAACAACCTGAAATGATATATGCAAATTGAGATTGTAAATGAAAAAAATTAAGTTTTGAAAATCAAGAAAAGAAACCAACAGCGAATTAATAAAATATGCCGGAATGGGAATGCAATTTTTGGCAAGCATCGCCATTGGAATATTTATTGGAATAAAAGCAGACAAATGGTTAAATTTTTCTTTTCCTTTGCTTGTGTGGCTGCTGCCACTCCTGATCATTATCGGCCTTACGATTAAAATAATTAAAGACACTTCAAAAAAATGATTCAATCACTTGTAAAAAAATTTATTCCTGTTATCGGGCTTTTTCTTTTGATTAACATGGTGGTTTTTATTTTCGGTAATTCTTTAAAAGAATATGGATTTAATATCGGCTTTTTTAATTAGTGGCCAATGTAATACTTTTTATTCTAACTTTTTTTGGATTTTATATCCAGACAAAAGGTGTGCGTTCTACAAATATCAACGCGTTTATAAGAGGCGTTTATTCTTCTCTTCTTCTTAAAATGTTTGTAATTGTTGGCGCCATAGTGAGTTTATATTTTAGTGATGGGCGGAGAAACCAATAAACCTTCTATACTTGCTTCCATGGGAATTTATTTGGTTTATACTTCTCTTGAAGTAATTCAATTAATGAAAATTGCGCGAAAGAAACCCGATGCCTAAAAAAGAATCTCCTTTACATCAGCTTAATCATTATTTACCTGAAGGCTCATTTGAAGATGTAGTTTTTTATCTTGTAGAATATAAAGTTCATCTAACGGTAACGCGTGAACGCCTGACAAAACTGGGCGACTACCGCAACAAACATCTTGATAAAAATCATCGCATCAGTGTAAATGGGAATCTCAATAAATATTCTTTTTGATTACATTATTACATGAACTCGGCCACCTGGTTGCCTATGAAAAATATGGTAACAGGATACAGGCTCATGGAACGGAGTGGAAAAATGAATTTGGAAAAATACTCGCCAGTTTTATTTCAAAAAAAATATTTCCTGCTGATATTGAAAAAGAATTATTAAAAACATTAAGAAATCCTGCAGCAAGTTCATGTGCAGAAGCGCCATTGACAAGAGTTTTAAAAAAATACGACCCGCACAAACCCGGCGTTTATTTATTGGAAGAATTGCCGGATGAAAGTCTGTTCAGGTTTAAAAACGGCCATATTTATAAGAAAGAAAAAAAAATAAGAACCCGTTTTTTGTGTAAAGACATTCTACTAAAAAACAGTTTTTGTTTAGTCCGATCACCGAAGTAGAATTGGTTGAAAAAGGGAAATAAGAAATAGTAAACCAACAAAAACCGTGATTTCTATTTTACTTAACTCAAAAAATTATGACTCCTCAACGTTTTAATCGCCTTACTTCAGTTTTAAATCATCGCCAGCCCGATCTTACTGTGGTTTTGGAAAATGTTTTTGATCCGCATAATGTTTCAGCAGTGATGCGAACCTGCGATGCAGTGGGCATACAGGATGTTTATATTTTAAACGACCGTATTCCGCCGCACAAAAAATGGGGCTACAAAAGTTCGTCTACTGCAGCGGAATGGCTTTCAGTTCACCAGTTTACCAATGCGGAAGAATGTTTTAACGAAGTCAAAAAAAATTATGAAAAAATTTATACTTCCCATTTGGGAGAAGCTTCAGCAGATTTGTATTCAATGGATCTTACCGATCCATTGCTTTGGTTTTTGGAAATGAAACTTTTGGTGTAAGTGAAAATATACGCAAATATTCTGATGGGGATTTTATTATTCCTCAGTCGGAATTATTAAATCTTTAAATATTTCTGTTGCCTGTGCGGTTACTTTTATGAAGCTTTTCGGCAAAAAAATGAAAAAGGACATTATGAAAAATCCCGTTTATCCGAAACAAAAATGCTTGAATTGAAAAAGCAATGGAAGCTTACAATGAGATTATAAATTAATAATTTTTACATGTAATAAATTTCAGATCTGTACTAAAATCGTTAAGCACAAAAATGAAATTTTGACGGATATTTTTTCCAATGAACTGACATACAATTCATTTTCCTGCCAACTAAACTGATAAAATTCTTTGGTACAATTATTCGTGTACATTTGCAACCCAAATAATAAATTAAATAAATTTAACAATTATGGCAAAACAAACTTTTGAGCTCTTTGATGACAGAGTTCTGGTTAAACCGAACGCGGCTGAAGAAAAAACCGCCGGTGGAATCATTATTCCGGATACAGCTAAAGAAAAACCACAAAAAGGTACAGTAATAGCTGTTGGAAAAGGAAAATATGCAGAACAAACCGGCAACCTGATCCCTATGCAGGTTAAAGAAGGCGACACTGTAATGTATGGCAAATATGGCGGAACAGAAATAAACATTGAAGGTGAAGATTACCTGATCATGCGTTCTTCTGATATCCTTATGAAAATTAGTTAATTCATTTAAAACAAAAAGAAAAACAAATATTATGGCTAAACAAATATTTTTTGATATTGATGCCCGCAATAAAATGAAAAAGGGCGTTGATACACTGGCCAATGCGGTGAAAGTAACGCTTGGGCCAAAAGGAAGAAATGTAGTGATTGAAAAAAAATTCGGTGCACCACAGATTACTAAAGATGGTGTAACAGTTGCTAAAGAAATTGAATTGGAAGACCCTATTGAAAATATGGGCGCCCAAATGGTAAAAGAAGTAGCTTCTAAAACTGCAGATATTGCAGGTGATGGTACTACTACTGCTACTGTTCTTGCACAATCAATTATCAGTGAAGGTTTACGCAATGTGGCTGCCGGTGCAAATCCAATGGATTTGAAACGTGGTATTGACAAAGCAGTAATTCTATTGTTGAAAATCTGAAAAAACAATCTGTAACTGTTGGAAATGATAATGATAAGATTCAAGCAGGTAGCTTCTATTTCTGCCAATAATGAAGAATCAATCGGAAAGCCTGATTGCAGAAGCAATGAAAAAAGTAGGTAAAGAAGGTGTGATTACTGTTGAAGAAGCAAAAGGAACTGATACAACTGTTGAAGTGGTAGAAGGTATGCAGTTCGACAGAGGTTATGTTTCTCCTTACTTCGTTACTAACAGCGAAAAAATGCAGGCTAGAACTTGGAGAATCCTTACATCCTTATTTACGATAAGAAGATTTCTTCAATGAAAGATATTCTTCATATTCTTGAAAAAGTAGCTCAAAGCGGACGTCCGTTATTGATCATTTCTGAAGATCTGGAAGGAGAAGCATTGGCTACTTTGGTAGTTAATAAATTACGTGGCACTTTAAAAGTTGCTGCTGTAAAAGCTCCGGGCTTTGGCGATCGCAGAAAAGAAATGCTACAGGATATCGCGGTTCTTACAAAAGGAACTGTAATAAGTGAAGAGCAAGGTTACAAACTGGAAGGTGTTGATCTTACTTCTTTAGGTGAAGCTGCTTCAGTTACTATTGACAAAGACAATACAACTATTGTTGATGGTAAAGGCGATAAAAAAGACATCACTGCAAGAGTTAACCAGATCAAAGCACAAATTGAAACAACTACTTCAGATTATGATAAAGAAAAATTACAGGAACGCCTTGCTAAATTAAGTGGTGGTGTTGCTGTTCTTTATGTTGGTGCTGCTTCAGAAGTAGAAATGAAAGAAAAGAAAGACAGGGTTGATGATGCGCTTCATGCAACAAGAGCTGCTGTGGAAGAAGGAATTGTTCCCGGTGGTGGTGTTGCTTATATCCGCGCCATTCAAAGCCTTGATAAATTGGAAGGTTCAAATGCTGATGAAAATACCGGTATCCAGATCATCAAACGTGCGGTAGAAGAACCTCTTCGCCAGATCGTTGTTAACAGTGGAATTGAAGGTAGCATCGTGGTTCAGAAAATTAAAGAAGGTAAAAGATGATTATGGATTTAATGCCCGCACAGAAGTTTATGAAAATTTGTTGGCTGCAGGTGTTATTGATCCTACAAAAGTTACCAGGATCGCTTTGGAAAATGCCGCTTCTATTGCCGGAATGTTATTGACCACAGAATGTGTGGTTTCTGACAAACCAGAAAAAGAAAAACCAGGAATGCCTCCTATGGGTGGCGGAATGGGCGGTGGAATGGGTGATATGGGTTATTAATCCTTTCACTTTTTTCCATATAAAAAATGCTTAAGTTAATCCCTTTGCAGAAATGCAGAGGGATTTTTTTTATTTGACCCTTTTTATGCAGCAAACAAACAAAAAAAACTTTTTTTTATTTTATGTGATGACAACAGTAATGAATACACGAAATTAAATTTCGTGGACAGTAAAGAAAGAAATAAGATAGATTTATACTTTATAGATTGATAAGAATGAAATCATTTCCATTTCTTGGCCGGTTTTTTAAAAACTGAAGTAGCGAAAAATAAATAATAAAAAAACATCCATACATCAAAGAAAATAAACCAGGGAAAAAGATCTTTTTCATTGAGCTTTTGAGTGGTTTTAAAAATCACAAAAGCCTGGGCCAGCAAGCGAATCCCAAAAACAATGAGCGTTAGTTGCCACCCGACAACAAAAAGTGAAACAATTAATAGAGGATAAAAAACAAAAAGAGAAAAAGCGTATAAACCCAACAAAACCTTGTGGCCGGCCTTGTAATATTTGCTTGTGGTATAATGGCGCTTTTTTGGTCTATCCATTGCCTCCAGGATTTAGGAGCAATGGATAAAGTAAAAGCATCTTTATCAACAATAATTGCAGTGTTTTTTTTGGTTGCCGCTTTGTTGATAAAAAGATCATCATCGCCGCCAGGCACATGATTATGAGCAGAGAAGCCTTTCTGCCTGAAAAAAACAGATTTTCTATAGCTCAGATTTCTTCCCACTCCCATATAGGGAATTCCACTTTGAGCATAAGATAAATATTGCAGCGCAGTATGAAAGGTTTCCCATCGCACCAATTTGTTCAACATTCCTTTTGTTTTATGCATAGCGCCATAGCCCAAAACAATTTCAATTCCCTCATCAAAGCCCTCCTGCATCTTTTCGATCCAAAACTCTGAAGCAGGCACACAGTCAGCATCTGTAAGCAAAACAATTTCATACTTTGCCGTTTTAATCCCTATGCTCAAAGGAAATTTTTTACCGGGAATAAAACGTGCTTCCTGTTTCAGTTCTATTAAATTCAATTGTTTGAAAGTGCGCTGAAGTTCTTCCAAAATGTATTTACTTTCATCCAAAGAATTGTCATTTACCACAATTACTTCGTGCGTAGTTTTGTATTTCTGAACTAAAGCGCCGGGCAAATTTTTTACTAAATTTTCTGCTTCGTCCCTGGCACAAATAATAACAGAAACCGGTTGTGTTTGCGAAATATTTTTAGATTTTGGTTTGTATAAGGCCAATCTCAAAAAGAAAAATAAATAGTAGAATAATTGTATAAAAGTGATTATACAAAATGCAAGAAAAATCACATTTCGAGGATCCGCTAAAAGTTCTGCCAACTTCATTTGGTTGCAAACTTACTTTCGTTTATGGAATAGTTTCAAAATTTTTAAATAACCAAAATGAAAAAATGGCTTTTCGCTTTATTTATTCCTTTACTGCTAAATAAAAAATTTTGAAACCTATCTTTGCAGCCCTTTTTAAATAAGGTTTTCAATGGCATCATTACAGTTCGAACTTCAACAAACTGATTTATCTACTAAAGCACGTGCAGGAAAAATCACTACGGATCACGGAGAAATTCTGACACCGATCTTTATGCCGGTTGGTACAGTTGGAAGCGTGAAAGCGGTTACTCAGCAGCAGTTGAAAAATGATGTAAATGCGCAGATCATTCTTGGAAATACTTATCACTTGTATATGCGCCCTGGATTGGAAGTGTTAGAAGCAGCCGGAGGTTTACATCAATTTATGAATTGGCAAAAGCCTATACTCACTGATAGCGGTGGCTACCAGGTTTTCTCTTTGAGTGGCACAAGAAAAATAACTGAAGAAGGTGTAGTTTTTCAAAGTCATATTGATGGAAGCAGGCATTTATTTTCTCCTGAAAAAGTGATGGACATTCAAAGAATTATCGGCGGTGATATCATTATGGCTTTTGATGAATGTCCGCCCGGGGCCAGCGAATATCAATATGCAAAAACTTCTCTTGAATTGACCAACAGGTGGCTCGAAAGATGTTTTGAAAGATTCAATAACACAGAAAACAAATATGGTTATTCACAAAATTTATTTCCGATTGTGCAGGGTGGTGTGCATCACGATTTAAGAAAATTGTCTTGCGAATATGTTTCTTCCAAAGAAGCGACCGGCAATGCAATTGGCGGATTAAGTGTAGGCGAACCAACTGAAAAAATGTATGAGATTTGCGCACTTTGTTGTGAAAATCTTCCTCAAAATAAACCCAGGTATTTAATGGGCGTGGGCACTCCGTGGAATATTCTTGAGTGTATTTCTTTGGGCGTTGACATGTTTGATTGCGTAATGCCAACGCGGAATGGACGAAATGCCATGTTATTTACAAGCAAAGGAATCATTAATATTGATAATAAAAAGTGGGAAAAAGATTTTTCGCCTATTGATGAAAGTATTGACTGCGAAGTAAGTAATTTTTATAGCAAAGCTTACCTGCGGCATTTAATGAAATCAAAAGAAATTTTAGGATTGCAAATTGCAAGTATTCATAACCTGGCTTTCTATCTTCGCATCGTAAAGCAAGCCCGTCAAAAAATTCAATCCGGGAATTTTCTTTCATGGAAAAATGAAATGACACAATTATGGCAACAGCGATTATAAAAACTATATTTTTCTAACGATAATTTCTATAAATTTTAATGAGGAAATAGTTCAAAAATTTTAACTTCACAGATAAGTTATCTACTTTCAAAGCAGGTACTTTTGCAAATTCCGGTTACAAGCTTTTATACAGCTTTTATTTTTTAAAGAACGAAAAATTCTCAATATGTCTAAATGGTTGATTCTTGTTGTTTTCACTTTTTTTTCCTCTAATGTTTTAAAGGCACAACAAAACAATCTTGAAATAATGGGAACCGGTTCTTCAATCTATTTGGAACATGCTGTTACGCCAAAGGAAAGTTTTTATAGCGTGGGACGAATGTTTAACATTAACCCAAAAGAACTGGCAGCTTTCAATCATCTCCATTTTGCGACTGGGCTTACAATTGGCCAGGTCTTAAAAATTCCTCTAAATAAAAATAATTTTACGCAAGTTAAAACGGCGCTTCCCAATGAAGTTCTTATACCCGTGTATCACACAGTGGTTGCAGGTGAAACACTTTACAGGCTTGGGGTTAACTATAATAAAGTCCCTTTGTCCTCTTTGAAAAAATGGAATAATCTTACTTCTGATGCATTAACTGTAGGCACTCCTATGATCGTGGGATTTTTAAAAGTCGATAAAAATCAATCGTCATTGGCTAATGAACAGCCAGTTTCTAATATTGCAAGCGCAACAGTTTCACAACCCTCAGCACTGCCGGAAGTTAAGCCTGAAAAGAAAGAAGAGCCGGTAGTTACTGCCACAACAGAAGAGCAGCCCGCTCAACCAAAACCAGAACCGGCCCAGGCAAATATTTCTGACGTTACTATAAGTCCAACCAACAATGCGACAGGCACCAATACTGTTTCAACCGGGTATTTTAAAAGTTTATTTGAACAGCAAACTACAGGCAATTTACTTACCAATAAAAATGGATCTGCAGGCGTTTTCAAATCTACAAGTGGATGGCAGGATGGCAAATATTATTGTTTTAGTAATGATGCAGAAGCCGGGAAAATTTTGAAAGTTACTAATGCCGCCACAGGGAAAAGCGTGTATGCAAAAGTGTTAGACGTAATTCCTGATATAAGTCAAAATAACGGATTAATAATCGTTATAAGTAATTCGGCTGCGGATAAATTAGGGGCGGGCGATAGTAACTTTGATTGCAATGTATCTTTTGCAAAAAATCAGAAATAATCATTTACCTGCAACAGTGAACGAACAAATTTCATCAAAAATTATTTTATAAAAAGAGTTGGAAAAGGAATACTTTTTACTATTCATAATTATTTCTTATTTCTATTTCAATTCCTTTATTTTTCATAAAAAGTGTAATAATTTTACGTAAAAAATCTAACGATGCAATTAACTAACAGAAATTCTGATAATATCTCTAACATATCTTATGTTCCTATTGGCGAAGAGGTCCGCACACGATCATTTATAGCAAATGTTTTTTTATGGATGTTCGTAGCACTTGGTGTTTCAGCATTAGTTGCCTGGCAATTTTCTATAAACGATCAACTGATGAGTTACCTCATTTCTCCGCTTGGAGGATTAACAGGTTTAGGAAAAATAACTTTATTTGCTCCGCTGGGCTTTGTGTTGATTATGTCATTTGCTTATCAAAGGCTTTCTTCAACAGCGCTGATGGCTTTGTTTATGGCTTATGCAATTATCAACGGAATCACATTTAGCTTTATACTTCTTGCATTCACGCCCGGTTCTGTTTTAGGATGCTTTCTTTCGGCCTCAGCCATGTTTGGTGTGATGGCCGTAATGGGATATACGACCAGCCAGGATCTTACCAAATTTGGTCGTATTCTGATGATGGGCGTTATCGGCGTTTTGATAGCGATGGTAATCAATTATTTTTTACACAGTAGCCAATTAGATTACATTATCAGCATTATTGGTGTAATGGTTTTTACAGCATTAACTGCGTATGATGTTCAAAAATTAAAAAGAATTGGCGAAGGGTTGGAGTATAACAGCGACGCAATTTCTGTAAATAATGTAAAGAAAATGTCTATTCTCGGCGCCTTGACCTTGTACCTCGATTTCATTAATATTTTCCTTTTCTTACTTCGTATGTTTGGAAACAGAAGAGGCTAAAAGAAATAAAAATATTTTAAAAATTTAAGGCGGCTTTAAAAAGCCGCCTTTTTATTAAAAAAGAATCCTATAATTATTGTTAAACAACCGCCAGTTCCCTGTTGTATTTATTTCTATAACTTACAGGAGACAAGCCTGTAAATCGTTTAAAGGTGGTGCGAAAAGATTTGGGATCATTGTATCCTACATTGTACATTACTTCATTCACATTTTCAGCAGATGTTTCAAATCTTTGTTTAGCAGCTTCCACTTTTACTCTTTGCATATATTCCACTACAGAATTAGAAGTCGCTTTTTTAAATCTGCGCTCAAGATTTCTACGGCCAATTGCAAGCATAGATGCGATTTGATCAACCGAAATCTTTTCCCGGACATTTTTTTCAATAAAGTCCTGTGCTTTTTTTATGTGTTCATCCTGGTGATCTTTTTGTCCTTTAAAAATAATAAAGGGCGACTGGCTATTTCGGTCTACATCTACCTGGAAAGTTTTGGAACAATGTATGGCCGCTTCCCTGCCCGCATATTTGCCAATAATATATAAAATTAAATTTGCTGAAGAAAACGCTCCGCCACTTGTATAAATTCCATTTTCATCCGTCATTATTTTTTCAGCTAAAAGATTTACGTTTGGAAAAAGGTTCTTAAATTCATTCGATGCCCTCCAATGTGTAGAACAATTTTTTCCGTCTAACAAGCCGGACGCTGCCAGCAAAAACGCACCTACGCAAAGGCTCGCCACTTCTGAGCCCTTCCTGTATTGCTGAACTATCCATGGAATTAAATTCTTATTTTGTTCAACACCTGTTTTGATGTCTCCTTCAAATGCGGGAATAATCAACAAGTCGGCTTTCTTTATATTTTTTATTTCAATATCAGGATGAATCGTGTAGATCCCATTGGCGAGTTTTACCTCTTTTGAATTACCGGCAATCTGTACTTTAAACATGGGAGCCATTCCCTTTTCCTTCAAATATTCATTAACAGTTAGGAAGGCTCGCCGTGGATTGTCAATGCTTCCTAAATTACTACCTGCAGTGGCTAAGATGATTATATTTTTCATTGTGCATTTTTAGAATAACAAAACTAATAAAAATATATGTCGCAATACGCCCCTCATATTGGCGTATTTGCACCCGAAAAATATTCCCGGAGGATTGTAGGTTTGTTGTCTGATTATAAAACTTGATATGGAAAATCTTTCCTGATTAAAATAAGCCCAAAATTTTCACTCTTTAAAAAAGAAAACATGTTCAAACATTCAAAAGCATTTAGTGGGTTTTCGGTAAATGATATTCAAAAGGCCAAGAAATTTTATGAAGAAACTCTTGGCCTGGAAGTAAAGGACAATCCAATGGGTTTAATAGAATTAATTATCGAAGGAGGAAGCCATATTATAATTTATCCAAAACCCAACCATGTTCCGGCCACATTTACTATTCTTAATTTTCCGGTAGCCAATATTGATGAAGCGGTCGATGAACTCAAAACGAAAGGAATCACATGTGAACAGTATGATGAACCAATCAAAACAGATGAAAAAGGAATTTGCAGAAGTGGCGGTAAAGGCCCGGATATAGCCTGGTTCAGGGATCCGGCAGGAAATATTTTATCAGTGCTTGAAGAAAAATGAAAAAAATTGTATGCGAAAGATTATTGTTTCAGAGATGATATCGCTTGATGGATTTTTTGAAAATAAAAATAAAGAACCGGGATGGCATGTAGTGAGCGAAGATCTTTTTGAATACTCGAGGGAATTGTTGAATGAAGCAGATACGATTTTGTTTGGAAGAAAAACTTATCAAATGATGAATGCTTTTTGGCCCGACGCCACTAATGAAGACGCGGTCATTACGCATAAAATGAATCACCTGAATAAAATTGTATTTACAAAAACATTAAAAAAGGTTAGCTGGAATAATTCAGAAATAGCAACACAGAACCTGGAAGAAGAAGTTTTGAAATTAAAAAAGCAAACGGGTAAAGACATTGTAATTTTTGGCAGCGGTTCTATTGTGAATGAGCTTACAGCGCTAAGTTTCATTGATGAATACAGGTTTGCAGTAAATCCTGTTTTATTGGGAAATGGAAACACTTTGTTTAATGAATTGAAGTATAAGATTAAGATGAAATTATTAAAAGTAAAAACATTGGATTCAGGAGTGGTAATACTTTATTACACATCTGAAAAAAATAAATGATGATAGCAGTAAACAAACTTTTAATCAAGATTTTTATTTTATGGCAGAGCCGATAATAGTTGAAACGACTATAAATGGAAACATAGAAAATGTTTGGAAACTCTGGGTTACACCAGGTGATATTATTCAATGGAACAATCCTTCTGAAGATTGGCAAACGTTGCATGTTGAAAACGATTTGAAAGACGGAGGAAGATTTCTATTCAGGATGGAAACAAAAGATGGCAACGATGGCTTCGATTTTGGAGGTAAATATGATAAAGTGATTTTGAACGAACTTATAGAATACACATTAGATGATGGAAGAAAAACAATTAATGAATTTACCCAAAATAAAAACAGTGTAACCATAACCGAAACATTTGAGCCTGAAGCAAAAACACCTTCAGGTGTTCAAAAAGATTTTTGCCAGGGAGTTTTGAATAATTTTAAAATGTATGCTGAAAATAAAAATGACCCAAAAATAAATTTATAAAAGTAATTATGAAATCAACTATTCAACAATTAGATAAAAAAGAATTGCTTTCATCTTTGGAAGATACCGCAAGGGAATTAGTTCAGGCTCTTTCCTTATTTGATGAGAAGGAATTAAATAAGGTTCCTTTTGAAGGAAGCTGGACTGCCGGTCAGGTGGGCGAACATTTACTAATGTCCAATCCCGGAATAGTAAAAATAATTTCCGGAAATACTCAACCGGCAGAAAGGCCTGCAGATGAAAAAGTAGAAGTAATTGAAGCTATCTTTCTTGACTTTACAAAAAAAGCAAAATCAGCACAAGCAATCTGGCCTTCTGACGAACCTAAAGAAAAAGAAAAACTTATTTCCAATTTAAAAGAAACGATGGACGATATAAAGCTAAAAGCAGAATCTATGGATTTGTCGCTGATTTGCCTGGATTTTCCTTTCCCAACCCTGGGCGAGTTTACACGTTGGGAATGGATCAGTTTTGTTATTTGCCACACAAAAAAACATATTTTCCAGGTAAAAAATATTTATAAAAGAATAAAGCAATAAAATGAAAGATAATCAAACAGCCTTTCCTGAAATTGTATCTTCTGAAGAATGGCAGAAAGCACACGAAGCTTTTCTAAAAAAAGAAAAAGAATTTACCAGGCAACACGATGGACTCAATGCTGAACGCCGCCGCTTGCCAATGACAGAAGTAAAAAAAGAATATGTCTTTGAAGGACCGAATGGCAAAGTAAGTTTATTGGATTTGTTTGAAGGGCGTCGGCAACTCATACTCTATCATTTCATGTTTGCCCCAAGTGTGCATGGATGGCCTGATGCAGGTTGTCCCGGCTGTTCTATGGTTGTAGATAACATTGGAAACATTACTCACCTTCATGCCCGCGATACTTCTTTTGTGCTGGTGTCCCGTGCGCCATTAGAAAACATAGAAAAATTTAATAAAAGAATGGGGTGGCATATTCCATGGTATTCTTCAGATAACAGTGATTTTAACCGGGACTTTAATGTTACCACTGACCAAGGAGAAACCTTTGGTTTAAGTGTTTTCATTCACGACAGAAATCATGTATTCCGCACTTATTTTACAACGCTACGTGGCGTAGAAGCGCTCGGCAGCACCTGGAGTTTCCTCGACCTTACTCCGATGGGCAGGCAGGAGAACTGGGAAGACACACCCGAAGGACGGCCACAAAGCGAACCTTATACCTGGTGGCGGCGCCATGATGAGTACAAAAAATGAACAAAAAAAAATTCTTAATCTTTAAAAACAACAAAATGAAAGCAGTAAACCCTTATCTGAACTTCAACGGTAATACCGAGGAAGCCTTCAATTTTTACAAATCCGTTTTTGGCGGAGAATTTCGAATGGTAATGCGAATGAAAGACGCACAAGGCATGCCTGTTCCTGAAGGACAGGAAGAAAAGATCATGCACATCGCCTTGCCGTTGAACAATGGTACCGTACTGATGGCAAGTGATAATTGCAATGACGAAACCTTCAAGCAAGGGAATAATTTCTATATTTCCATACATGCCGATAGCGTAGAAGAAGGCCAAAAATTGTATGACGCACTTGCAGAAGGAGGTAAAGCTGATCACCCGTTCAAAAAAGAATTTTGGGGCGACTGGCATGGAAATTTAATTGACAAATTTGGTATAAACTGGATGTTAAATTACACCGAAGATCAGCACTAAAAATAATAACTTAATTCATTATGGACAGCATTCGAACTGTCAAAAAAGAGCAGCAGCAAAGGATTGCCCTAAAACAATAAAAATTAAAATTTATGGATTCAGCGACTATCAGTAAACAAAACCTGGCTAGCCTACCTAACGAACAGGCAAGCGGCAGGCAGGCAAAAAAGTATAAAATCATCTACTGGATTTCTACCGGCCTTATTGCTTTGTTTGAATTATCCGGCGCTTTCTTTATCAATAGTGAAATGGCCAAAGAAGGCATGAGGCATCTTAGCTTGCCTGAATGGTTCAGGTGGGAAATAAGCATCGGCCATATTATTGGTGGTATTTTACTTATCGTTCCCATCAATAAACGAATTAAAGAATGGGTGTATGTTGCATTTGCGATAGATTTCATTTCCGCCTTTATTGCTTATTTATCAATTGACGGTTGGGTTGGCAATACTTTTTCTCCTTTAGTTATGTTGGCTTTATTGATCATTTCATACATCTGTTATCACAAACTAAAAAGCCCAAAAAATGGTAGAAGTTTTTAAAACAAATGTTTGTGAGGTAAAAAAATCCAATATTATATTTCAAAAGCTTCGTAAACATTTTCCTGAGAATAAAATAAATTTCGATCTTGAAGATTGTGATAAGATTTTACGCGTGGAAGGAAATAATATTTTCTCTGAAAAAATTATAGAAATACTAAAAGAAGAAGGCCACTTTTGTGAAATACTGGATTGAATTTTTTTGGCTGATTTTATTTCTTAAGCATATTTAAAACCAAAGGTACAAGCATCTGATCCCATTTTAAATATTGTATCGAAGAAGGATGAAGCCCGTCACGGGCAACCAGGGAAGCATTATCTTTTGCATCCCGGGAGATGGGAGTTATATCAATATAATTTACCCCTGCATTTTGAGAAATTATTTTGTTGGCTTCATTAAATTGATCAATTTGTTGTGCAGTTTCTGCCTTATCAATATTATTACCAAACGGCGTAACACTATAATCGGGAATAGAGAGAACAAAAACATGAACTTTCCTGTTAGCCGCACAGGCGATGGCAAGATTTAATAATTGGCTAAACTGAGTTTTATATTCATCCAAAGATCGTCCCTGGTATTGATTATTTACTCCTATCAACAGAGTTACAAATGAATAATTGGTTTTCGGCGGGTTTGTATTTAACGCGTTTAAAAGATTTCCGGTTGTCCAGCCGGTTACAGCCACAATATCCGGATCTTCAATTTTCACACCTTGATTTTTCAATAAGGTAACTAATTGAACAGGAAACCTATCGGACTCAGCAACGGATTCTCCAATCGTGTATGAGTCTCCAAGAGCCAGGTAAGTTATTTTCCCAGTATCCGTAGTGTTTGAATTTGTATTTGAAATTGTATCTTCTGTATTATTATATTCTGTGGAAATATTATCCCTCTTCTCTTTTGAACATGAAATTATCAATAAAAAAGAAAGAAAAAATGCTGCAGGTTTTAATAAGCGGGAATAATATGATCTTTCTAATTTCAAAATATTAAATACTTTTATTCAATATTTACGAAATTATCATTCTTTCAGATTAGGAGCGCTATTTATACAAAATATCGTAATATTCTTCTACCATCCGGTTGCTGTCAAAAGTGAATTCAACGTCTCTCATACCATTTTTAACCACCTGCCTCCAGGTTTCGAAATCGTCATAATATAAAGGAAGGATGTCTTTCTCCAGAATCTCGTAAATTTTATTAAGGTCATAATTATCCTGTTCTTCTACGGTCATATTCATATAATCCGCAGGAGGAACTACAAAACCGTTGTTGCCATTGTTTATAAATTCGCAAATCCAACCATCATTAGTACTGAGGTTTACAGCGCCGTTCATAGCAGCAGTCATTCCGCTTGTACCGCTTGCTTCTCTTGGAACACGGGGATTATTTAACCACACATCCGCAGCTTGTTTCAAACTTTTACTCAAGCGTGATTTCATAGCCAGTGCATACTGCCACGTTACTGTATTGTTTACTGAGATTTACCAGGTGATTAAAATCATTAATAGCCGGAAAATCAAGAGGATAAGGCTTTCCAGCCCAAATGATTTGAATCGGGTATTTTTTATTATTCAAAAGTGCCTCAAACCTTGCATTGTCGCGTGTAATAAGTTCTGCTCTTTTATATCCGGCAAACCTCCTTGCCCATACGAGAGTAAGAACTTTTGGATACATCAATTTTCCGGTTTGGTCTGCCACTATAGCAAGCGCTCTTTTTTTCAAATGCTTTTTGCGGTCGTCAAACCAATCATCGTTACGTTCTTCACGGGCACGATACAATTGCTTATCTGCCCAAAAATTTTTATTTTGAGCGTTGGTGATGGCTTTTATTTCGCAAACACCTTCATATTTATACCACATCTGTCGGCTCACTTCACCATGCAATTGCGAAACGCCATTAGCAAGATGAGCAAAACGCAAAGCGGCCAACGAATGGTTAAAAAGATCATTGGTCATGCCCGTGATTTGACGAACTTGGTCAAGCGGCATACCGCAGAAATAGCTCATTTTTTCACACAAATAAATATCATGCTTTTCATTACCGGCTTCTTCAGGAGTATGGGTTGTAAATACTAAACGCTTTTTAACCTCTTCAGTATTTCCGAATTTTTTGTAGAGATAGAATGCAGCGCTAACACCATGCGCTTCATTTAAATGATATAAATCAGGGTTGTAATTCATTATATCCAGCAACTTAGCCCCTCCTACTCCAAGTAAAATGAATTGAGCAATTTTTGTCGCTGCGTTCCCATCATAGAGGCGATGAGTGATGGTTCGGGAAACATAATCATTCTCGGGAACATCGGTACTTAAAAGGAACAATGGAGCCGAATTAAAAGTCTTTGGATTAAGATATAAAACTTTAACCCAAACCGGGTGGTCGTGAATATCAATTTGAAATTTAATACCTGTGTCTTCAAGGAAATTATAAATCTTCTCAATCCACACTACTTTCAGGGTCTGATCGATATTTCTGGCCTGGTCATAATAACCTTCCTTCCAAAGAATACCGATTCCAATCAGGTTCTGGTGCAGCTCATAAGCGCTTCTTAAATGTGATCCTGCTAAGAATCCAAGACCGCCGCTATATATTTTTAAAGGCTGGTCGATTGCAAATTCCATAGAAAAATAAGCAACTTTCTTTTTATAGCGATCATTAATTTCATAGGGGATTACATAATTTTCAAAGCTCATAATGGTATTTAATATTTATTAAGGGCGCAAATATAAACGTAAAAAGTAAGAATTTAATTGTATAGTACGCCAAATGTGTCAATTTTACACACATTCAATCAACGTACACAATAAACGTGTTTTTAAAAAATTCTTGTAAAGAAATATTATCAATGCGAATAAATTAGTAAAGATTATCTAAATCTCAAATTTCCGAAACAATCGCGCTAACTTCTATTTCAATTAAAAAATTTTTATTAATCAGGTTGCTTACCTCAACCATGGAAGTGGCTGGTTTTATATTTTTAAAAAATAATGAATGTGCCCGGCCTACTTTCTCCCATTCAGAAATATCTGTAACATACATCCTTGTTCTTACAACGTCTTCCATGCAACTGCCTGCGTCTTCCAATGTTTTTTGAATTTTCTTAAAAATAAATACTGCCTGTTCATACACATCCCCTTTCCCAATTATTGTATCTCCATCAGCAGCCGTAGTTCCTGATATTTCAATCACATTTCCAACTTTAATAGCTCTCGAATAACCAACCATATTTTCCCAGGGCGCTCCCGATGAAAAGAGTTCTCTTTTTTTCATTGTATAATTTTTGTCTTATAAATTTTGAAAGGAATTTCTAATTTTTTTCAAACGAAAATTACAAAAAGAAAGTTGCATACAAATTATTTCCAATTAATAAGCGGAGTGGTAAAATAAGAAGTCATGAATTAGCTTATTGAGAAAAAATAGAATCAGTTTTTTAAAGAGATATCCTCCCCGCTATTGTTTTGTAATTTCGTGATCTCATCTGAGATTTTTTGATTCCATTGCTTTTGCATCGCAGTGTCTAAGCTATTTTTGGTTTCATGATCATATTGGTTTTGCATAGCGATTTGCTCGTTGTAAACTTTATCAAAAAGCGAGTTTAATAAAGTTTTATAATTTCCCTTCGTGAAACGGGCATTCCTGATTTCATATACTAGTTTTGCGGCGCCTAACCGTGTAATATCAAAATGATGTTGCTCGTGTTCCAGGTGGTAAGGTGAATTGGCAACAGGCTTTTTCCATGAATTATGTTTCATAAAAAACGTGTAAACACCAACCGAAATATCAATATTATTTTCATCAACGCTCATTGATGATTTATAGGAAAATCCGGAAGCAGTCATTGCTCCCCATGGTGCGCCAGTCGGTACTTTTCCCTGGAAATCCGGCCATTGCAGCGGCCTGTTAAAATGATAATAAATAGTATCACTTCCGGGATAAGCATTATAATCTTCTGTGAAAACATGCACAGTCACTTTTTGCGCAAATGTTTGAAAAGAAATAGCAAACAGGGAAAGAAAAAAGAATACAAATTTTTGCTTGGTCATTTTAAAAAAAGGCACGATTGAATGCAATCACGAATTTCATTTTTAAATTATTAAAGATTGGTTAAACACTTTTATTTTAACATGGAATTACACGAATAAAAAGAACAAAATAAAAATTGTTGGTATTTGTCCGTTTACTGATCAGGTAAGTTTAATCCTCCTGCTACTCCTGATGCAATGGCATCCATTGATTGGTTTTTCATGCATTTAAAATGCCCACGCGGGCATTTATCAAAACCGGTTTTTGAACAAGGACGGCAGGGCAATTTATTTACCTGGAAAACTTCATATTGTGTTTGATAAGGAACCATGCCGAAAGAAGGAACCGTATTTCCCCAAACAGAAAGAATTTTCTTTTTAAAAGCTGCCGCAATATGCATCAGGCCTGTATCGTGGCTTATCACCATTTTCGAATCACGCACAATTGCCGCGGATTCATTCAATGAAAATTTTCCGCAGGCGTTATAAATTTTAATCGTATCCTGTTCAGCTATTTTTTCACCATTTAAAAAATCCTCTTTGCCTCCTAAAAGAATGATGGGAAAATCTATTTTCTCAACCAATTCCTGCAATTTTTCTACCGGTAATTTTTTGGTGTTGTGTGCTGCTCCAATGGCAATAGCAACATAACCCTGCAAATGAGAAAATGGAATATCGCCTTCTTTAATTTCCGCTTCTTTGGGAATAAAATAATCGAGTCCAAGTCCATCATTGGCCACGTCCAAATGTTTAACAGTATCCATATACCTGTCAACAATATGTGTTTTAGGCATCACATTAATTTTGAAATTAGTATAAAGCCATTTTTCAATATTCAATTTATTGAACGAATGAAACGGAAGATAAGGCAAAGCGCTTTTGATACGTAAAGTGCGCAGGTTATGATGGAGATCAATGATCTCATCATATTTTTCTTCTTTTATTTCATTAATGGTTTTCGCAAGATCATCTTCAAGCAACAGAACCTTGTCCAGGTAAGGGTTCGACATTACTATTCCGGCAAATTTTTTTTTAGTAATATAATGAATAGCTGCCCCGGGAAATTTCTTTCTCAAATTTCGTATAACCGGTGTTGTTAGTACGATATCTCCGATCGAAGAAAAACGAATGATAAGAATTTTGCCTGGCTGATTCTTATTTGCCGGTTTGCGTAAAAGTTTATTATAAAAGGTTGTAAGGCTCAAGTAGTATTGTCTTTTTCGAAATGGAATGCAGTAAACGGACAAATAATATCAATTCCTAATCTGCAAGCGCTTTAGGTTTCTTTTTACCCAAAAAAACTTTGTATAAAACCGGGAAGGTAGTGATGACAACGATCCCAACTATTATTACTTCGAGGTGTTCCTTAAGGTCAAAATTAAATTCCTTTTCAACAAATTTTTGTAAAAAATGCCCTCCCAAAAGCATGCTTCCCACCCAAAGAAAACTGCCCATGAAATTATAAAATGAAAATTTCTTTTTATCCATTTTCACAATACCAGCCACTATCGGAGCAAATGTTCTGACGAATGGAACAAACCTTGCAAGAACAATAGCCCCGCCACCATTCTTTTCATAAAATTCATGGGCCTGAATCAAATACTTTTTCTTAAAGAAAAAAGTATCTTTTTTTTCATACAAAAAAGGCCCGCTTTTATAGCCAAACCAATATCCCACAAAATTTCCCAAAATACCGGCAATCATTATCAGAAGCCACAGAACAAGTAGATCCACCCATTCACTATTCGAATAAAAAAGAGCGGATGTAACAATGCTTTTGCTGTAGATACCCGTAACAAAAAGCAGCGCATCTCCCGGAAGAAAAAATCCGGCAAAAAGCCCGGTTTCGGCGAAGACAATAAATATAATCATCCATAATCCACCATGTTCAATATAAAACTGGGGGTTTAAAATGTCTTTAAAAGTTATTCCTAAAATCTCTAAAAGAGGCACAGATACAGTTTTATGATGTTGATATTTATTTTGCGATAAAGAAACAACAAAAATTCTTAATAGAAACAGAAATTACTAATCGGGAACAAACGCCAGCGCTTTTTCCTGGTCAAATTCTCCTTCCCATTTGGCAATAACGCAACTTGCCAAAGTATTTCCTATCACGTTCACTGAGGTGCGGGCCATATCCATCAATTCATCAATTCCGAGGATAGCCATCACCGGCCAGAAAGGTAATCCAAAAGAAGAAACGGTTCCCAGTAATATCACCAAAGACGCGCGGGGCACGCCCGCAACGCCTTTGCTTGTAAGCATTAACGTTAAGCCCATAACCAGTTGTGCGCCAAAGCTCATGTGAATACCAGCCGCCTGCGCTACGAAAACGCTGGCAAGGGAAAGATACAATGTTGTGCCATCTAGGTTAAAAGTATAGCCGGTGGGCAATACAAAGGATACGATTTTTTGAGGTACACCAAATTTTTCCATATTTTCCATGGCGATTGGAAGCGCAGATTCCGAACTGGTGGTGGCAAAAGCAATCGCCACAGGTTCGGAAACCGCTTTGATAAATTGGCGTATCGGAATTTTTAAAAAATATGCGATAGAGAAAAGGACTACTCCAATAAAAACAAGAAGCGATGCATATAAAGTAAGCAGTAATTTCACCAGCGAAAATAAAATATCAAGGCCGAGGTGGCCGACAGTAACGGCTATTGCCGCGCCAACTCCAAAAGGCGCGAAATGCATTATAATATTGGTAAATTTAAACATGGTTTCTGCAAGGCTTTCAGAAAAATGCAGCATCGGTTGTCTTTTTTCTTCGCTGACCATTGCCAGCCCTATGCCGAAAATAATACTGAAAACCACTATCGGCAACACATCGCCGTTATAAATAGATTTCACAATATTTTCGGGAAAGATGTGAAGGATAACATCCTGCCAAGATTGCGGGATAGTTGTCGGAAGTTCTTCATGAAAACCCGGCGGAATGTGAATGCCTACACCCGCATGGGAAATATTGATAGCAATCAGCCCGATAATTAAGGCAAACGTGGTGACTACCTCAAAATATAATATCGATTTCCAACCCATTCTTCCCACCTGTTTCAGATCTGAATGCCCGGCGATGCCGACGACTAAAGTGGAAAAAAGAATAGGTGCGATAATAGTTTTTACCAGGCGCAAAAATATCTGGCTGAGGAACCTAAGGTCTTTTGCAAACTCTGGAAAATCAAGCCCAATCTCAACGCCAATCGCCATACTAACTAATATCCACGTGGTGAGCGAGCGTTTATAAAGAGCAAAAAGAACCAGCGAGCCAATGAATATCCATCTTAAAATTCTCAAAAATGCCGGGGAAAGACTATTGAAATTATAGATATCTATAAGATGAAAAATTGCCGTGATGGTAAGGACAATAAAAACAAGAAGAATGCTTTTTCTTTTATTCATAAACAGGTTTAAAAGGTAAAAGTCAAAAAATAGGAATACAAGGATATGTGCATTTTTTGCAACAATTTATTTTTTAAAACAAGCTATTATAGTAAACAGACAAATTAGCACGATTTCTGTTGTGAAACAAATGTGTTTAACAGGAATAATTAAAACTCCTATTTCTGCAAAATCCCAGTTGATATCCCAAAAGTTTAAACACACGATTTTTTAATCATCAAAATTTACAGTTATGTTTAAAAAACATCAAATTCTTTCTTATTTAAAATATTCAATTACCGCCGCAATAATTTATCTTATTTGTGTGATTATATTCCTTTTAAAAGATACTTATACACAAACCTGGATTTTATATCTCGGAAATATTTTGTTCTCGGTAGTAATTGTATTTTTTGCAGTAAGATTTGCAAAGAAAAGACAAAGGAATGCAAACCCCAGAATGGCAATATCCGCAGGCATCCTTACTACAATAATGGGCGTAATCCTTTCCATTTTGTCAATCTTTATTATACTCGCCATCATGAAGCCCGCCGGCTATGCCAACGTGGTAAACACCGCAAGTGAATTGGCAAAACCCGCTCCGGCGCTGAAAGGTACCGGCCATGCATTAATGCTAATTTTATTCATGGATGCTTTTTTTGGAAATATGGGCTTCGGCGCTTTTGTTTCAGCAATGCTTCCTAATATGCTTAAAAGAGATCAAACCGGCGAAACTTCAACTATCAATCCGGAGACTGCCTCATAGACATCACTAATAAAAAGCTTATTTATCTTCGCCTAATGAAGATTACATTTTTCTCTGCCAAATCTTATGATAAAGAGTTTTTCGTAAATGGCAATAAAAGCTTTGGCTTTGAACTTTCTTTTTTCGAAACCCATCTCGGGCCACATATTGTACAGGCGCTCGAACCTTCGGAAGCAATTTGTGTTTTCGTAAATGATAAAGTAAACGCAGGAGTAATTAAAGTGTTAGCCGAAAAAGGCGTAAAAGTGATCGCATTGCGATGTGCGGGTTATAATAATGTGGACCTCGATGCGGCAAAGCAATATCAAATCCATGTATGCCGTGTTCCTGCTTATTCACCGGAAGCTGTTGCTGAATATGCGCTTGCAATGATTCTCACACTGAATCGAAAAACCCATAAAGCTTATAACAGAGTGCGGGAACAGAATTTTGCCTTGCACGGTTTGTTGGGTTTTACCATGAAAGGAAAAACAGTTGGAGTAATTGGAACCGGTAATATTGGTGCTGAATTTTGTAAAATTATGCTGGGCATGGGTTGCCATGTGATAGCTTATGACGTCAAAGAAAATGCTGAACTAATCAATAAAGGCATACAATATCTTCCTCTTGAAGAAATTCTAAAACGTTCAGACATTGTTTCGCTGCATTGCCCGTTAATGCCGCAAACTCATCACCTGATAAATGCCAGAACGCTGGGAATAATGAAAAAAGGCGCAATGCTAATCAATACCAGCCGTGGTGGTTTAATAGATACCCCTGCAGTTATTGACTCTTTGAAAAATCAACATTTAGGATACCTGGGAATCGACGTGTATGAACAGGAAGAAAAAATATTTTTTCGCGATTTGTCTGAAAACATAATCGCAGATGAGACTTTGCAATTGCTCATGAGTTTTCCAAACGTGCTATTGACAGCTCATGAAGCGTTTTTTACCAAAGAAGCGCTGGACCAGATTACGCAGGTTACCCTTACCAATATTCAAAAATTATTGCTGAATGAAATTCCCGAAGTAAAGGGGGCTATACTTGTTTAATAAAAAATTTGTTTAAAAAACTTGCCAATCAGTTTCGTTCCAAAATGGATTTCACAAAAGATTTACGATTAATCTATTTAATCCTATAAAATATTTATTCTACGAAATCCGAAAGTGTAGCAGTAAAAACGCCTCTTTCTCTTTTATTAAAAACAACTTTCCAGTTGCCATTATAAGTCAATAAAGAAGGCACTAAAAGATTACCCACTTTGGTCATTTGCACTTTCATTTTTACATCAAAATCATAAACGCCGGCATCATATTTTAAAGAATAATTTCTTGCCACAATATCAAAACTCTTTGCATCAAACCATGTTGTCATCTCATCAATCACCACATTATTCTCTCTGCCGTTTTTCACTTTGATTGTAAAAACATAACAGGGCGTTTCGTTGAAATTTTTATAGTCAATATTCATATCATAATTATCTTCCATCTCCGGAGAAAAGATAGCTGTCTTATTACTTATAAAAGGAAGCCCCTTTATTTTTTTACCGGGATCGAAAAACAACATTTTTAATTGCTCCTTATGTTTTTCAATACCTGATAAACCTTCGGTAGAAAATTCATACCCTTTCACAATATTATTTTCGCCACAAACCGGGTCTTTGGTAAAAAATAAACCTGCATACATTTGAGCAGTGTAATAATTAAAATTACCATGCTTATCCAAAAAATCGCCGGTTGTTTTTTGATTCAGGATTTTCATGGATCTGCAATTTCGCTTTCGCACTTGTTGAATAGTACTGTTGAGAGACGCTACAATTTTTTCATTCTTATTAAACATTCTGACATCATTGGTAGCTGTATAACCAATTATTCTCAGGTTTCGAAATGCCTTATAGAAAGTTGTATCCGTTTTTACTCTGCGGATAAATGAGGCGACATCAAGATTTTTATTAATTACAATTTCAGAAAGCGTTATATAGTTTTCATCAACTTTTACAGTACTGTCCTTTTCGTTTTGGGCAAAAAGAAAGAGTGAACTAAACAGCATAATTGAAAGCAAAAAAAACTTTTGAAGCATGTCGTAAATCTAATCCGAAAACAGAAAGAGAAATGTAAATAAATTGTAAAATCCGAAAACTATTTATTGAAGGCCATCTTATAATCTACCGAGATTTTTCCTTTTGAAATATCGTTCAGTTTACGTTTGAGCAGGCTTTTTTTGAGAGGTTTTAAATAATCGATAAATAGTTTGCCTTCTATATGGTCGTATTCATGCAGAATAACACGAGCGGTAACACCTATAAAAGTTTTGGTATGTTCATTAAAATTTTCATCCAAAAAATGGATCGTCACACTTTCTTTCCGAAATATATCTTCTCTTATCTTTGGAATGCTTAAGCAACCTTCATTATAAGGCCATTCTTCCCCGTCAGTTTCAGCAATACGGGCATTAATAAAAACACCCTTATAACCTTCATCACCGGGGAACTGGTCCTGTTCATCCACATCAAGGTTTTCGATTATCTGAATGCTGTCCACCACAAACAAGCGTATGTCCTTATTCACCTGCGGAGCCGCTAATCCTACGCCCTTGCTGTTATACAGGGTTTCCCACATATCTTCAATCAGCTTTTGAAGGCCCGGGTATTCAGGTGTAATATCAACACCAACTTTTCTTAAAACAGGATTACCATAAGCAACTATCGGAAGAACCATATTTTACGATTATTATTTTAAAATTTGAACTGCAAATTTACTGGAATTTGAGTATTTTAATAAACTACAAATAGCTGTAAATGGCGATTAATCATGAAAATAATTGCTAAACTTAAAAAAATAATCATGAAAAGATGCCAACGCCAAACTTTAGAGAAATATAATCAGGAAGTGAAGCAGGAAATTATATCTCCCACGAACAAGTCGAAAAAAGATTTTCAAAAAATAAATAAACAAAAAGCCATATATCAATTCGCCTGGCCTAAAAAGAATTTTCTTCCATATATTCCTGCAACATAATAGTAGCCGCTATTTCATCCACAGTTCTTTTATTTCTCCTGTCCTTTTTTTTCATCCCCATTTCCAACATTGCCTGTCTCGCCATTTTAGAAGTAAACCTTTCATCCACTTTTTTAATAGGAATTGTAGGAAATTCCTTTTCCAGTTTTTTAATAATTTCTTTTACAAGGGGAGTAGCATGTGTATCTGAATCATCAAGATTTTTGGGATTGCCAATCACAATTAATTCCACCTCTTCCTGCTGAAAATATTTTTTAAGAAAGGTAATCAGTTCGGGAGAATCAACAGTCGTAAGGCCGGTTGCTATGATTTGCAAAGTGTCTGTAACGGCTATGCCTGTACGTTTTTTGCCATAATCAATGCAGAGAATACGCGCCATTTGATTTAAAGTTAGTTAGTTTAGAATTGTTTAAAGGGCTTAGAATTATATTAAAAATAAAAATCTGTCATATTTATTCGTTTACTGCTTTTACATATTGGTAAAAATATCAAGCAGCACGAACACGCTGAAAACAACCGAAGCAATGCCGTTTGAACTAAAAAAAGCTTTGTTCACTTTCGAAAGATCTTTGGGTTTGACTAAAGTGTGCTGATAAAAAAGAAAAAATGTGAATACCAACACCCCCATCCAATACAACCACGAAAAATGCCCGGTCATTCCTGCAGTAATAACCGCTATTGCAGAAAGAAAATGTAGTAGCTCGCTTGCATGCAAAGCGTTTCTTGCGCCCAGCCACGAAGGAATTGAATACAAATCATTTTCCTTATCAAATTCTTCATCCTGCAAGGCATAAATAATATCAAATCCACTAACCCAAAATAAAACGGAAAAAGAGAATAATACCGGTACCAAAGCAAATTGCCCTGTAACTGCAATGTAAGCTCCTATCGGTGCAAGACTTAATCCGAGGCCTAATACCAGATGACAAAGCGGCGTAAATCTTTTTGTATAACTATAAAAAAGAATCACGAACAACGCCACAGGAGCCAGTACAAAACACATTAAATTAATAAAGTAAGTGGTAATCAAAAATCCTATGCAATTTAAAACCACAAAGATCATTGCGTTTCTTTTAGAAATGATGCCACCCGGAATTTCCCGAATCATCGTCCTGGGATTTTTAGCATCATGTTCCGCATCGAGCCAGCGATTAAAAGCCATAGCCGCGCTGCGCGCGAAGACCATACATAAAATGACCAAAATAAATAGTACACCCCATGGCCTGCTCAGTTGATAATGAATCATTTTCAAACCATAAAAAAAACCGATCAATGCAAAAGGCATTGCAAAAATCGTGTGAGCAAATTTTACGAGGGAGAAATAATTTTTGATTCCGCTTAATGTAGATTTCAATTCAATTGATTTTATATTGCTTTCCATTTTTATTAGATATTTTTCTATTTGAGCTGAAGATTTTTGACCGCTTCCCACAAAACAATTCCTGCGGCCACAGAAATATTTAAAGAATGCTTCATACCAAATTGTGGAATTTCAACACACCCGTCACATAATGAAATTATCTCCTGGTCGACTCCTACAACTTCATTACCAAAAATAAAAGCAATTTTATCAATTGATAATTCGGCAATATTATCAAGGGAAATGCTGTTAGTTACCTGCTCAACGGCATATACTTTAAATCCATTTATTTTAAGTTCTTCAATTGCTTCTTTCGTGGTTTTAAAGAATTTCCAATCAACAGAATCCTCAGCGCCAAGTGCCGTTTTTTTTATTTCTTTATGAGGTGGCGTTGCAGTATAACCTGTAATAAATATAGATTCAATTAAAAAAGCATCTGCAGTTCTGAAAACACTTCCCACATTATACGCGCTTCTTACATTTTCCAAAACCGCGATCACAGGGTTCTTGTCAGATTCTTTAACTTCGTCCACCGATTTCCGGTGCAATTCTTCCATTCTTAGTTTTCTCATCAAAAGAATATTAATTTGCAAAAATAATTTAATTAGCCGATTAGCTAATTTGCCAATGTGCTGATTTGTTCCAAAATATTGGGACGTTTATTAGTTTATGGGCTTTTAGTCATTAGCATAGCAGCTGATTAGTACCTTATTACATTAACAAATATGGCTTCTTCCGACACTCCTTTAATGAAACAACATAATGCCATCAAGGCCAAATATCCTGATGCAATTTTGCTTTTTCGTGTAGGAGATTTTTATGAAACTTTTGGGCAGGACGCGATTACCGCTTCAAGGATTTTAGGGATTACGCTTACGAAAAGAAATAGCGCTTCTGCAACAGCTTTGGAATTGGCAGGCTTCCCTCATCATGCGCTGGACACTTATCTTCATAAACTGGTGAAAGCAGGTTATCGGGTAGCCATCTGCGATCAGCTTGAAGATCCAAAACAAGCCAAAGGCATTGTAAAACGTGGCGTTACTGAATTAATTACACCTGGAGTTGCAACAAACGATAAACTGCTCGAGCATAACCAAAATAATTTTTTGTGTGGAATTCATTTTGTTGAGGAAAAAGCAGGCATTTCCTTTCTTGATATTTCTACAGGTGAATTTTTTATTGCAGAAGGCGATAAAGAGTATGCGGATAAATTATTGCAAAGCCTCAATCCGGCGGAAGTTATTTTTCAACGTAACCAACAAAAAAGTTTTAAAAATTATTTCGGCAATAAATTTTATACCTACTCACTGGATGAATGGATATTTACCGGGCAATACGCAAAAGATACTCTTTTAAAACATTTTGGAACCCAAAGCCTAAAAGGATTCGGCGTGGAAGATATGAAAACGGGTATCATTGCTGCAGGCGCTATTCTTCATTATTTAAAAGATACCGAACATCCCAATCTTCAACACATAACTTCTTTGCAAAGAATTGACAAAGGAGATTATTTGTGGATGGACCGCTTTACGATTCGAAATCTTGAATTACTAAGCAATAATGATAACACGAATTCTTTGTTAAAAGTATTGGATAACACCGTTTCTCCTATGGGAGCAAGACTGCTGAAACGCTGGATGTTGCTGCCTCTTACAGAAATCACGAAAATACAGGAAAGGCAAAACCTTGTTGAATATTTTATAAAAAGTACGGAAGAAAAAACGAAAATCGGTCAACACATAAAACAATCAGGAGACATAGAAAGACTTGTTAGTAAAATACCATTGAAGAAAATTAATCCCCGGGAAGTTTTACAAATAGGCAAAGGATTGAAGTTGGCTGCGCAAATAAAAAATGATTGTGAAAAATCTACTAACGAATATTTAAAAAGATTGGGCGACTCATTAAACCCGTGCAAATACATTGCTGAAAAGATTTTTAAAGAGATCATTGATAATCCGCCGGTATCGGCAACAAAAGGAAATATTATCGCACCCGGCGTAAATGCAGAACTTGATGATCTGAAAAATATTGTAACTAACGGTAAGGTACACCTGCTAAATCTTCAGCAAAAAGAAATTGAACGCACAGGCATTTCTTCTTTAAAAATTGGGTTCAACAATGTGTTTGGATACTACCTCGAAGTAACCAATACTCACAAAGACAAAGTTCCCGAAAACTGGATACGCAAGCAAACTCTTACCAGCGCGGAAAGGTATATTACACCAGAATTAAAAGAGTATGAAGAAAAGATAACCGGGGCTGAAGATAAAATTCTCCAATCCGAACAAAATATTTTTGAGCAATTGCTAAATGAACTGCAAGACTACATTGCTCCAATGCAAATGAACGGGCACGTTTTTGCCATATTGGATTGCATAATATGTTTTGCTAATAACGCTTTGCATTTTAAATACAAAAAGCCTGAAATTCATACAGGCCTTGAATTAGCGCTTAAAGCCAGCCGCCATCCGGTAATAGAAAGAAATTTACCACAGGGAGAAAGTTATATTGAAAATGACATTTTTTTAGATCCGCAATCTCAGCAAATAATTATTCTTACCGGGCCTAATATGAGTGGTAAAAGCGCTGTCCTTCGCCAAGCTGCACTCATCACTTTAATGGCTCACATGGGAAGTTTTGTCCCGGCGGAAGAAGCAAAAATTCCTCAAACTGATAAAATATTTACAAGAGTTGGAGCCAGTGATAATTTAAGCAGTGGCGAAAGTACGTTCATGGTGGAGATGAATGAGACTGCAAGCATCATCAATAACATCAGCCCGAGAAGTTTAATATTACTGGATGAGATCGGCCGGGGAACTTCAACCTACGACGGCATTTCAATTGCCTGGAGCATTGTGGAATACCTGCACCAATCACCTCATTTGCCCAAAACTTTATTTGCTACCCATTACCATGAATTGAATGAATTAGAAAACAAATTGGAACGGGTTAAAAATTTTCATATCACCAATAAAGAGGTGGCTAATAAAATTATTTTTTTAAGAAAATTAGTGGCCGGAGGAAGTGTTCACAGCTTTGGAATTCATGTAGCTAAAATGGCCGGCATGCCTCCTTCTCTTATCGAAAGAGCTAATGGAATTTTGAAACAAATGGAAGCCAAACATGTGGAGCCTTCTGAAGAAAATACTACTGGCGATGCTATCCAAAAAAACAAAAAAAGTATAAAGGAAAATCTTAAACAATTATCTGCACCCCAAATGCAGTTAAGCATTTTTGATGCGCATTCACAGGCATTTGCAGACATCCGAAAAATATTGGACGAAGTTGATATCAACCGGCTAACCCCTGTAGAAGCACTTTTAAAATTGCAGGAAATAAAAGGAATGGTAAAATAGGAATTATCAGTAAACGAACAAAAAAACCTAATTCCTATTTCAATATTCATAAACAAAATACCCCCACGGCTTCATCGCATACACGTAATTTTTGAATAGTTTTTGTTTTTGATGTGTAAACACATTCAGGGGATATCCATAAACATCTTTCTCTTTTATAGTAAAATGCTGCGGTTCGTTGGAGAGGTTTAAAACAACCAATATTTTGTGAGCTCCTTTCCGTCGGGTATAAGCAAAAATGGCATCATCATTTGCTGTAGGTATTTTTTTATAAGCAGCATCTGCTGATAGAGCCGGATCTTTACTTCGCAAATGAAGCAAAGTACTATAAAACGGCGCCATCGAATATTCCCCCCAACTGATCGGGTCGTGGACGAAAAATTTTAATCGTTTTTTATTAGGTTCTTCCTGTCCTGAATAAATTAATGGAACGCTTTCATACATCGTTTGGCTGAATACGGCAAACGCTTTATATGCATCTCCGTATTTTTCAAATTCAGTTCCGTTCCAACTGTTCTCATCATGATTGGTAGTGAAATACATTCGCTGAGCGTTCTTTGGAAAATCCGTAAAATTTTTATTCAGAACAGAATCAAGATAAATCAGGTTGTGTTTTCCCTGCGCCACATCTACAGTTGCCCACATGATATTCCATGCATACGTGGCGTCAAAACCAGCGTAGTGAAATTCAGGCTTTTCACTTTCGGCGAGCATATATACATTTTTTATTTTTCTTAATTCAGTAATGCAGGTTTTCCAAAAATCAGCCGGAATGGGGTCGACATGATCGCAGCGAAATCCATCAATGCCTGTATCATTTATCCAGAATTTCATTGTTGCAATCATACTATCACGAAGTTCCATATTTGAATAATCCAGGTTCCGGGTATCTGTATAATCTGCGTCATAAACTGTATTGCCGTTTTTGTCATGTTGAAAAAAGTCAGGATGCGATTTTATCCAGGGATTGTCAGGAGAAGTATGGTTTGGCACCCAATCAATAATAACTTTAAAACCCTTGCTGTGAGCATCTTTTACTAAAGCCTTCCAATCCTTCATCGTTCCAAATTCCGGATTTACTTCTTTATAATTCATCACTGCATAATAGCTTCCCAAATCAGAAGCGGACATTTTTCTTCCTTCAATGCCAATAGGGTTTATAGGCATAAACCACAAAATCTTTACTCCCATTTTTTGCAACCTTGGCAAGCTTTTTTCGAAGGCTTTAAAAGTTCCTTCCCTGGAATATTGTCTGACATTCACCTCATAAATATTACTTTGTTCGCTCCAGTCTGGATGAAGAAATGAAGTGCTCTCAGCGCCGATGTTTCCATCCTGCACAATTTTTTGCCCAAATGAAAGCGAATAAAGAATCGTAAAGAAAATCAACCAAAGAGAGCGAAGACCCGATTTCATAAAATTAATTTTTAAAGTATCATTTAAATTTTTTCACTTTTACAAACCGGTTATCAAAAACACGGATAAGAAGCTAATCTTTCTTTCAGAAATATCTTTTCTTGCGAAATAAAAATCCTGATTATTTATTTGTTTACTGTTATTCCCAATCAAGAACCTGCAAAATCTAACGTCCCTATCCTTCTTCTAATCCTCCATTTCTTTTCTTATTTCATCAGAAATATGGACAAGCACTTTGTCAATTCTTTGTCCATCCATATCCACAATTTCAAAATCGAATCCACGCCATTCAAATTTTTCGCCTGTTACGGGTATTTGCTTTAATTCGTGAAGAATAAATCCTGCAAGTGTATCAAATTCATTCTCTCCTTCGTTGATCCAAATGGTTTTACCAAACTTGGTTAGGAAATCATAAAATTGAATCTGTCCGTCGATCAGGTAAGTCCCGTCTTTTCTTTCGATGATCACATATTCATCATCTTCTTCTTCAGGCATCTCTCCCACTATTGCTTTCAGGATGTCTCTTACAGTTATCATTCCCAAAAGGCTTCCATATTCATCAACGACAAAAGCATAAGGGATTTTAGTGATCTTTATTTTTTCAAGAACCTGGTATGCTGAATTATTTTCCGGTATAAATAAGGCTTTTCGGATAAGATCTTTTAAAGGCGCTTCAGGTCTCAAATACATATCCTTAACGTAAACAATTCCTTCAATATCATCAATAGTTTCTGTGCAAATAGGATATACAGAATGTTGAAATTCTTTGATCTTATGTTTTACCGACGATCGTTCTTCATTAATATCAAACCAAATAATATCAGTTCGATGCGTCATTATCGAAGTAATATTCCTGTCGCCCAAGTGAAACACCCGTTCAATGATATCTTTTTCTTCTTCTTCAATAGCGCCCAGTTCGCTCCCTTCGTTGATCATTGCTTTTATTTCTTCTTCCGTCACCTGGCTGTCTGAACTTTTTTTAATATTAAAAATGGTGAAAAAACCGGAACTCATTTTGCTCAACAACCATACAAGCGGGTAAGAAATAGTGCTTAGCGTTTTAATCGGCCCGGCAACAATTTTAGCGACCTTTTCGGGGTTCATTAATGCAAGTCTTTTCGGAATCAATTCTCCCAAAAGAATGGAAAGAAAAGTTACGATGATTACAATAATTGTTGTAGAAATTGTTGCAGCGTAAGGTTTAAAAACATCTATTTTTTCTATATACGGTTGCAGATAAATACTAAAACGTTCTCCGGAATAAACACCCGTTAATATAGAAATGAGCGTTATGTAAATCTGCGTTGTTGATAAAAATATTTCCGGACTTTCTTTAAGACCTAAAACAATCTGGGCTTTTTTGTCTCCCTTATTAGCCATAGTTTCTATTCGGCTTTTTTTAGAAGAGACCAGGGCCATTTCACACATCACAATGAATGCATTCAAGAGAATTAAAAATAATAAAATGATCAGTTCCATATATTTTTTTTCATTTTGGCAACTCCAATCCAAATTTGCGATTGAAGATCACTGCCGGGATATATCCAAGAATCAAGCCCACTATTGTACCGCAAAATACATCAAAAGGGAAATGTACCCCCACATAAACCTGGGCATAAGAAATTGCAGCCGCCCATACAAAAAGTAGCCCCCATGCCGGACTCAGATTTTTCCTGAATGTTGTAAATATAAACATTGCTGCGGCAAAGTGATTAACGGCATGTGAAGAAGTAAAACTGGAACTTATCGGGCAATAAGATACTAAAAACCTGATGTGATCAAATAGCGCAGGATCGCGGCATGGCCTGAGCCTGAATAAATTTTCTTTGATAAGATGGCTGCTTACAAAATCGCTGAGCGCCACATTTATCAAAAAAAATAAAACCCAAATCCAACCTTTCATTTTAAAATTGAGCGTAATAAATACCACTAAAAAGAAATAAAATGGAACCCATACGGTCGGCTCGCGGATAAAAGGGAAAAAAACATCGAAAAAAGAATTGTGCCAACGGCCATTCATTTTTGCAAACAAATTATAATCTAATTGTTTTATTGCCTCGGGGAGAAACGATGCATTTTGTATTTCCATCAAATTCATTATTGCAAAAATAACTATTGCGCAAAAACAGTGGTTAAATATTTACATTTGCCAATACAACCTCCCAAAACCGGATGGCTATTTTTATTACAAATAAATTTTCCTGATGAACAAAAAAGCCAGTTTTCCCCGATTGGTAAAATGGATATTTTTAACAGGAATCGCTTTTTTGATCTTTATGACCATCATGCGTTTCATTTTCTTCTATCATTTTGCTCCGCTTAATTATACATTTTCAAAGTGCTTTAAGGCGTTTCTTCTCGGCCTAAACTTTGATGAAAGAATTGTTTGCGGACTTATCTTATTTCCGTTTTTAGTTGGCAATCTACATTTAACGTACACTGATAAGAAAAAGCTTTCCACGGGGAGTATTATCCAGTTACTTCTCACCATTTTGTTGATGGCTCTGCTCATATTTTTTATGAAAAAGGGGCACGCAACAGCCGTTACTTTAAGCAGCATTACCATTTTATTCATCCTGATATTGGTTTGGCTTTTTGTAACTAAAAATTGCAACCCTTTTGAAAACTCCTTTTCAAAAAAAGTATTTAAGGTTTACTTTTTTATTATAACGGTAGCGCTTGTTTTTCTTTATGCAGTGGATTTTCAAAATTATGATTATCTCCACGAAAGATTGAACGCGTCTGTAATGAACTATTTGAGCGATGCGAAAATTTCGATGAATATGGTTTGGGAGACGTACCCGGTTGTTACCTTAATAATTTTAATAATTATCTGCACTGCAATTTTATTTTGGTTGATTAATCATTGGTATAACAGGACTAAAAAATCAGTTTATGAGGGTACTTCTTTAGCCCGGATTATTATTGGTTTTGTATTTGCCCTGGTATTGGGATTAGGAGTTTTTGGAAAATTCAGCCAATACCCGTTGCGATGGAGTGATGCCTTTGTTTTTGATGATAATTTTAAGTCCAATCTTTCTCTAAATCCTGTTCAAAGTTTTTTAAGCACTTTAAAATTTAAAAATTCCACTTACGATCTTCAGAAAGTAAAACAATACTATCCGCTGATGACGCAATACCTGGGCGTTGCAAATCCAGATAGCGCTCATCTGAATTATAAAAGAATACATACGGCAGCGCCGGGCGCAAACAAGCCCAATGTAGTAGTAGTAATTTGCGAAAGTTTTTCCGGTTACAAGAGCAGCATGTGGGGAAACCCATTAAACACAACTCCCTATTTTAATCAAATGTGTGAAAACGGCATTTTTTTCGACCGTTGCTTTACACCTGCTTACGGAACCGCGCGTGGCGTTTGGGCAGTCGTTACAGGAATCCCTGATGTGGAATTTCCAAATACTTCAAGCCGAAACCCGGCTTACGTTAATGAACATACCATTATTAATGATTATAAAGGTTATCAAAAATTTTATTTTATCGGCGGAAGTTTAAGCTGGGCTAATATCAGGGGCCTGCTCACTAATAATATTGATAGTCTGCGTTTGTATGAACAGGACGATTATCCTGTAAAATCAATTGATGTTTGGGGCATTAGCGACAAAAATTTATTCCTGCAGGCAAACGATGTTTTTAAGCAACAAAAAGCTCCTTTTTTCGCAGTAATTCAAACAGCGGACAATCACCGACCTTACACCATTCCCGAAGAAGACAGGAAATCTTTTTCATTAGAAAATTATCCAACGGATACATTGAAAAAATATGGCTTTGAAAGTAATGCAGAGTTGAATGCTTTTCGATTTACTGATTTTAGTTTTAAAACCTTTATTGAAGCTGCAAAAAAAGAGACTTATTTTAACAATACAATTTTTGTGTTTGTGGGCGATCATGGCATTCGCGGCGATGCCGGCAATATGTTTCCTGAAGCGTGGGAAAAAGATGGTCTTACCACCCAGCACGTGCCATTACTCTTCTATGCACCTGCTTTGCTAAAGCCCCAAAGAAGTGACAGAACCTGCTCCCAGGTTGATCTGATCCCTTCGGTTTCATCCCTTGCTAATATTTCATTCACTAACACAACCATTGGAAGAAATCTTTTTGACACCACACATACAGAAAATGTACGTTTTAAAAATCTGGCATTTTTATTCGATCCCCTGATAAAACAAATAGGAATAATTACAGACCAATATGTTTTTGTGAATGATCTTTCCACCGGCAAAAAAGATTTCAGATCGTCGGAGAATAATAAACCTTTGCCTGCATCACCCGAAACAGCAGAAGATCGCAAAGAACTTGAAAAGCTCGCAGAAGCCTATTATCAAACCTCCAAATACTTGCTATTAAATAATAAAAAACAGTAAAGCAACTGCCTGCTGTTATGCAGGTAAATAAAGCAAAAAATCATTTTCGATTTTTTAAACATGATCTCAAAACTAAAAATTCCACGTTCAGTTCCGATAACGATAAAATGGATCACCAAACTCTGGCTGATTTACCTTCTGATATTTACATTGCTTCGGGTGGCAACTGTTGTTTTATTTATTCCTGAAAAAATAAGTTTTGTTTCCTTGTTACCTTCGTTCAGGTTAGGCTTCAGATACGATGCCAAATGGATTTCTATCATTCTTCTTCCCATTGCCGTTCTTTCGGTATTTCCCCGCTTCTCTCCTTTTCATTCAGAAAGAAATAAAAAATGGTGGTCTTATTATCTTGCAATTGCTACTCTTTTCGTTTTATTTTTCTTCGGAGCAGATTTTGGAAATTTTAGTTACAACCATACACGCATTAATGCAAGCGCTTTAAATTTTGCTGAAGATCCTTCCATTTCTTTTAAAATGCTGTGGCAAAGTTATCCAATGGTGTGGCTGTTGCTTGCATTGGCCGTGGCGGTTATTTTCATGTCAAAACTTTTCAGGCATACTCATATTCTGACCAAAAGAAGAGAACATGAAAATATCATTTATAAAAAGCAATGGCATGTGGGCGCTGTTATTTTCCTGTTATGGTGTGTGTATGGAATTTTTTCGATTTTTCCATTGCAATGGAAAGATGCCTTTGAGCTGAATGATAATTTTAAATCTTATGTCGCATTGAATCCGATGCAGAATTTTTTTACAACACTGCAATTCCGCAAACCAACTTTCGATGATGACAAAGCCAAAAGCTATTTTCCTTTAATTGCTGATTTTTTACAATTGGATCAAAAAAACATCATCGACCAAAGCTATTCCCGACTGGTTTTACCTAACAGTAAGGCGCTGGAAAGCAGGCCCAATATAATTTTGGTAATTTGCGAAAGCTTCAGCATGTATAAAAGCAGCATGAGTGGCAACCCGTTGAACACTACGCCTTATTTTAAACAATTGTGTGACAGCGGTATTTTTTTCGACCGTTGCTTTACGCCTACTTTTGGAACAGCCCGTGGCGTTTTTGCCATCCTAAGTGGTATTCCTGACGTGCAGCTATCAGAATTCTCTTCGCGAAATCCCGAAGCAGTTCAACAAAATACTATCATCAATTCGTTTGAAGATTATAATAAATTTTATTTTCTCGGGGGCAGTAGCGATTTCAATAATTTCGACGGCCTGATTAAAAATGTAAAAGATGTAAAAATTTTCCAGGAAGGTTCTTATAAATCAAAACCATTAAATGTATGGGGCATCAGTGACAAAAATCTTTTTCTTGAATCCGAAAAAGTTTTAACTGAACAAAAAAAGCCTTTCTTTGCCATCATCCAAACGGCCGATAACCACCGCCCTTACAGCACTCCTTTAGAAGACACAGACTTCGTAAGGCGCCTGGTAAATGAAGACACACTGCATAAATATGGTTTTGAGTCATTACGGGAATTTCAGTCTTTTTGTTACACAGATTATTGCTTTAAGACATTTATAGAAAATGCGAAGAAGCAATCGTGGTTCAATAACACCATCTTTGCTTTTGTGGGCGACCATGGTGTGGAGGGTGAAACGGCAGCTCTTTATCCTGATGCCTGGGAAAAAGGAAGCCTGAGTGATGAGCATGTTCCGCTTTTGTTTTATGCACCTCAGCTATTGGATAAATCTAAAAGGCACGAAGTAGTTTCACAAATAGATATTCTTCCTACCCTCGCCGGGATGGTTCATCAATCCTATACCAATACTACACTTGGCCGCGACCTGTTGAATTCAAAAAATAAAATAGACGCCGCATTTATTATTCACCATGATGAAGGAAATATTGGTGTGGTAACGGATGATTATTATTTTGTAAAAAATTTGCGGATAGCCAAAGAAAAATTGTTGCCTCTGAATTCAAATATTCTTTCACTAAACAAAGAACAGGCAGATTCAATAAAAAGAAATCTTTCAGAACTTACTTCAGGTATTTATGAAACCGCGAAATGGATGCTGGTGAATAATCATTAAATTTTTAATTTGAAAATTTGCTAATGTAGTCAACAACGCAATAAATCTTATTCAAGAATTCCTTCGAATTACACCAATTAAGAATAATTCCATTTACAGTAAATGAATAAATTTCAGACATTTTTATATTGCTCAACGAATTGGCTAATCAGCTAATTGGCACATTAGCTAATTAACTCACCTCAAACCAAAGCTCTTTCGCATTATTCCAATCCCCATTATAATTGATCGTGAGTTCTTCGCCTGCTTTAATTTCTCTTACCGTTTTTACCTGGATTGTTTCTTTCTCAAAATCCATAATGTATTCGCAATTGCTGGTATAGCTGTGATTATAAAGCGACACGGAGCCTAAGGCCACGCAACATTTATCTTCTTTTTCGCCCCATGCAAAAATGTAATTATTAAGCAGGGTTTTCTCAATATGCGCCCGATCTTTAGCGCTGATTACAATTACAGGCGCTTGCTCTACCACGATTTTAGCTTTTATTTTCTCTTTTGTAAAAACACCTCTTCCTCGATTCCTGCTTTTTTTGACGCGTAAATAATTTTTTATCATTCTTATTTTATTAATTTAAAATGTGCAGCAAAGCAACTTATTCTGATGATTTTTATTTTAGAAACTAGTTTACATTCTTAAACATCAAGCCCCATATTAACCTTTTTCTAAAGATAAAAATAAATTAATTTTGCGCCCTCATGGATTAAACTGATTCTCATGACTGAAGAAGAAATTCTGGTTCAGGAACAATTCGAAGATGTTTTCAAAACAGGAAATCAGGAAGCGCTAAGTGAATTTTTAAATGAACAAAACATCAGTGATGTTGCTGAACTTATTGATGAAAATGAAGACAGGGAAATAGATATTTTCATGAGCCTCTCCATGCACAGGGCAACAGGTGTATTTAAGATTTTGGATCATCCCACCCAAAAGAGAATTATAAAAAACCTTCCTCCAACCAAAAGTGCTGAATTGCTTAATAAGATGGAACCCGATGACCGGACTTCATTTTTTGAAGACCTCCCCAACGAGGTGGTACGCGAATTGGTAAAAACGCTTGTTCCTGAAGAAAGGAAAATCACACTCTCACTTTTGGGTTATCCTGAAAATAGTGTTGGCCGCCTGATGACTCCGGATTATGTATACGTATATGAATACAACACGGTCGCCGAAGTTTTGAACATCATCCGTAGTGTTGGAAAAAATACAGAAACCATTGATGTGGTATATGTGATCAACAAATACGGAGAATTGCTCGATGACCTTCGTATCCGGGAATTTATTTTAGCATCTCCTGAAACAAAAGTGAGCGAGATGATGGATGGGCGCTTTATTGAGCTGAATGTGAATGATGACCAGGAAACGGCTAATGAGGTTTTCAAAATGAATAATCGTGTAGCCCTTCCCGTTGTAGATGATTATAATGTTTTGTTAGGAATCGTAACTATTGACGATGTGCTCTGGGTTACCAATGAAGAATTCAGCGAAGATATTCAGAAGATTGGTGGCGCCGAAGCATTAGATATGCCCTACCTGGAGACTCCCATTTTTACCCTGGTAAAAAAAGAGTCGGATGGTTAGTTATCCTCTTTTTAGGCGAAATGCTTACTGCCACGGCTATGGCTTTTTTCAATGATGAAATGGCCCAGGTAATCATTCTGACTAATTTTATTCCTTTAATTATCAGTACAGGAGGTAACAGCGGAACACAGGCTTCAACCTTAATTATCCAGGCAATGGCTTTGGGAGAAGTTAGTTTGGAAGACTGGTGGAGGGTGATGCGGCGTGAAATTATGTCCGGATTCATGTTGGGAATTATTCTTGGAATCGTAGGCTTTTGCAGGATAGCTATCTGGAGTTTTTTGATGAACCAACATATAATCACTTCATATAATTACGGCCCTTACTGGATACTCATAGGTTTTACTGTTTGTCTTTCACTCGTAGGTGTAGTGCTTTGGTCGTCTCTTATCGGAAGCATGCTTCCACTACTCTTAAAAAGATTAGGCGCCGATCCGGCTTCATCCTCCGCGCCATTCGTAGCTACGCTGGTGGATGTTACAGGCCTTATTATCTTTTTTAACGTAGCCTTGTGGATGTTGAGAGGAACGCTTTTGTAAATGCTTTGATCCGCCTTATCCAAATTTTCTTCCACTTCTTTACCGCCCAAAAATTGGCATTCACCGAAAAGTAATATTTCATAAATAATATTTCAGTTTACTTTTGCTCAGGAAAATTTTATTTTGCTAAAGCATACAATTTTCTAATGAATAACCGGCTAATGAACTCTAAAGAAAAAAAACTGAAACAAAAGAAACCAAGTATTTTCAAAATCCTGAAACCTTATTCAGGAATGATTTCTTTGTTGTTATTGTTTGCTTTTTTAAGCAACGGGCTCAATCTCCTGATTCCAAAAATTATCCAGTATGGGATAGATGACTATTCGAAGAGGCAATTGGATATGTCAAAAATTATTACCTGGTTTGCCGTAGCCGCAGTTTTGATTTTTATTTTTACTTATGTTCAGAGCATCATTCAAACTTTTGCATCAGAAAGAGTAGCGCGGGATATGAGAAAAAAACTGGCTTCAAAAATATCGGAACAGGATTATGCTTATATCCAGGAAACTACGCCAGGAAAGCTCCTGACTAATTTGACCTCAGATGTAGATGCAATTAAAATGTTCGTTTCACAGGCGATAGTTTCTATCGTTTCTTCTTTGGTTCTCATCATTGGCGCCAGTATTCTATTGCTCAACATTAATTGGCGGCTGGGATTGGTGGTACTACTGATTATTCCTATCATAGCGACAACCTTTTTCTTAGTATTCAAGAAAGTAAAAACACTGTTTAGAAAAACGCAGGAAGTTATTGACTGGCTTAACAAAGTAATCAATGAAAGCATTTTGGGAGCAGCTCTGATCCGTGTTCTTAATGCTCAATTTACAGAGTACAATAAATTCATGGATGCGAATACAGAAGCTAAAAACCTTGGCTTGTCTATACTTCGCTTATTTGCAACGCTCATCCCTATAATCGTTTTAACGTCAAACCTTGCAAGGCTTACTGTGTTAGCTTTAGGGGGCAATTTCGTTATTTCGGGAAGCATGACACTTGGCGAATTCGCAGCATTTAATAGTTATATCGCGATACTCATTTTTCCCATTATTATGATTGGCTTTATGAGCAACGTTATTGCCAGAGCATCGGCCTCCTACCAAAGAATTGCGCATACATTGGAAACACCGGACTTTGTGGACAAAGGAACAGTAAACAAACAATTAGACGGAAATATTAACCTGGAAAATGTAAGTGTTTATTATGGAGAAAACCCTGCTCTAAAAAATATTTCATTTGCTGTTGAAGGTGGAACCAGAACGGCAATCATCGGACCCACGGCGGCAGGCAAAACCCAAATCCTTAACCTGTTAACAACACTTATTAAACCCAACCAAGGAAAAATATTATACGATGATATAAATATTTTGGAGTACAACAGGGATGCACTATTAAGCCAGGTAGGCCTGGTTTTCCAGGACAGTATCATTTTTAATTTAAGCCTTCGCGAAAACATCGCATTTAATTCCGAAGTAACTGAAAAAGATCTTGAAAAAGCAATTGAAACCGCTGAATTGGGAGATTTTATTAAATCACTTCCTGAAGGTTTGGACACGATTGTTTCAGAGCGTGGTTCAAGTTTGTCGGGAGGCCAGAAACAACGAATCATGCTGGCGCGCGCGCTGGCGATTAACCCAAAAATTTTATTGTTGGATGATTTTACAGCACGGGTAGATACTTTAACTGAAGAAAAAATTTCTGAAAATGTAAAACAGAATTATAAAGGAATAACGTTGGTTTCAGTAACGCAAAAAATTGACCCTGTAAAAGATTACGACCAGATCATTGTAATAATGGAAGGCGAATTAATTGCGAAAGGCACCCATGATTATTTGATACAAAATTCGCCGGAATACGTTCAGATTTACCAGTCACAAAAAAGCACAACCGATTTGACGGTAGTGTGATAAATCCTTACTTCATTTTTACCCTTGGGTCAATGACACCATAAAGTACATCTGCGAAAATATTCATTAGCACAAAAATAGTAGCGGCCAAAAGTACCGAACCCATCACCACAGGATAATCGAGTTTCTCCAAAGCATCAACTGTAACTTTACCGATTCCCCTCCAGCCAAAAATATATTCAACAAAAAAAGCGCCGGCAAGCAATTCGGCAAACCAGCCTGTGATAGCTGTCAATACAGGGTTTATCGCATTTCTCAAGGCATGATGAAGAATTACTTTCTTTTTGCTTAACCCTTTTGCATAAGCCGTTCTTATATAATCCTGGTTGAGCGTGTCTAACATTGAACTTCGGGTAAGCTGGGTTATAATTGAAAGTGGGCGAATGCCGAGAGTTAATGCAGGAAGAATTAGATTTTGCAATGTCAGGTACCGCCGGCCTGTTACTGAATCGATATTAAACCAGCTCCCCGTAAGTGATAGTCCGGTGTAATCGTGAAGCACCAATCCAAATATATAAGCAATGACGATTGCCATAAAAAAAGATGGGGCAGAAATACCAATAACGCTTGCGAAAACAGACGAAGTATCCATCCAGGTATTTTGCTTTACAGCCGCAAGTATACCTAAAAATATTCCAACAATTATTGCAAAAAACATTGCTGCAAAAGCCAGCATGATAGTGCCCGGCAAAGCTTCCATCAATACATCAGTTACCTGTTTTTTGGTTTGGTAACTTCTGCGGAGATAAGGAATTTTTATCCCAATTTTCTCATTGCCGCCAACAAAAAAACCACGAAGGCCTTTTTCTTTAATTTCTTTTTTTGTATCGATGCTGATGGGCGAAATGTCATTTACATAAAAAACAAATTGCTTCCATTTAGGCTGGTCCAGGTATAATTCTTTACGAATATTGTCCATCGTTTTTTTATCACCAGATTGTCCGAGCACCATTCTTGCAGGATCTCCAAAAGCCTGGAAAACTAAAAACACAACTACCACTACGCCGAATAAAACGAGAACACCATAAGCCAATTTTTTTGTGAGAATCCGGAACATGATTAGACTTTTAACTATCGCTTTTATTTAAGCAGTAAATAAAGAAATTCTTAGCATTTTTATTTTCTATTTCGCTTTCTATTATTGCTTTCATATTTATCAGAAATAAATTCATTTCCTAAATTGACTTTAGAAACAGAACTGTATGGTTTGGTTATGGAAAAAGTTTTTTCCTTATTACCATTTTTACAAACTTCGGCAGTAAACTTTTCACCTGATTTTTTTTCCATCTTTACAAAAAAAAGTTAAGTAAACCGCTACGGGTAATCCGCCTTTGATAACACATAAAGTTGCCAACATTTTTTCATCTAAGATTGATTTACTTTAAAAATCATATTTCTTTTGGCGCTTCATTTTTTAAAAAATAGATTTGAATCTGACAAAGTAATAATTATTCATGCAAAAGAATTATAAAAAATATCTTTTTTCTGTTTTTTTGATTTTAAGCTGCCCGCACTTCACTTTTGCACAGCAAAAAAATAAATCTCCGGTAAAGGCTGAAGGTATTGTAACGTATTCATTTCGTAGCAACGGAAAAGAATTGAAAGAAGCACCGCCATTGCAATTGGTATTTAAAAACAATATTGCGCGATTAATTCAGATCAACCATAAGCAGAAAAGTGAAGGCCAGTATTTCGATTTTAATCAACAGATAGCTTATCAAATACTAACTCAAAAAAACGGGGAAAAAGTTACGCTAAAAACACCTTTTTCCACTTATGAAAAGCCAACCATTACCGGCGATACTACCACTATTCTCGGTTATGCCTGCAAAAAAGCGAAAGTGATTATCCGCTCCAACACAATTGAAATATGGTTTACGGATAAGCTTCCGGTAAAAGGTAGCCCCAGCCTGGGCATTGCACCTGGCTTAGGATTGATTTTGAAAACAATTCGGAATGGAAATTTTGAAACTTATGCCACTAAAATAGAATTGAGAAACGTAGAAGATTCTATAGTGGATTTACCAAAAGACCTGGGAGAGGTTGTTGATGAAGCCACTTATCATCGCAAAGAAATTGACAATCGTTTTACTACTTTTCCTGTTTTTTCTCACCAGCAAATCAACTTTACAGATTCAATTGTAAATCCTGAAGATGATAAGGAAAATGTGACTTACCGGTATGCAGGCGGAACTCTTGTTTTAAAGAAAATTAAATTGCCGGAAGCAGATGGGTAACATTGTGTTTGCCAACCTTTCAGAATATTCCAAAGGCGATGCTTACGACCGCACAGGCTGTGTTTTCATAATTCCAACTGACCGGGAAATTTCTTTTTTAACTGGATTAAGAAAAAACGTTCATGCATTACCGTTATATAAAGATAATACAGGAAAAGAATACCAGGGGGTTGTGGAGACCGATAACTATCTTCCGCCATTGGAACTAATGCGCTTTTTTACCCCATTTGGTGTGCGGTTATTTTAATAAGCGTTCAAAAATTGAAGGATACAACTGGGCAGATTCTGCCAGTTATAAACAAGATATTACCGATCTATTGCCGCGATTAAACGGAGAAGTGTGGATTGGCGTTTATATAGGCAATTATGATAAAGGCGGGCACATTGTCAACCTGGATCTTGAATATCATCCGGAGCGTAGAGACAGCAATAAAAAAAAGGATTGGATTGAACCTATATTCAATACCGTAAATATAATGGAAATGGCCGGTCAAAATTATGCGACGATGTTTGATAAGGATTCTCTATCCGTTTCGGTTACTATTCCTGAAGGATTGAAAAAGCTTACGTTAAGATACATTTCTACTGGCCACGGTGGCTGGGGAAATGGCGATGAATTTAATCAAAAACTCAATGAAATATTTGTGGATGGCAAAAGGGTATTTAGTTTCATTCCATGGAGAACAGATTGCGGAACGTACAGAATGTTCAGTCCTTCTTCCGGGAATTTCGGCAATGGAATTTCTTCTTCTGATTTAAGCCGGTCAAACTGGTGCCCCGGTACTTCTACCAATCCTGTGTATATACCTCTTGAGCTTGCACCCGGAAAACATATTTTTAAGGTGGCAATCCCATTAGGAAAATCTGAAGGAAATAGTTTCAGCTCGTGGAATATTTCCGGATGCTTAATTGGAGAGTATTAAGAACAGGATTTTACAATGTTTAATTTAAAATCATTTGGATTTATAATTCATTATCCTGGTAGAAGTACAAGCAGATTAATTGTTAGTGAAGGGAGCTTCGAAGCCTTTCTAAAATAGTTCACATTCGCAAAATTAAAATTCACATTATTTGTTTGTTCACTGTTTATATCCACCCTGGATTTCATAATAATATCTTACTAGCGACTTTTTTAACTCCCTGACATACTGTCGCAATTTTTTAATTTCCTATCTTTGCCCACCTTAGATTAAAAATTGAAAAATGGTGGAATTAACCTTAGATAGGAAACACGATGAAAGCAGGCAGGGAGAAGCATTCGCGCCAAAAGAACTCGTAAATAATCCGTTCGAAAAAAAATTTTATATAGAAAGTTATGGATGCGCTATGAACTTCGCTGACAGCGAAGTGGTTGCCTCAATTTTACAGAAAGAAGGCTTCGGAATCACTACTCAATTTGAAGACGCAGATATTATTTTTATCAATACCTGTTCTATCCGCGAAAAAGCAGAAGCTACCGTAAGAAGAAGACTGACAGAATTCAGGAAGATGAAAAAAAACAATCGGGGATTATTGGTTGGTGTATTAGGATGCATGGCTGAAAGATTAAAATCGAAATTCCTTGAAGAAGAAAAATTGGTAGACATTGTAGTCGGCCCTGATGCTTATCGCTCCTTACCTGCCTTAATTGACGAAGCCGAAAGCGGGCAAAAAGGCGTTAATGTGTTGTTGAGCCGTGAAGAAACTTATGGCGATATTTCACCAATACGATTAAACAGCAACGGCGTCACTGCGTTTGTAAGTATCATGCGTGGTTGCAACAACATGTGTTCTTTTTGCGTGGTTCCATTCACACGCGGCCGGGAACGTAGCAGAGACGCAGATTCTGTAATCAGGGAATGTACTGAACTTTTTGAAGAAGGCTATCGTGAAGTAACGCTGCTGGGACAAAATGTTGATAGCTACCAGTGGGTAAACTCACAAGACAATTCAATAGTTTCTTTCGCAAACTTATTAGAAAAAGTTGCCAGGATTTCCCCATTGCTTCGTGTCAGATTCTCGACTTCACATCCTAAAGACATTACAGATGAGGTTTTGTTTACCATGAAAAAATATGATAACATTTGTAAGTACATTCATCTTCCTGTCCAGAGTGGAAGCACACGCATCTTGCAAATGATGAACAGAACCTACACGCGCGAATGGTATATTTCAAAAGTGAACCGGATAAGAGAAATTCTTCCGGGCTGCGGATTATCAACAGATTCGATCACTGGCTTTTGCGGGGAAACTGAGGAAGATCATAAAGAAACTTTAAGTCTTTTTGAATATTGTGAATATGACCTCGCTTATATGTACTTTTATTCAGAAAGACCTGGAACACTGGCGGAGAGAAGGTTTACAGATGATGTTCCGCTGGAAGTAAAGAAAAGAAGATTACAGGAGGTCGTGGCTTTGCATCGCAGGCATTCTTTAAAAAGTATGCAAAAGGATGTAGGAAAAATATATAAGGTTTTGATAGAAGGCGATTCAAAAAAAAGTGATCAACATTGGGCAGGCAGAACGGATCATAACAAAATGGCAGTTTTTCCGAAAACAGGAATGCAAAAGAAAGGGGACTATGTAGATATTTTTATTGAAAGTTGTACGGCCGGAACTTTGATAGGGCGTATAAAATAAGTGTATGGTAAAAATTGTAAAAAATAATATCCCAACAATAATTGAATTATGTAAAAAACATAATTTGAAATCACTTTATCTTTTTGGCAGCGCAACAAACTCCAGGTCTTTTAACAATAAAAGTGATGTGGATTTCTTATATGAATATGATTTAGAAAATTATCCTGACTGGGATAATGGAGATTTTGATATAGTTGCCAATTTTTTTTCACTAAAAGAAAAGCTGGAAAAAATACTTGGAAGAAAAGTTGATCTTGTTCCAAATAAACTTAAAAATCCATACCTTATTAATTCAGTAGAAAAATCTAAAAAACTCATTTATGCCAGATCCTGATTTTCAAAAATATATTTTTGATGTAATGGAGGCTATAAATAATTTAGAATCTTTTGCTTCAAATATTACTTTGGATAAATTAGAGGAAGTAAAATTTAAATGGGCTGTAGAAAGAGGAATTTCAATTATTGGAGAGGCTTTATTTAAGGCAAATAAAATCAAAAAGGATTTGGCCATAAGCAACTTAAAAAATATAATAGGTATGAGGCATATAGTAATTCATGATTATGACATGATCGAAGCTGAACGTTTATATTATCACTATTAAAAAATACATCCCTATTTTAAAAGAAGAAATCTCAAAATATTTAGATTAAAATAAATGGATCAGCAAGCAATAAAAAACAGGTTTGGAATTATTGGAAATTCTCCCGGATTGGTTTATGCATTGGATGTAGCCATTCAGGTGGCCAATACAGATTTGAGTGTTTTAATAAACGGAGAAAGTGGCGTGGGAAAAGAAGTTTTTTCTCATATCATTCATTCACTTTCCGCGCAGAAAGCATAATCCGTTTATTGCTGTAAACTGCGGAGCCATTCCTGAAGGAACGATTGATTCAGAACTTTTTGGCCATGAAAAAGGGTCATTTACCGGCGCTGTAGATTCGCGCAAAGGTTATTTTGAAACCGTAAACAGCGGTACCATTTTCCTGGATGAAATTGGAGAGTTGCCATTAGGTACGCAGGCGCGTTTGCTTCGTGTTTTGGAAGCCGGTGAATATATTCGGGTTGGTTCTTCGAAAGTTCAAAAAACCGATGTGAGGGTAATCGCCGCTACCAATAAGGATTTGCTGGAATATACACATACAGGAAGATTCAGGGAAGATTTATATTATCGCTTAAATACAGTTCCCATAAGAGTTCCGGCTTTGCGCGACCGGAAAGAAGACATTCCGTTGTTGTTTAGAAAATTTGCAGTTGATTTTGCAGAAAAATATAAATCGCCTCCTGTTCAGTTAAGTGATAGTGCGAGTGAAATTACTCGTCAATTACCCATGGCCGGGAAATATTCGTGAATTAAAAAATATTGCAGAACAGGTATCAGTTCTTTCGAAAGACAAATCAATCGATTCTGAAGAGCTCCGACATTTTTTACCTGATGTAAATTATAACCGTTGCCGGTTCTTTCCACTCATGGTGATGGAGTTAATCAAAAAGAATTTGCGAATGAAAGAGAAATTTTATACAAACTATTTTTTGATGTTAAGAAAGATGTGACGGAGCTAAAAAGAATGTTTTTTGATGTTTTACAAAATCCTTCCTCCATTAATGAAAACCATTTCAGGAATGAACATCCAATGTTGAATGATTTTCATAATGAACCACGGCCGCCGGCAATTTCTTCAGGCCAGCCGGTGGTTCTTAGAAACAGTAATAATATCGATGCTCACCAGGAAGTAGAAGAATCGTTAAGTATCATGGATGCCGAAAAAGATCTTATCATTAAAGCCTTGAAAAAACATCGTGGAAAAAGAAGAGATGCTTCCAGTGATCTTGGTATCAGCGAAAGAACCTTCTACAGGAAACTGAAAGAATATAACATTAATGAGTAAACGAAAATAAGAAACATATTAACAAATGAAATTAAAATCAAGAATACAATTATTTGTTTTAATCAGTTTTCGTTTCAGTGATTTTTACGTTTGCAACCTGTAAATATTCATTTAAAGATACTTCACCAATACCTGCGGATATAACCACTTTTCGGGTAAATTTATTTGAGAATAAGGCACGGTATGTTAATCCAACCATTGCCCCACAGCTAACAGAAAAGCTCCGACAGAAGATTATTAGCCAGACACGATTGCGGGAAACAAAAAATGACGATGCCAATTATGATATAAGTGGTTATGTTTCTGATTACAGTGTAACAACGAGTGGCGTTTCTAATCAACAGGCTTCCAGTAACCGGTTAAATGTTACTTTTCATCTGATCTTTAAAAATACGGTTGACCCTGATCCGGCAAAAAGTTTTGAGACAGACCTTACAAGCAATTATGATTTTCCAGCAAATCAAACATTGCAACAGCAGAAAGCAGCCTGATGGATAAAATCATTAAAACAGTGACAGACGCGATCTTCAATAAAATATTTTCAAACTGGTAATCAAAATTTGATGAATACAGCCACCAATTATGCCGCACTTTATCTTGCTGACATTTCAAAGAATCAGGATGAGCTTGAAAAAAAGTAAAGAATAATCCTGCAAGTTCATGGTTCGGTTTTTATGGTTATGCCAACTTAAAAAAAATAATGACCCACGTTTTGATGAGGTGGCCAGGCAAACCGGCATTTATTTACAAAATCCTTATTGGACTGGAATTTCAATTGTCAGATTTGCAAATCAAATGGAAAAGATTTAGAAGACAATTTAATAATTTCTCCTGAAACAATTGATTCAGCGGGAAGGAGCAAGCAACGATTCAATCAGCAGATACCTTGAAGTTGAAAACCTGCTTCCGGTGGAAGAAAATAATTGAATGAAGAAATTCCTCAACCAGTAAATGAGGAAATAACTGAGAATCCTGTTTTCGAAAATGAAAATTTTATTGAGGAAAATATAAGCGAGCAACAATCAATTTCAGAAGAAAATGAAACGGAAGAAATTGAATAAAAAAGAAGTGAAGTTGCCTGCAACCAGTAAACGAGCAAATAACTGAGAATCCTGCTTTGGAAAATGAAAATCTTATCGATCAAAATATTGAGGAAGATATTAACGAGCAACAATCAATTTCAGAAGAAAATAAAACGGAAGAAATTGGAAAAAAACAGGATGATAATGAATTGACTCAACCAGTGAACGAACAAATAATTGAGAATCCTGTTTTGGAATATGAAGATTTTACTGATCAAAATATCGAGGAAAATATAAATGAGGAACAATCAATTTCAGAAGAAAATAAAACGGAAGAAATTGAAGAAAAACAGGATGATGATGAATTGACCCAACCAGTGAACGAACAAATAATTGAGAATCCTGTTTTGCAAAATGAAAATCTTAGATGAAAATATTGAGGAGGATAAAAAACCGGAATCAATAGTTCAAAGTGACAATATAGAAAATGACAATGAGGATGAGATTCCTTTTGAGCCATTGCATACAGTGGATTATTTCGCGTCGCAGGGAATTAAATTGAATGAAGACGCTTTGAATAATGACCAGTTAGGAAAACAGGTAAAGAGTTTTACGGCATGGATCAAAAGCATGAAGAAATTACACCCGGGGCAGTTGCCGGAACAAAATGAGGTAATTGAAAAACTAATACAAACCTCTTCGGAAGTATCAAACCAAAGTGCAAATGTTCTGACAGAGGCCATGGCAGAGGTATTAATAAAACAGAATAAACGGGAAAAAGCTATTGAAATGTATCAAAAATTAAGTTTGATTAATCCCTCTAAAAGTGCGTACTTTGCAGCCAAAATTGAAAGTTTAAAATTCATTTAATATGTTATTTCTTTTTATAACGCTTATCATTCTGTCTTCTATAATATTAGGAGTGATAGTGCTTATTCAAAATCCAAAAGGTGGCGGGCTTTCCTCTTCTTTGGGCGGATTCAGTAACCAATTGATGGGCGTAAAACAAACAACCGATGTTTTGGAAAAAGGCACATGGCTTTTTGCAATTATTATTGGAGTACTTTGCATTACCTCTACATTATTCATTCCCAGAACAGGTGCAACCAATTCAAATGAAAATTTAATTAATGAAGCGCCTGTAGGAACACCGATGGCGCCAAAGCAGAACAATACGGTACCAATGCCATCTACCCAACAGGCGCCGGCGCAAGTACCAACTCCTGCAAAATAAATTATCAAACTTACTATACTGCCCTGTCTTCAAAAAGACGGGGTTTTTTATGAGTAGTTATTTTCTAAAAAGAATAAAAACATTAATTTAACCAATCAATCAGCAAATAAATATGAAAGGCCGCAAAGTAATTTTATTTATTGTTTTGGTCCTTATTTTATTTGCCGTCTTTTGTGGCTGGGAAGTTTTTGGCCCCACTGTTCAGAATCCTAAAAAACATTTTTTATATATCAAAACCGGAAGCACCTATGCGGACGTAAAAGACAGCTTACTGAAAAATGACATGATCAATCGTGATTTCTGGTTCGACCAGGTTTCAAAATATGCCGGGTATCCTCAAAAAGTAAAGGCCGGAAAATATAAAGTCACAAAGGGAATGAGCCTTTATCATTTGATAAAAATGCTTCGCTCCGGGCGCCAATCTCCGGTTAATTTAGTGATAACGAAACTTAGAACCAAAGAAGATTTTGCAAAAAAGGTCAGCGATAATTTTGAAATTGATTCTTCATCAGCACTAACCTTTTTAAATAATGATGATTTATTAAATCAATATGATGTGGATTCCAATACCGTGATGACGGATGTGATACCTAACACGTACACTTATACCTGGAACACATCAATGAAAAATATTTTTAAAAAGCTATATGACGAACATCAGAAATTCTGGAATGAGGAAAGAATGAAAAAAGCAGAACGATTGAATCTGACGCCACACAGGTTTATATACTTTCTTCCATTGTGGAAGAAGAAACCAATAAGGAAAAAGATAAAGGAAAAATTGCAAGTGTATATATTAACAGGTTAAGAAAAGGATATGAAACTGGCTGCCGACCCAACTGTAAAATTTGCTATGCGCAATTTTGAATTGAAACGTATTTATCACAAACATCTTGAATTTCCTTCAGCGTACAATACTTATTTAAATACAGGATTGCCTCCGGGCCCTATTTGTACGCCATCAATAAAAACGATTGACGCGGTTTTAAATGCTCCTCAAACTGATTATTTATTTTTTGTTGCACGCTCTGATTTCTCAGGATATTCAAATTTTGCATCTGATTATCAGTCAACACCAGGTTTATGCAAAAGCTTACCAGACAGGCGCTTGACAGTCTTATTAAATCAAGGCAACAAGAACAATAGTTTAAAATGAATTATTTTAGTTTTTTATTAAACCGGATTATCAAAATAAGAAATATTTTGAAAAAAAAGAAATATTTCCTTCTTCACCCAATAAAATACCTGATAAGAAAAAGTAAAAAGTGGTCGCCACCCGGTTTCCAGGGAATGACTGTTTTTGCAGTATTGAAGCATCTATTTAAAGATTTTAATCTTCCCGATTTTACAGAAAAAGCATCGGCCATTTCTTATAATTTTATCATGTCGGTGCCTACTTCATGCTTATTTCTTTTTACACTTATTCCTAATCTTCCTTTTGTTTCTAAAAAAGGCTTGAAGTATCAGCTTCACGGTTTGATTCATGATATCATTCCTTCGGCCACTTACAACAAAGGGCTTATACAATTTGTAGATAGTTTTATTGATGGTTCTAAAATCGGAATGCTATCATTCACTTTTATACTCTCACTTTTTTTTGCTTCAGGTGCTGTTATGGGTTTAATGCGTTCCTTTAATAAAAATCACGTAGGTTTTCAAAAAATAAAAGGACTGAAAACCAGGTGGGAAGCGATAAAATTAACTATAATGCTTTTTGGGCTGCTGCTAGGTTGCCTGGTATTATTATTACTTTGCAAAGAAATATTTTAAACTGGATTGGAATTAAAGATTATAATTTAAGAAATCTTATTTTTTACGGAAAATGGATACTTATTATTGGTTTCATTTTTTATTCCTACGCTTTTATTTACAGGTATGCTCCATCGACCACCAGGAGATGGAACCTTGTTTCTCCGGGTGCAGTAATAGCCACTTTTTTATCCATTTTGGTTACCATCGGATTTAGTGTTTTCGTAAATAATTTTGGCAGTTATAATTTATTGTATGGATCTATCGGAACTATTATGGTCATCATGATTATGATCTTTCTAAACTCGCTGGTGATAATGATTGGCTTTGAAATTAACCTTAGCATTAATACACTAAAAACCATGAGGGAAGAAGGCAAAGACAATAAACCCAAAAACTAAATTTGCAGTAAACAAATAAATACCCAAATTTTATTTAATTTTTGATCCCGCAATCGGGAAACACCCTGTTCACTTTTACAAACCTCGGCAAAAAATAAGAATTCATCCCTGAGATCATCACTCCCCGGCTTTAGAGGCATGAATAAATTCCAGATTGCCATTATTATTTTCAGTTACTATTCCCAAGTGGCCAACGACGCCGCTTTTTGATCGCTTCCGGTAAATAAAATAAGATCACCGGGCTTACTATTTTCAATCGGAATCTCTCGCCAGCATTTGTAAATTCAACAGTAGTGCGGGGAACAGAAATCTTAAAATGATTGAAAACATAATTAACAAAGCCTGAACAATCGAAGCCTTTTTCTTTTACCATTGAGCCATATTTGTATTTCACACCAATTAAGCGTTTCAGCAAAATCCACTAACTCAACACGAGACACATTTTTTGTATTAATAAACCGTGGGGCTATTTTATTTTTAATTTTTACGGTGCTTTTAATTTCTCCGGATTTTGGAGGCTCCGTCGTACTGCTTCTTCGGGTGGCGCTACATCCGGTTAAAATAAGTATGAAGATAGCAGGTACAAAAAACAGGATTACATTTAATTTACATGGATATAACTTCATAGGGAATGATAAATAAAAATATCGGTAATTCAATTGGTCAAATATCTTAAAATTTAATCAGCTTTTCTGCAGGAAGGCCTCCAATTTTTGCGCTTTGCTCATTCTAAAGTAATTTTGCAAAGTTTGTAAATAAATTTTTTAAATAAAAATTCAAAGATAATATGGCATACGACGTAATAGTTTTAGGCAGCGGCCCTGGTGGATATCCTGCAGCAATAAGGGCTTCCCAATTAGGCAAAAAAGTGGCAATCGTGGAGCGTGAAAGCCTTGGTGGCATTTGCCTCAACTGGGGTTGTATTCCTACAAAGGCATTATTAAAAAGTGCTCAGGTAATGGAATATGCAAATCATTCTGCTGATTATGGAGTAGAGGTTAGCGATGCAAAACCAAACTTTGAAAACATCATTAAGCGCAGCCGCGGAGTAGCAGATAAAATGAATAAAGGTGTTACGTTTTTGATGAAGAAAAATAAGATTGATGTGGTAATGGGTAATGGAAAATTAATTTCTCCGACAAAACTGGAAGTCACCGCTGCTGATGGCAAAAAGCAAACATTGGAAGCAAAAAATATAATTATAGCCACAGGTGCAAGAGCAAGGGAATTGCCTGCGCTAAAATTAGATGGTAAAAAAATAATAGAATACCGTAAGGCAATGAGTTTGGAAAAACAGCCAAAGTCAATGATAGTCGTGGGTTCAGGCGCTATCGGTACTGAGTTTGCTTATTTTTATAACAGCATCGGCACCAAGGTTACGCTGATTGAATTTTTACCCAAAACCGTTCCTGTAGAAGATGAGGAAGTTTCAAAAGAACTTGAAAAGAATTTTAAAAAGCAAGGAATCACTGTAATGGTTAATAGTGAAGTTACCAGTGTAGATACCAGCGGCGATGGTGTTAAGGCTAAAGTAAAAACCCAGGATGGCGAAGTAACTATTGAGGCAGATATTCTTTTAAGCGCGGTAGGAATTGCAGCTAATATTGAGAATATCGGATTGGAAGATTTAAAAGTAAAAACCGAAAAAGGAAAGATTGTTGTAGATGCTAATCAACAAACAAATATTCCGGGGCTTTATGCAATTGGTGATTGCACACCGCACCAGGCATTAGCTCATAAAGCTACCAAAGAAGGCATCAATGCAGCGGAGCATCTTGCCGGTGAAAAGCCTGAACCGATAGATTATAACAATATTCCCGGTTGTACTTATTGCACCCCCGAAATTTCTTCCGTTGGTTATACAGAAAAAGCAGCCAAGGATGCAGGTTATGAATTAAAGATTGGTAAATTTCCTTTTATAGCAAGCGGAAAAGCAACAGCAGCGGGCGCTACTGAAGGATTTGTAAAAGTAATTTATGACGCAAAATACGGAGAGCTTTTGGGTGCCCATGCAATAGGATATAATGTTACAGAAATCATTGCCGAAATGGTAGTTGCGCGTAAATTAGAAACTACCGGCCATGAAATATTAAACGCCATTCATCCGCATCCAACTATCAGCGAGGCCGTAAAAGAAGCTACTGCTGTGGCTTATGGAGAAGCAACGGATATTTAGGGTGCAAAGGTTTAGGATGGTTTGGCTGATTTAGCCTTCTTACAATATTTGAGGACTATAAATTAAATTATAAATGTGATTTTAATTTATAGTCCTTTTTTGTAATTATCGTTAAAGGTCCGGATTGGATGTTATAGTAAACGAAGAAATAAAAAAGATTTTTATTTTGCTAAACCTTTGCCACAGCTTCCTCCCCATACATCTGCCCTTTATACTTCAACGATGGCGAAGGAATAAAAGCTCCCAGACCAAGCGCTGGCCATTTTTCATCAACCGATTTTATCGTTTTATCATCGGCAATAATAATATTGGGCCAGTCCCGGTAAAAATCATCAAACTCCTTGGTTTTAAGTGTGCCGTCAAATCCAATGCAGGCAAGGTATAAACTAGAATTGCCAACGAATTGTTTCTTTAGTATAAAATTGTCACGCTTAGGATCAAGATTGTTGCAGAAGCGCCACAAAGCTACAGGAAGATCATTTGGATCAACGGTGTGTTCAACATATAGGATCATCTTAATTCCATCGACAAATCCGGAATCGAAAATTGACTCATGAAGTTTTTTTATGTGCTCTTTTTTATTTTTTTCGACAGCAACAATAAGGCAGGGAATTTCTTTTTCTACCAACGAAAAATTGATCGCTTTTATTTCCGGGAAAATCTTTATCAATTCTATTTCAGATTCAGCAGTAAAACGGGGAAGCATAAACGAAAATTGGTCATCTTTTTCTTCATCATATTTAAAAGTTCCGTCAATACACATTTTGCCGCCAAAACCCATTTTGCTGCAACTATGATCCAACACATCCATTGGCCCTTGCGAAAAATAAATATCAGCGGAAGGATTTAAATTTTTAAAAACGTCTTTTGCCAAAGCATCATAATTACTTAGTTCGGGAGATTCATTTTCATTGCTATTCCCATCTGCTGTAACAACAAGAATTTTATTAAACATCATTTGGCCGGCTCCCCACATGGCATTCATTACTTTCTGTGCCTGGCCTGCATAATCTTTTTGGATTTTAGCAATTACTAAATTATGAAACACTCCTTCCACGGGCATTTCCATATCGACAATTTCCGGAACCAAAGTCATTTTGATCGGTGCCAAAAAAATGCGTTCCGTAGCCTTGCCCAGCCATGCATCTTCCTGGGGTGGAATTCCCACAATGGTAGCCGGATACACCGGATTTTTTTTATGGGTGATTGCGGTAATATGAAACCTGGGATACCAATCAGGCAGAGAATAATAACCGGTGTGGTCGCCAAAAGGGCCTTCCCAGATCAGTTCGTCATCTGGATCAACATAACCTTCTATAATAAAATCAGCATCAGCAGGCACTTCAATTCCGCGTTGGGAAATACATTTGACCAGCTCTACCTTCTTCTTTCTTAAAAATCCTGCAAGCATGTATTCATCTACGTTCTCAGGCAGTGGCGCTGTGGCGGAATAGGCATAAACAGGATCGCCACCCAATGCAACAGCAATGGGCATACGTTTTTTAAGTTTTTTATATTCGTTAAAATGCTTTGCTGAAACTTTATGCTTGTGCCAATGCATCCCGGTAAGCTTTGGGCCAAAAACCTGCATACGATACATTCCCACATTTCGGGAATGGTTGTTAGGATCTTTGGTATGGATGATTGGAAGTGTTACAAAAGGGCCGCCATCTTTTGGCCAGCAGGTAATGACCGGAAGTTTGGTAATATCGGGATCCATCATAACCACTTGCTGGCACTCTCCTCTCCCACTTATCACTTTCGGCATCCAGCTGGCAAATTGTCCCAGCTTTGGTAACAGCTTTAATTTATCGATGATGTTTTCTTTTGGAGAAGATAACAATTGGAATAAATTTTCTATTTCTTTCGCCGTATCATTTAAATTATTTACGCCAAGCCCGAGGCACATTCGTCTATCGCTTCCATAAGCATTCATCAGTACGGGAAATGCATAACCCGTATTTTCAAAAAGCAATGCCTTTCCGCCTCCTTCCGTCTTGCTGATTCTATCAGTTATTTCAGCAATTTCCAAATTCGGATCTACGTATTCTCTAATTCGAACCAGTTGGTTTTCCTTTTCAAGAACGGTGATAAATTCTTCGAGGTTTTTATATGCCATACAGCAAAGATAGTTGAAGAGAAAGATTGGAAAAAAGTATTGAAGTTGACTCTTACAGTGAACCGGGAAATAATGTAGATTTTTATTTTAGAAAGTAGAAAAGGTAAAATAAAATTGAATCAGTGTAAAATAAGGTCAGCTAATTCTTTGTTTCATCGCCTCATATAAAATCATTCCGGCTGCGACAGAAACATTCAGCGATTCAAAATCTTTTTGCATAGGAATCTTAAAACTTTCGTCACACAATTTATATAATGAGGGATGAATTCCTTTGTCCTCACTTCCCATAATTATTGCACAAGGTTCTTTGAAATTTAGATCGAAAACTTTTGTTTCCGCTTTCATCTCACTGGCAAAAACTTTTATGCCATTCAAATGCAATTCATCAATCGCGCTGTGCAAGCTTTTAACACGGCAAACGGCGATATTTTCCAAAGCTCCGGCTGAAGTATTTATCGCATCTTCATTCAAAGCTCCAACTCCTTTTTCAGGAATTACAATTGCCTGAACACCGCAGCAGTAAGCGGTTCTGGCCAAAGCTCCTATATTCCTGATATCTGTAATCCCATCAAGAAGCAGCATTAAAGGAACTTCTCCTTTTTCTACCACAAAAGAAACTACATCCTGCAGGTTTTGGTATTTTATTTTAGATTTTATAGCAATACAACCTTTCGGATTTTCAAAATTAAAATTTCTGATTTTTTCAAAAGGTACTTTATTCACCGGCACTTCAAACTCCAGCGCTACTTTTTTTAATTCATCTGCATCTTCCCCTGAAATAGTATCTTGCAAATAAATGCGCTCTAACTGAACGCCGCTTTTCATTGCCTCAATCACATGTGGAATTCCACCAATTAAAAGATTTTTTTTGGGACGATGTTGCTGAGTAAATTTTTTATGTTGTGGACGCACCTTTTCAATTATTATTTTATATCAAACAATTTTTTAATTTTCTCATATACTTCAACATGATATAATTGGGGTAAATCGCCTATAATTTTTTTATGATTTTATCAGAAGTAGTAAGTAAACGATGAATCTTAATAACTGATTAAACTTTTAATCCTGTTACTTCAAAATCAATTTTATTTTTTTCGATAATGACATCTGTAATTTCACTTGCATTTTGCAAATTACTTTTAATTAATGCCACAACCAATTGATTATGTTCTGAAATAGGATCGGTTAAACATAAAGCAGGTCTCAATTTTGATTCTGAAAAATCATCAAATGGAAAATTTATTAATACTATTTTAAATTTCATCAGACTTACTTTTATAAGAAACGCCATCCTCCGTAGTATAAATATTTTCACCAGGATCATTCAAAAAATCAAAAGCACCACCTTTCATTGCAAGGTTTAACCATTCTTTCTCGCTTATTTCATCATCTTTGATAAGTACAACAATATTTGCATCTTTTTTTGAAAAGTGTTTCCCCAATTTTAAAGTAGTACTGCCATTTTCATCAAACTGAACTATTTTTTCAATTGCTTCCATAGTTTTATTTTAAAGATACAAAATTAAAAAAACCATAAGTTTTTCATTCTTATGGTTTCTGTCAACATTTTAAAAATCTTTCTATTTTATACCAAATGCCTTTTTCACTTTAGGAACATAATCTAATTTTTCCCACGTAAATAATTCTACCTTAACTGTTTTCGGAGAACCATTCGGCAAATTAAATGTCTTTGTAACTACTTCATTGGTTCTTCCCATGTGGCCGTAGGAAGCAGTTTCCTGGTAAATGGGATTGCGCAATTTCAATCTTTTTTCAATAAAGAAAGGACGCATGTCAAAAATCGATTCTACTTTTTTCGCTATTTCGCCGTCGGTCAAATCTACTTTTGAAGTTCCGTAAGTATTTACGTTGATACTTGTTGGTTGAGCTACGCCAATCGCATAAGAAACCTGCACCAACACTTCGCTGCAAACACCTGCTGCCACAAGATTTTTGGCAATATGCCTTGATGCATAAGCCGCGCTTCTGTCAACTTTGCTTGGATCTTTTCCACTGAAAGCGCCACCACCATGAGCGCCTTTTCCACCATAAGTATCTACAATTATTTTTCTTCCGGTAAGCCCTGTATCTCCATGTGGGCCACCAATTACAAACTTGCCGGTAGGATTAATGTGGTATTTTATTTTATCATTAAAGAAATGAGCATATTTAGGATATTTCTTCTTCATTCGCGGAATCAAAATCTTCTTAATATCATCCGAAATTTTCTTTAACATTTTTTCTTCTTTATCAAAATCATCATGCTGTGTAGAAATCACAATCGCCTCGATTCTTAACGGCTTGTTTTCATCGCTGTATTCAAGCGTAACCTGGCTTTTTGCATCAGGGCGCAAATATTTAATTTCTTTATTTTCTCTTCTTAAAGCAGCCAGTTCAATTAAAATACTGTTGGCAATATCAAGCGAAAGAGGCATATAGTTTTCAGTTTCATTGGTGGCATAACCAAACATCATTCCCTGGTCGCCCGCGCCTTGCTCTTCTTTTTTCTTCCTGTCCACTCCCTGGTTAATATCTGCTGATTGCTCATGAATGGCTGAAAAAATACCACAGGAATTTGCCTCAAACATGTATTCACTTTTTGTATATCCAATTTTCCTGATCACGCCTCTTGCAATTTCCTGCACATCCAGATAAGCTTTTGATTTTACTTCACCCGCAAGAACTACCTGGCCTGTTGTTACCAAAGTTTCACACGCAACTTTACTCTGCGGATCAAACGCTAAAAAATTATCAATCAGCGCATCGCTTATCTGGTCGGCAACTTTATCAGGATGTCCTTCACTCACTGATTCAGACGTAAATAAATATGGCATTTTGAATTTTTTTTTGAGCCGCAAAATTATGTTTTCAGTTTGATAGGGCAAAATGCATTTTACTCCAGATGCTAACAAATTAAAAATTACTGTTTTTTGTTTGTTTACTGCTAATTTTCCATACGAAAAACAATAAAACCCGTATAAACAGCAGTTTGATTAAAAATATGATCTTTTAAACGAAAATTGCCTGAACAAACCAGTAATCAAACAAATTACCCGGAATAATAATTCTGGATTATTTTTGAGCGCCATTTTTAACCAGTACTCAATATTACCACTGAAAACAAAACTATCAAAGTGTAACTCTCAACCCAACCTTTTTATTAAAAATGGATCTTTTTGGGTAATAGCATAAAGTAATATTTTATGCCGGAAGTCTTTTTATGAAAATATGGTTGCTCCTTATTCAAGGTTTTGTTATCACTGCTGATTATCTTCATTTGTTTTTCCCTTTATGCGTTTATTCACAAGCTCACACTATTTCAGGAAAAATAGTTGATGAAGCTACCAACGAACCTATAAACAATGTAACAGTCCATTTGATCAATTTAACTTCTATGACGGTTTCCAAAGAAGATGGTTCTTTTTCTATCACCACTTCCAAATGGGAAGATTCTTTGGAAGTTAACAAGTGTTGGTTTGAAAGATTAATTTATCCACTTCAAAAAAATCACACAAAAGGTCTTGTGTTAAAAATGAAAACTTCTGCCACACGCTCTACAGGAAGTTGTGATCATGGGAGCAGAAAGAGATAAAGAACCCGGGAAACGCTATATGAAAAAAGTGATTGCCAATAAGATTTTTAACAATCCCGACAGGTTTAAAAATTACAGTTACAAACAATATCTAAGACATGAAGTTGATATTGATAATATTGATTCATCCGCACACGGTAAAGGATTAAAATCGTTGGTGCTTAAAATTTATCGGGGCGCCGGAGAAGAGAATGCCGGAAGCAGATTGCTACCTGTTTATTTTTCAGAAACAGTTTCAGACAAGTATCACAGCGCTTCTCCCCTTGTTGATAAAGAAAATATTCTTGCGAAAAAAACACTTGGGTTTGGAAACAGATAAATTCTTATGGCAACTGGATAAATTCAATTTCAGCTACAATATTTATGACAACTGGTTTACTATTTTTAACCAAACTTATGCCAGTCCTTTAAGTAACACTGCTTTTAATTATTACAATTTTTATTTTAATGACAGCAATGTTGTTGATGGGAAAAAAGTTTATACCATTCGTTTTATTCCTAAACAAAAATATGAGAATGCTTTTTCGGGATCATTCTGGATAAACGACAGCACTTTTTCTGTGAAGAAAGTAGAAATGCACTTAAGCAAAACTGCCAATCTTGATTTCATAAATAATGTCCGCTATAGCGAAGAATATCAATTAAGTTTTGATTCCGCTACAGGGAAACATGAGTATATGCCTTACAAATTTATTTCAAAAGTTGAGTTTGAAACAGGCATTGAATTTTGGGAATACCTGTTCAGAAAACTCGAAAAAGGTAAGGCTTGAAGTGGTTAATACTACGGTGATTGGTGACATAAAAATCAATTCGGGAATGGCAAAAGAATTTGTGAAGAAAATGAAGAAAGAAAACAACTGCTGATCTTGAAAAGCCAGATATTTACTGGAATCAAAACCGCCTCGGTGATTCATTATCCAACCATGAAAAAAGTATTTATGTGATGGTGGATTCTTTGAAAAACAGTCCCGAAATTTATCTTTGGTTCAAAAGTGATCAACCTTTTCGGAACCGGTTACTGGGATTTTGATAATAAAATACGAATCGGGCCTTATTATTCATTTCTCAGCACGAACAATATTGAAGGTTGGCGTTTCAGAACCGGATTATGGACATTGCAGGGTTTTAATAAAAAAATTAACCTGAATGGCTATATCGCTTATGGAACGAAAGACCAGGCAGTAAAAGGAGGACTTGGAATTAAATTTTTGTGGAATGCGGCCAAATGGACGAAAACCTCCATTATATGCAAGCAGCGATTATGATTATCTTACAGAAGAAGACCAGGAAATGGATGAAGACAATCTGATCAATTCCTATTTCAGAAAAAATATTCCTTCCACAAAAATATATTTAAAACAAATCCAATTAAAGCATGAGCAATATGTTTCAAAAAAATTCAGCATAAACGGCTCTTTTCTTTATAAAGAACTCACGCCGGTTTTTGATTTTTCTTATCATCCTATAGTAAAGTAAAACCCAATTACCGATTGATAGCGTAACTGCAAAAACATTGCCCGCTGACAGAAGCCTCGATTGGGTTTCGTTTTGTGGCTAAAGAAAGAACTGTTATCTGGAATTATGACCAAATACGTGCCGACACTTATGATCCTATTGTTACTGCAAACTTTACACAAGGATTTAAATTGGGAAATACTCCAGATTCGATTATCAAAAAGTAACTGTCGGGATCGAACAATTGTTACGCCTTCCACCAAAATCGCTATTTTATTATAATATTCATGCCGGCAAAACCTTTGGCACTGCTCCTTATCTTGCTGCTTAAACCTTCCCGCAGGAAATGAATATTACGTGGCAAGCCGTTATTTATTTAATACCATGTTGCCTTATGAATTTGCCACAGATGAATACGTAAGCTTGTATTCAAGGTTATATCTTGGAGGCCTGATTTTAAATAAGATTCCGTTTATAAGCAAGCTGGGATGGCGTACGCGTATCTCATACAATGCTTACCAGGGAGATATGTCGAAGGCTAACCGGGAACTACAATAATGACGTCTTATTTTACTATTCCTGACAAACATCCTTTTATGGAAGCCGGAGTCGGCATTGAAAATATTTTCCATGTTTTTTCTATAGATTATTACAAACGGCTTTCCGCATTGAATAATTCTAAAAAAGAAAACGGCGCATTATTTCTTGGAGTGAATATTACCTTTTGATATTACTTATTCATATTCATCATAAATAACATTGATCTGGCTTCTTATTTCATCCATTATTTTTAAAACTTCCCCCGTCAGGCTTGCAGGTAAAAGTTCGCTTTCAATTTTATGATTGGAAACACATTTTATTACTTCTTCTGTTTCAAACTGCAGCCCGTGCCCTTCCCAGCCAAGAGAAATATTTTCGCTCTTCCCCTCGAATAGTTCAATCTCAATTCCCGGCGTTTTTTCAAACCACGGATCCTGAATCCTGACAACTCCCTTAGTTCCAAAAATTTCTGCAGGCTTATTATTTTTTATCAGGAGCGAAGATTCCAGCATTGCATAACGGCCATGGCTATATGAAAAAAGCATTGCACACGCTTCATCAATTTCTTTTTCAGAATGGCGGCCTACCGCTTTTATTTGCTTCGGTTTTCCCATTAAAAGTGTGCTGAGAAAAACACAATAAACGCCTAAATCCAGCAAAGAACCTCCGCCTTTTGCCGGATCATAATAGCGGTTGTTTTGGTTACGAGGCGCTTTATAATACATGGAAGCTTTTACGCTGACTATTTCCCCAATTTTTTTTTGTGCTATTATTTCCATCAGTTTGCGAAAGCTGGGAAGAAACCTGATCCACATCCCTTCCATTAAAAATGTATTATTTTTTACGGACAAATTTTTAAGCTCTTCATACTGTTGATAGTTGATCACAATTGGTTTTTCACATAAAACAGAAATATGACTTTCCAGGCAGGCTTTTATAGCTTCATAATGAAATGGGTGTGGCGTTGCAATATAAACGATGTCAACTTCACCCTGTTCAATGAAATCTTTTATATCATCGTACCGTAAATCGACTTTAAATTCATCGGCAAATTCGTTAGCAGACTTTAGATGATCTGATAATACTGCTGATATTTTTTGCGGCGCAGAAACCAACTTTAAATCATTTGCAAAATCATGCGCAATACTGCCTGGACCAATAATTCCCCAATTGTAAGATTTCATATTAATATATTTTACTTATTCCGTTAAAAAATATGCCAGTTTTTTTTGGATTCAAAATTGAGAGCAATAAAAATGAAATTGGCCAAATATTTGGAAAGAAAAAAATTATCAAATTATCATTGCTTGAAACAATTCACGATCATTTTGAATATTAACCAGGTATTTAATTCTTAAAGGGAAGAAGTTGAATTAATGCAGTATTAATTAAAAACATAAAAAAAATTAGAAGATGTTTAAAGGAACCATTATTCAATATTTTCATTGGTACTTGCCAGCTGATGGAAATCTTTGGAAACAAATACAAGAAGAAGCACCTAAATTAAAATCAATGGGATTTAGTGCAGTTTGGTTGCCGCCTGCTTATAAAAGTATGCAAGGCCCTGATGGCGTAGGTTACGCTCCTTATGACTTGTATGACCTGGGAGAATTTGATCAAAAAGGTTCTGTAAAAACAAAATATGGAACGCGCCAGGAATATATTGATGCGGCGAAAGCAATACGCGATAACAAAATGCAGGCCATGGTGGACATTGTTTTAAATCACAAAGCAGGCGGGGATGAAAAAGAAAAAATTACTGTGGTAAAGGTGGATCCTAACAACCGGAATAATGTTATTTCAGACCCTTTTGAAATAGAAGCTTTTACCAAATTTACTTTCGCGGGAAGAAATAAAAAATATTCAGAATTCATTTGGGATTTTACGTGCTTCACCGGTGTGGACTGTGCGGCTGATTTGGATGAAAAAGGAATCTATCGCATCATTAGTGATTATGGTGAAGGCTGGCAGGAAATGATTGATGCAGAAAAAGAAAATTATGATTACCTGATGTTTAATGATATCAATTTCAGAAACGAGGACGTAAGAAATGAATTGAGTAAGTGGGCGAAATGGTATTATGACCAGGCGCCGTTTGATGGTGTAAGGCTGGATGCAGTAAAACATATCCCCGCCTGGTTTTATACGGAATGGCTGGATAGATTAAGAAAAGACACTGGACAGGAAATTTTCGCCGTAGCTGAATATTGGTCGCCGGGGAAGACGGATGTTTTACTTAAATACATTGAAGCTACCCAAGGAAGTATGAGTGTTTTTGATGCAACGCTTCAACAAAACTTTTCACAAGCCTCCAGGCAGGGAAAGGATTTTAACCTCTCCAAAATATTTGAAAATACCATGGTATCTGCAGATCCCGCAAAAACAGTTACATTGGTTTCTAATCATGATACTCAACCACTGCAGGCTTTGGAAGCCCCGGTGGAACATTGGTTTAAGCCAATAGCTTATGCTTTAATCCTACTTCGTGATGAAGGTTATCCCTGCGTTTTTTATCCCGATTTATATGGCGCGCATTATAAAGATTATAGTCATGATGGCAATGAACACGAGATATGGTTGGATAAAGTAGAAAACATTGATAAGCTTTTGCAGGCGCGTTGCGATTATGCCTTCGGCACACAGAGAAGTTATTTTGATCATCCAAATTGCATTGGCTGGACGAGAGAAGGCGATGAACATCACAGTGGATGCGCTATTGTGATTTCAAACGGAGATAATGGTAATAAAAACATGGAAGTTGGAAAGCGTTATGCCGGAAGAACTTTCATTGATCTTCTCCAAAAGAATGATACAGAAATATCAATCAATGAGGATGGCTGGGGAGAATTTTTTGCACCGGCGGGATCACTTTCGGTTTGGATTGAAAAACTATAACCAGGAAGTTGAATGTGGTTCATTGAAGTAAAATTTTTCAAAATAAAAATCATTCGTATTTATAGGTTTACTATAAAAGGAGAATTCTATTAAAAACCAATTCCCCGAATAGACAGGAATTGGTTTTTAAAATGGTTTTATTTAGTTTGAGGGAGGCGTAACCGAGTAGCCAAGCGTTTTTAGAATATACAATTGATCATAATAAACCCTGTCCTGGTCTATTTTCCCATCTGATACATGCGCTGTATATTGAAAAGGAAATCTTAAGTCTTTGCCATTTTGGGAACAACTGTAATTTCCCCAAACGGATACCCAATGGCCTGCCAGATCACCTGATTTTACATTAAAGGTTTCAGCAACAAAATTTACCTTACGGTTTTGTTGCACAGAAACATTTTGCTTCCAAATGTCAATGGTCTTTTGCAGGTCTGCAGAATCTTCCGGCCCAGGACCATAATCCATAAAATCAGATGAAAGCATTGAGGTTGCCTTATCCACATCGCCATCATTAAGAAGCGTGGTAAGATAATCACTGACAACTTTAATATCCGCTTCCGCATTAGGGTTTTCACTTACCATGTCACTATAAGATTGCGCACTTACAGTAGCAACACAAAATGCCATCAACATGGCAACCATTACCAGAACGGTAGAAATTGATTTTTTCATTTTTTTAATTTTAATTGTTGATAAAAGCAGGGACAGAGGTAGGAATAGTAAATGTATGACAATTAAGATATATTAAAATTATTTTTATCCTTCCTTATAAAAATTAACCATTTTCAACTCTAACTTCTTTCTTTTAATTTTAACCATCATCAACCGCTACTTATGAAACTATTTTTTTTCTGCATTTCTATGTTACCTGTATTTTTTTCTTCATCAACAAAAGCGCAATCCTCCGTTGCTGTTTCTTCGGGCATTTCAACAGATCTTAATAATAAAAAACCGTTTTACATGATTCCAATTACGTTGCGCTGGGAGCCTTTTAAACATTCGTCATTATTTATTGAAGCTACCCGGGGAATTGGGTTTAACCATCTTTCTCACGGAGATGCTTACACTGCAGGCTCTGGCCTTCCAGATCATGTGGTTCTGACAGAGGCCATAAAACTGACTAGTTTTTCTGTTGACATTGGCGCCTCAATCATTGTTTATACCAATAAAAAAAATAACCGTTTTACCATAAACCTTGCTCCGGGAATTTGTACCGAAAAATTCGGAGTTAATTATAGAAATTATGATAAAGTAAATTATGAAGTGATCAATCCGGATATAAGTGAAATCCTCACGGGATTGTATGCTTCTGTTGCAGGTATTTATCATTTTCATAAAAGAAAACAGGATATGTTTATTATGCTCCGGTTACAAAGCAATTCAACCGCGGGAGATGCTGACCGGTATAAATTATCTTATAATCCAGCAGCGCCTCTTCAGCTCATTTATGGTTACAATTTTTTTTATAATAAAAGAACAAAATGAAAATTTTTAAATTCATTCAACTATCCTTTATTCCGGTATTATTATTAACCAAGTGTTCTGTTTGGAATTTTTATCCGGATCCGGATGACCAGGGTTTAAGCCGGTTTACTTCCAGGGGATACAATGTTGCGTCTAATTATATCAACGAAAATTCATATAGTATTATGGGAGGTAATAATATTTTGTTGCAAAAAGATTCTACCGGAAATGCAATTGATACTTTGAAATTCAGTTGGGGCCTTTATCCAAATAATTCCGGGCCAAGGGTTTTTTCTTATAGAAATATATCTTTCAATTTGCCGGTATCTTCATCTTTTGATAAAAATAATTTACTGGCTTTTAAAGGAACAAAATTTTTAAATTCCGTGCCCATCGACCTGTTGGATAGTTCTTCAAACACCCTTTCCGGAATTGGCACTCTATATTTCGTTTCAGTTTATGAGCGGATATATCCTCCTGATCAAAAATATATTGAGTTGTCAGGACTGTTTGATGGCAACATCGGCGACTCAGTTCATATTACCAAAGGAAGATTTGATTTTAGTATTGATGAAAAATCTTTAAACTTTTAAATAGAAAGAATTATCCCGTACTTCAGGCGATTTATTTATCTTACTTACAAAAAGATATGAAAGCCAAAAAAATATTCACCTACATCATAATTATTATTATCGTTGGCCTCGGCATATTTTTCTATTCTCATTTTTACTGGGAATTTGGTAGCGGCACCAAAGCAGGGACTTTAAATACATTTATGCGTAAGGGTTATATGTTTAAAACTTATGAAGGCAAAATAATCCAAAGTGGTTTTAAAGCGAACGTTCAAAGCAATGAATTTAATTTCAGCGTTACCAAAGAAAGTGTTGCCCAAACTTTATTGAACAATGCAGGAAGAGAAGTGGAAGTACATTACGTAGAATACTTTGGCGCGCTGCCCTGGCGTGGAATGGAAAAATATATTGTTGACAGCGTGTACCAGGTAAGAGGATCTGATACCAACAATGGCATTACTCCAAAATAAATTTTCTTCTCCAGGACGATAACATTTTCCAACGTTTTGCTTCCAAAAAATACAGTGAAACAACAAATTCACCGCTTTTTCTTCTTTCAAAAGACTTAAACTTTCCCCAATGCCTTCTTCTGTTTCGGGCAGTAAAGCATAACGCTTTACTTCGCCCAATAATCAAGTACGGTAACCTTATCCGGCCTTGGTTGTAAATTGGCTGAAAAATCTTTATGTGCAGGATGAATCAGATACGCATCCCTGTCTGCTTCACTCGCGAACGCAATAAGGAAGCAATGTGTTAATCCGCCATTTAAACCTTCGGGACTGTTATTCAGGCCCCACTCAAAAGATTTAATCAAAGAAATTTTAGAAGGCAATGTTTTAAATGCGTCTACTATTTTATTAATTTGATTGGTATCAGTTCCATCTTTCCATCCAAACATTACGACGTGCCTTAATAAAGATTGTTTCTGATTCTGCTGTGCATTTGACATTGTGTGAATTGTAAGAGTAAGAAAAGATATAAGGAGATATTTTTATAAATTTTAGCGGATCAGGCGCGTAGATTTACTGCTGTTGCTGCTGTTGTTGCTGTTGTTGAGCTTCCAGGTAATATCGGTATGAATTAATAGGTTCTCCAGGATTTTTTGATTGGTAGCTGTATGTTGGGTAATTCTTCTTTTGCACGGTATTTTTTGAAACCTGCCATTTTTTATTTCTACCGATACTTCCAAAGTATGTTCACCTGAACCTTTGTAAGTTCCTTTTACCGGAGTGCAATCTGCAAAATTTCGGCCGGTAGCCAGTCTTACATGCTGGTCATTTACGATGCAATTATTGGTAGGATCAAGCCCCAGCCAGCCGTAGTTAGGAATAAAAGCTTCTACCCATGCATGCGTGGCGCCTTCGCCGCGCATTTCTTTTCCCTTCGGGCAAATATAACCGCTGATATATCGTGAAGGAATTTTGAACATCCGCAAAAAGATCAGCAGAATATGTGCAAAATCCTGGCAAACGCCCGCTTTCAATTTCCATACTTCTTCTGTTTTTGTCCCGATATTGGTAATTCCTTTTTGGTAAGTAAAATTATTATAAACATAATTCTGATAAAGCGGTTGCATTTTGTAAAGGCGTTTTTTCTTCAGTTACAAATTCACCGAGAAGTTTTTTTTACTTCCTCCGAAGAGGCAAAAATTTCGGGCTTTAAAAAATCCATGAAAGAGAGTAGTTGTATTTCAGGCTTTCTAAAATTTCCCATTGCGAAGCGGTGCTGCACCTTCGTCTGCAGGAAAGCATCATTGGTTTTGTAATTACTTCGGCTATTGATTCTATCAACAATTCTGAATGTGGTTTAATAATAGAAAATACTCCTACATGATTACCAAAATAATCGACAAATGTTTCAACCGCCGGATCGTCAGTAATTCTAATTTCGTGGTTTCTTACTTCGAGGTTGTGAATCAACTATAGGATAGAGCATTATCTGGTTGGTGCAGTCGATCACTGAAGAAGAATAAGCGTAATGAGTAAGATGGTTTATTTTATAAGATGGCATTTTATGTAAGTTAGGAATTTCCAAAATAATATTTATTAAAGGCATTTGAAATTTCAAACAGTTCAAGTCTTGTTTGATAAAGAAAAGAATCCAATGATTTACTGTCATTTTCATTGGCGATAGCTGTATTTTACGTTATTCATTGTTTTACCAATCAGGAATTCCATATGTTCATAATTTTCAGGCAGGCTTTCAGGCCTTAGCCGGCAAAAATATTTGTACAATCTTTCAACACTGTATAAAATCGAGTGAGGAAAATCAGGATTGTACAATACAAGATCCAACACATTTTTCTTTGTGAAATTGCCTTTGTAAGTTTTAAGATATACTTCAAACCCAAATAGCGAATTTAGTAAATATCTTAGTTTCATTGAGTGAAAAGCATCCGTTTTATCGTTGTAAAATTCATTCATTTTTATCCTGGTCATGTCCGAAGTATGGATAGCCCTTTCCAAAAATTTACCTATGTTAATGAAGGTAAATCCTTCGCCCCGTACCATCGTATTATCTACGGTTCCCGTAAATAATAAACCGTTGCTTATCAACAGGTCAATTGTGGAAACAGGATCGTGCATGTTTCTTTCCGTAAACCTGTTATTGTCCCTGATAAAATGATAAAAGTCATTAAGGCATTGCCATACTTCTTTGCTAATATGGTCCTGGATGCCCCTGGCATTTTCGCGCGAATACATGATATTGTTGTAAGCCGAAGCACTGTTTTGCCTGCTAAAGATCATATACTCCAACGCCTTTGAAGAATTGCTTTCAATTTCTTTTATTTCTTCTTCAGAAAGTTCTCCATATATCTTTAAAAGAGGCGCCCACGTAAAATTGTTCATGTCATCCTGGGAAGAAATATATTGGGTTAAAATAACCTGGAGCATACCATTGGTTCTTTCCATATATCTTCCCAGCCAATAAATAGTATTTGCAACCCGGCTTAACATTGTTCTAAAAATTAAAGTTTTAAAAATTGATTATAATTTACGCATCAGTAAGTACCCATGTGTCCTTGCTGCCGCCGCCTTGAGATGAATTTACGATCATTGATCCTTCTTTTAAAGCAACCCTTGTAATCCACCCGGCACAATATTAATTCCTTCAGGGCCATATAAAGCAAAAGGCCTCAGGTCAACACGGCGGGGCTGTAAAATTCCATTGATGTAGCATGGGGTGGAAGACAAGCTGATAATGTGCTGCGCAATAAAATTTCTTGGTTCGGCATTAATGGCCTTTTTAAAATTTTCTATTTCTTCATCACTTGCCGTATTGCCCATCAACATTCCGTACCCGCCCGATTCATTGGTACGCTTCACCACCATCTTATGGATATTCTCAAAAACATATTCTTTACTGTCTTCATCAGCAAGCCTGTAAGTAGGTATGTTTTGCAAAATCGGCTCTTCATTCAGATAATACCTGATCATTTCAGGCACATAAGTATAAATAGCTTTATCATCTGCAACGCCATTACCCATTGCATTTACAATAGCCACATTTCCTTTTCTGTAAGCCCAGTAAAGTCCGGATACTCCCAAAATACTATCCGGCCTGAACACCAGCGGATCTATAAAATCATCATCAACCCGCCTGTAAATTACATCTACCTGTTGCAAACCTTTTGTGGTTTTCATGTACACAAAATTGTTGTTAACGATGAGGTCCCTGCCTTCTACCAGTTCAATGCCCATCAACCTTGCTAAGAGTAGTATGTTCAAAATAAGCTGAGTTGTAAATGCCGGGAGATAATAATATTACCGTAGGATTGCTTGTTTGCCGGTTTCCAAGCGCCAGCAAATTTTTGTACAAAAGATCAGGATATTCTTTTACCGAACGTACATTATTTTTTGGCAAAAGATCAGGAAAAATCCGGAAAGTAATGCTCCTGTTTTCAAGCATATAAGAAACTCCTGAAGGAGTACGAAGGTTATCTTCCAGTACATAAAACTTTCCATCCTGATCACGTATAAGATCTACACCCGAAATATGGGTATATATCTCAAAAGGCACATCTACATTCACCATTTCCCTTAAAAAATTGGGACACGAATAAATTAGATTGTGAAGGAATAATCCCATCATGAAGTATAAACTGCTTGTGATAAATGTCTTTTAAAAAAATATTCAGGGCTTTTAACCGCTGTTTTAATCCGGCTTCAATCAAAGTCCATTCTTCTGCGGTTATGATACGGGGAATAATATCGAATGGAAATATTTTTTCTATTCCTTCGCCACTGCTGTAAACTGTAAAGGTGATACCCTGGCTCATGAATAATTTTTTAGCCATTTCTGCTTTATGGGTTAATTCTGCAGCAGGTAAATCTTCGATTTCTGAAACAAAATTTTTGTAGCAGTTTCGTACACCCTTCATTTGTCGAACATTTCATCCCAAACATTATTTGGTACCAGGTAAGATTGCAAAAGCGTACTTATTATTCATTACAAAAATGAAAATACGAAAAAATGATTATACAAAGATTGTTTTTGTAGTTATTTAAAAAAATAATCAATTTTTTTTAAGCTTATGCGCAACAAAAAAAGTAAATTTTTATACTATTTATTAATATTATTAAATTAATTAAACTATGCTAAATCTTTCTTAGCATCGGATTATGTGTAAAAAGAATTTCCAAATATGACACCAGACTAAGCAGAATAATAATTTAAAATATTTGTTTGTTTACTGGTTTTATGATTTATGCCTCTGGTTTGGATTTGTAATTTTATCTCTTAGGCACTTGAGTGCTAACGAGAAGAACACCAATTGCCGCCAACACTGCCCCGATTATAAAGGGTATTACAAAACCAAAGCGGACGGTAAACCCTGAAACAAAGGCTCCAAAAGAAATACCTAATCCAAAGGCAACTGTAAGCACAGATAGTTGAGCGCCTGCCTGCCCTTTTTTTGCGAGGTCGCCGGCAAGCGCCAATGCCGGCGCAAATACCATTGCAGCGCTGATTCCCTGTAATGCTCTTGCGGTTATCAATTGCCAGGGCGCGACAATAAATCCCTGCACGAGCGTAAATGGAATGAGGCAGATAAGCCCGGCTACAATAAAAATTTTACGCCCATATTTATCGCTCGCTTTTCCAACCAGGGGCTGCACAAGAGCGAGCGAGACCACCAGGGCGCTAAACTCCACTGAAAATAAAAAAGCACCTTGCGATAACCTTTGGTTTAATTCCGTTTCTATCGGAGCCAATAAGGCAAAACCCGTACACATAAAAAAGGTTGCCAAACCGAGGGTAAAAATAGGATCAAGTATCTGTCCCTTTTCATCAGATTTGAAATGAACAACCATTCGCTCTGCATTTGGTTTGGTATTTTCAGGATCGCGGACAAAAATAGTAACCAAAGAGGCACTTACCATAGCCGCAATAGCAGCCAATAAAAACGCCGCTGTAAAGCCATTAATTTCACCAACAACCGGAAAATGATAAGGGCCATTATCGATGAGGGCGCCACTTGCCAATGGGCCGACTCCAAATCCTAACAGCCTGAACGAATTGTAAACTCCCATATTACCGCCACGGTTTTCTTCCTGGCTTAATTCGCTAACCAGGGCAATGGTAGCCGTAATCGTAAATGCAGCGCCTATCCCCTGTCCTATCCTGATAACGAAAAGGCTTATATAGCTATGCGCCTGGGTATACATAAAGTCAGCAACCATGTACAACAACAATCCTAAAATCACAAAAAGCCTGCGCTTCCCCAGCTTGTCGGAAAGCCGGCCAGTAAATGGTTGTAGCACTGCACTCACGATGCCAAAGAGGCCAATAATAATTCCCGTTATCATTTCTTTTGATAATCCTAATGTATGCCCGCTTACATTTTTACTGGCAATGTAAAGTGGAAGAACTACCACCAAAAAAGAATTTCCCATAGCATCTGCCATTCGTGCGAGCCCCAAAACCACTACGCGCTGATCTGTCCCAAAAATTTTTCTCATGCTTTCTTTCTTCAAATACTTTTAATTTATTCTTTTGCCCTGGCTAAATGCAGGCGGCATTGCTTTGCGGCAATGCATTCGGTTTCCTACAAAAAATTCTCCAAAAATAATTGGGTGAGAGATTTTTGGCGCAGCTTGATCACATGTCTATAAGATTTGAAAGGCGGAATGTCTTTTGAAGCATACACATAAAAATTCATTTGCCTTTGGCATCAATCCTGTTTATACAATTCATCAGCGCACGAAAATTATGGTATGTGCATTTCCATATTTGCGCTTTCAGCGCTGTCCTGCGTTGGGGCTCATTGTCGAGGCCCTCTTCATACCAATCTCCGTGTTTATGGTCAATCAAATAAGTTTGAACATATTGCCATTCTTTAAAAAACTTTTGCAAATAATGCATCGGGTCATTCGGATACATGTATGAAAACATCAGTAAAGTGTTTAGCGCTTCTGCCTGCGCCCACCAGTTTTTACTTTTATAAGTAATGGTTAATCCGGGCTTGTCTTTAAAATAATATCCTTCATCATAAAATCCGCCAATCGATTTATCCCAGCCATTACGCAATGCATGATCAACCATTTTCTTTCCAATGGCCAATGTTTTTGTATCATGCATATTGCCAAGAGTTTCCGTGGCTTCTTTCATTAAATAAGCCGTCTCCACATCATGGCCGAAAGAAACGTGATCGATGTAATGATTTTTTTTGATGATGGCATCAGAAGAATCACGATAGGAAATTGGCTTCCAATCGTAGGTAAAATACAATTGCAAATAGCCTTTTGGTGTAACCATCTTATCCCGGATTAATTCCAGCATTTCGTGCAATCGCTCTTTGACTAACGGATCTTTCCACACTTTATATAATTCAGTCAACGCTTCTAAAATATGTATCGAACTGTTCTGGTCTTTATAACCAATATCTGAGGTACCTGGGATATCGGCGGTTCTTATTACATGCGATCCGTCCCTGTTGAGATATTGATAATAACCTTTGTAGATTGGGTCATGGCTGTATTTCTCCAACCACATAAAAGCTTTTTTTGCGAGATTTAATGAAGCAGTGTCTCGTGAACATTCATAGTAAGCACACAAACCATAAATGGCAAATGCATTGCCATAAGCTTGTTTCATAATGCTTTTTGGCATACCATCTCTCGCTACCAAATTATAGAAGCCGCCATATTCCTTATCCCACATCTTATCACGCAAAAAATAAAAACCATGGCGGGACATTGGTATGTAAGAAGTATCATGGTAAAACATGGCTGCCTTTGCCGTTGACCATGTATTGCGCGCCTGGGTAACTATCATTTTATCCTGTGTTCCTTCAAGAAGAAAGTCGTAAGAAAAGGTACTTAAATAACCTCCATATAAAGTATCAATATTTCGCGGATAATATTTATCTAATAAGCCTTGTTTGGCAGCATAGCGCATCTGCGATTCGATGGTATCGAGGTTGGTGGTTTGGGCAAACGATGAGGATGAAATAAATAATGTGAGTGCTAATAGCTTTAATTTCATAAGAGAACTTTTAAAGATTCGATACTTTTCGTGAGAGCCATCGGCTCGACTCATATTGTAACAACGGTTTTAACCCGTTGTAGTAAACTTGCTGTCTGAAGTCAACGGGTGTAAAACCTTTGCGGTCGATGGCTTCATTCGTATAGGCCATGTGAACGCTGAAAGTGCCGGTTTTTTTATCTACCACGCGCTTGCCTACTTTGGGTATCGGATCACATTGTCCCGGCGTTGGGTTTAGGCCAATATCGCCATTGGTGGCTACCCGCTCACCATTTTGTATTACGCCAACGCCGCCCTGATGGCCTTCGGGATAAAAATCACATGCAAGCATCACGTTCACACCTTGGTATTCGAGTTACTCTTTATCATTCAGATGCATTTGTTGTTTCGATGTTTGCGCCAACAATTGAGTGCTGATAAAAAGAAGGGAAAGAAGAACACGATTTTTCATTATTTGTTGCTTTGCTGTTTAGAGATGGTAAATGATTTTAGACTTGTAAGATAATTGTATTTGTTTATAAAGTGTTGGCTTTCCTGAAATTCTGATTGTACTTTTGATGTCATCGAAATAAAAATTCTTTCTATTTATTGCGTTACTACATTTTTATATCCGGCTGAAGCGCGCGAAAGTATTAGTTGAATTAAATTTCAAGCGATAATTAACTGGTGATACAAGCGAATTGCTAACGCAAAAAAAAGGCGTCCAATGTTGTAACATTTATTATGTTGTCGCTCTGATTTTTCTTGAATAATTTATTGAATACTTCTCTATCTTATTTAGAAATGATATGCCGTAAATAAAAGCTAATATTGAATAGCGCAAGTTTGATATAGAAAAATTATTCCTTCATAAAACTCCCTGTCCAGTGGTTTTCTCCTGAGAAAATAGTTAGCTTGTAATTGCCTGCATTCATTTGGGGCAAAGCCAGCCATTGAGATTGGTAATTTAATTGTTTACTAAATAGCAGGCTGCCTTTCATGTCATAAATGAACACCTGCATTTTATCCACTTGCCTGTTCCCCGTTTTTATGAACAATTGATCCTTTACTGATATATTCGGATACACTTTTTCTATGAAAGATTTTTGGGATTCCGGTTTTATGATAATAATGTTAGAATAAGAATAATTGTTATCTAGGTCTGCCTGCTTAATACGATACCGGATAGGGCCTTTATCGCTGTTGGCTATATCAATCATCTTGTAAACAGTCGCCGATTGTGAATTTCCATCCGGGTATTTGGAATTCTTCCTGCCTATAGTCACAAAGTTAAATTCATCATTGTATTTTCTTTCTATGTTGAAATGACTGTTGTTATATTCAGTTAAAGTAATCCAGTTTAAATAAGCAGCATTGTTTTTCCATTGTCCTGAAAGTTGTAAACCGGTTACAGGCAAGGCAATGGCAGTGGTACTCAGTGTCCACCGCGACAAACTATTAATGCCCGTTTGTTCCACATAATTGGAATTAATATCCCTTGCGCTTTGCCCCATGTTAAGCCAGTGGGTATTGTCGTCACTTTTCCATATTTCAAAATTATTTTCGTCTAATGAGTTTTTTTCCGCATCAAAATAATGAATGCGAAGGGTGGCATTTAAATTCGTGTTGTTGGCAGGGATGATATCAAAATACCTGTAAATACTGCTTCCCTGCCCCATGCTGTTACTTTGAGGTTGATGGCCACGGCGGATAGTAGTGGTGCCCAGGTTTTGGGCAGAAGTGATGGCCACTCCGAGATTAGCCGGGTCTGTATTTGACGGCGCATCCAGCACTGCCGAAGCTATTACCTGCCCGCCATTAATTCCTGTAATGCGGCTGTTTTCATTTTCTCCATCAAGCAATCCCGTCGTTCCCAGATTAATATTGTAGTTATTCAACTCAATTAAATTGGAGGTGAATACAATTTTATTTTTTACATCCACATCAGTTTTTAAAGTGAGCAATCCGCTGCCGGTTTTTGCAATTTCCAGTTCTGCAAATGCAGGCTTTTGCGTACCGGATATATCATTGTTATCGCTGCCGTTAAAAATAAAACGGCCATTGCCGTGGACAGATAAGGTGCCATCATTTACAAGGCTCATGTTTTGCATCGTGACCTGCGCATTGCCTGAAAGAGTGAAGCCTGCCCCCGAAGAAATATAGAGTTGACATATTGCGGGCTGCGCTATACAAAGACCTGTGATGATGGCAATTATTCTTTTCATGGTTATTTTTTAATTCCTTTCTGCTGCATGAAATAAAAGAAGTCAAGGAGGGAAAAAGCTATTTTTCCCGGTTTTAAAATTTCTTTAAATGTACTTAAACTTTACAGATTACCTGGTTGCGTCGCCGGGTGATTTCAAATTGTCGAAGGAATCTAAGGTTGCCAACGCCAACCTTAGAAACACTATTTTAAGTTTGGAAAAACTTCTTATAGGAAGGCAACTTTCAATTTGAAATGCACCCAATATTACATAGTAAATATTTATTATTATTTTTAGCCGGAGAATGATTTTTGCTTTTAATATAAAATCATTGCCCGGGAACCACTTGCCAACTATTATTTACATACTAAACTTTCAAATGATGAGACGATTTCTTTACCTGGCTTTTTTATTTTTTATCTCTTCACAATTATCAGCGCAAACAAACCAGAGGGTGGGCGTAAATACCACAACGCCGGAAGCCACGCTGCATGTAAAGACTGATCATAGCGCTTCAGATACGGCCGGTGGCACTGACCCGTTTATGGTAGAATTGTATGACAGTACCAAATTAAAGACATTTACCAATGGAGGCACTTCTATTGGTTCCGGCATTGTTCCTCCAAAAAATGGATTATATGTAAAGGGAGCTTTAAGGCCGGATAGCGGCATCGCTACACCTCAGAAATTAGTGGTGGAAAGTATCGGTAACAGTATTACCATGAAAGCGGGAAATAGCGAAGTAACAATTGATGCCAGCGGAAACATTACAATAGTTACCCATGATCCAACTTCAAACATCTCCATTCAATCTGCCGGCGATCTTAAATTATCCGGTAAAAATATATCTATGAAGGCCGATCAAAACGTAACTATAGATGCAGCTGGCTTAATGAAATTGAATGCAACCCAAATGGATGTAAAGGGGGATGCAACAATGAAATTGAGTGCAAGCCAAATGGATATAAAGGGGAATGCAACAATGAAATTGACTGCATCCCAAATGAATATAGCCGGAGATGCATTGATGAAATTAAATGGCGGAATAATAAGTTTGAACGGTGGAACCACGCCGGTTGCCGGACAAGGAAGGACGGTAGTCGTTGATCCTATTTTTGGAGTGGGTATTATTTCCACCGGATCTGCTACGGTGCTTGTACCTTAATCTAGTATTGCATGATCCCCGTACTGGTGGCCCTTCGGGTAAAAATCCAACGCAAGCATCCTATTACATCCTGTATTCAAGATACTCTTTATCATTCAGGTGCATCGGTTGTTTGGAGGTTTGCGCCAACAATTGTGTGCTGATAAAAAGAAGAGAAAAGAAGAATAGGATTTTTTATTTTTTATTGGTTTGCTGGTGGGAAATTGTGTGAGATTTTAAACTTGTAAGATAAATTATATTTGTTTATAAAATTTTGGCCTTCCTGAAATCCTGATTTCATTCAAACCAAGAAGGTTTTTGAAACCTTCTTGGTTTGGTCGTCCCTCTTTCAGCGTAGCGTTTGCTGGTGCTTTGCTTGAGAAGCTATTTGTCCATTTACTTAATAAGCCGCAAATATAAATTCTCATACTAATGATACAACTTACCACTGTTTCCGAAGAAATTCCCATTTGTACTGCTCTGGAAGAAATCGCAATAGAATAAAGAAGTATGGCTAGTCTTAATTTTTCAAAATAAAAACTCAAAGTATTTATTGCTTTACTATATTTCCTGCCCCCGCCAACATTCAAAAATTACAGGAAAAATATTTTTATCCGGTAATCAACTTACATTTATCTTCGCGCACTTTCTTTTATTCTTCACTCAATTTTCAAGCTTTTTTGATTATTTTTTTACACAAAACTTCTTTCACCTATCACCTAATTTAATTTATTGGAAACCATTTTCAACACCCTTATTGATAGTTTTATCAACGATAAGGTAGGGATCGCTGAGCATTTTTTGGATGAATCCCTGGCTGGTCATCTCAAAAAAAATCTTACTACTCTTTTTGCCGAAAACAAAATGCAAATTGGCGGCACAGGCAATAATGCCCTGGTAGATCACAACAATCTTATAAGGGGAGACAGTATTCACTGGCTCGACCGGGGGCATAATGATCTGCATGAAAACCGGTTTTTTGACCTGATGGACCGTTTTATAAAATACCTGAATGAACATTGCTATACGGGAATCAACAGTTATGAGTTTCATTATACATTGTATACGCCAGGGACTTTTTATAAAAAACACATAGATCGCTTTCAAAATAGTGACAGCCGTAAATTTTCTATGATCATGTATCTTAATATAGATTGGATTCCCGAAGATGGTGGGGAACTTTGTATTCACCACGAAGAAGGATTGCAACATATTTCTCCCCTGAATGGGAAGGTCGTATTCTTTAAAAGTAATGAACTGGAACATGAGGTGTTAGTAACACATAAGAACCGAATGAGCATTACGGGCTGGCTGAAAGGTTAATGTTTAATTGCCTTACCGACCCAAAGATGGCCGCTAAAAATATTCCAGCAGATATGATAGCATCGGTGCAGGTATATGATGATATGAGCGATGAGGCAAAATTCACTAAAATTGATGATGGCTCCCGGGCAAAAACCATTAATATTAAACGGTTGAACTTTAATCGTTAATGCATTCATCATCTTATGTTTTTGATTTCCCCCAAATAAAAATTCCCCTTATTTCTTCCTTTACTGTAATTTTAAAACCTCGCTGCCACGCGCGAAAGTATTGGTTGAATCAAATTCAAATTCATAATTAATTAAAAACATAGGCTGTATTAATTACTGTTTTTTACGAAGCTTATTAATGCAGTTGATTAGAAGAACAATTATCAGATATAACTGTCATGATTAAACGAACATCCAAAACATAATATATGCATTGGTCGCAGGTCACTAGTCCATTTAATAATTTAGCGCTGTCGGTATTGGTTGCTTTAGTGCCAATCCTTTTTATATTCTGGGCATTGATCATAAAAAAAATGGAAGGTTACAAAGCTATTTTATTGGCTACTTTAATAGCGGTTTTGATTGCCATTTTTATTTATGGTATGCCGGTTAAGTTATCAATCCTCTCCGTAGCGAATGGCGCGCTGTATGGCCTGTTCCCGATTTGCTGGATAATTATTGCCGCGCTTTTTTTATTTAATATAACTATAAAGAGCGGGCAGTTTGAGATTATTAAACATTTTATGGCGTCTGTTACTTCTGACAGAAGGTTGCAGGCTTTATTAATCGCTTTTTCTTTTGGGGCCTTTCTGGAAGGAACCGCCGGCTTTGGTGCTCCTGTAGCTATCACTGCTGCAATGCTTGTTGGCCTTGGGTTTGATCCACTCTATGCGGCCGGTTTATGCCTTATCGCTAATACTTCTCCTGTCGCATTTGGTTCTATTGGAATTCCGATTACTGTTGCATCCCAGGTAACCTCAATTCCTGAAATGGCGATTTCACAAATGGTGGGAAGAACACTTCCGATAATATCTTTAATACTTCCATTTTACCTCGTGGTGCTTATGTGCGGCATAAAAAAAACCCGCGAAGTTTTTCCTGCCATATTGGTATCCGGATTGTCTTTTGCTTTAATTCAATGGGCGTGTTCTAATTTTCTCGGCCCATCCCTGCCCGATATTCTTGCCGGTATTGGTTCTATAGTATGCCTGATGATTTTCATAAAATTTTGGAAACCAAAAAATACCTGGAGGTTTCCCAATGAAATGCAGCATTCAAATAATAAGGAGATTAAATATTCTATAGCCCAGGTATTCAGAGCGTGGTCACCATTTATTGTTTTAACTATCATGATCATTGCATGGGGATTGCAGCCAATAAAAGAACTTTTCAATTCTTTTGGGCAGGTAGTATTTCAATTTCCCGGAATTCATAATGCTATTATGGGTGTAGATGGCAAATTAATACCGCATGTTTTTAAATTTAATTATTTGTCTGCCGCCGGCACTGCCATTTTTTTATCAGCAATCATAGCCATTCCATTGATAGGATTGAGTTTTAAAAGTGGCGCGCAGGTATTTGTAGCCACACTGAAACAACTTTTATATCCCATCATAACCATAGCTTCTATATTGGGGTTTGCCTATCTTGTAAATGACTCAGGAATTATTTTAACCGTAGCGCAGGCACTTGCAAAGACCGGCTGGTTATTTCCTTTTTTTGCTCCTGTACTTGGCTGGCTGGGCGTATTTATTACAGGCTCGGATACTTCTTCCAATGCTTTATTTGGAAAGCTTCAAAGTGTTACTGCCACTTCAATCGGGATAGACCCGGTAATAACTGTTGCCGCTAATACTTCAGGAGGAGTTATTGGTAAAATGATTTCTCCCTCGTCTATTGCAGTTGCCGCAGCAGCCGGTAACCTGGTGGGCAGGGAATCGAAATTATTCAGGTTCACCGTTAAACATAGTTTCATTTTGTTAGCCTTCACCTGCTTTATTGTTTTAGCGCAAACGTATTTGTTCAGTTGGCTTATTCCTGTTTATCATCTAAAAACTTTGGATAATCATTCCATTATTCATGACTTTTCAGTAAGTTATAGATACCTTCTTTTGTTAGGAATTATTATGGGTGCTATAGCTGCAATAATCATTTCAGGGAATAGAAAGAAAACAAAAGCGGTTAAATCAAATATAAAAGAATAGAAAGCTTTCTAATAAAAAGAAGGCCAAGGCAGATTCTCATTGCTTAATAGGACAACAGTTGAACTTTTATTTAGCGCAAACATTCGTGCCTGTTTTCCCGATTTTATAAAAATAAAAATCCTCCAAATTTGTTGCTTTACTATATTTTTAATTCTCGTGCGAAATAATTAATTAAATTAAATTCATTCCCACAAAGGCCGTGTGCCAACATCAGCCGCAAAAAAAATGCACAGGTGCTTGTACAAATCATTTAATAAATTTTATGAAAAAGAATTCGTTTTTATTCATTTGCTTGTTAATTAGTTTCCAATGCTTTGCTCAAAGAAAAATATTATTCGATGAAGGCTGGCGTTTTCATCGCGGCGATATTGTAAATGCAGAACAGCGGAATTTTAATGACAATGATTGGAGAAATATTGACCTTCCTCATGACTGGAGTATAGAAGACCTTCGAGGAACCAAGTCACCATTCAATCCCGATGCTATTAATGGTGTAAGCGTTGGCTTTACTACCGGTGGAATTGGCTGGTACCGCAAAACTTTTACTTTACCGGTAAACCAACAAAATAAAAGGATTCTTATTTTATTTGATGGCGTTTATATGAATTCCGATGTATGGATCAATGGTGTTCATTTGGGAAATCATCCTTATGGTTATACTTCTTTTTATTATGACATTACCGATAAAATAAAAAAGAATGAAAAGAATATGATTGCAGTGCAGGTAAAGAATGAAGGCGCAAACAGCCGCTGGTATGCAGGTTCAGGAATTAACCGGCATGTTTGGCTGATAGAAACTAATTCCGTTCATGTAGCGCAATGGGGAACATATATTATCACACCGGAAGTGAGTGCTTCATCAGCAAAAGTAAATATCCGTACAAAAGTAAAAAATGAAACAGGCACTTCAGAAACGATTACATTAACCAACAAAGTTATAAATGCAAAAGGAGTTGAGGTTGCAAAGACATCATCCAAACAAAATATTCCGGCAAATGATGAATATGAATTTAATGGAAATGCAATGGTGAAATCGCCGGCATTATGGTCAACTGAAAATCCCTATTTATATAAAGCCGTTACGGAAGTTTTTGTTGATGGAAAACAAACCGATTATGTTGAAACCAAATTCGGCATCCGCAAAATTTCTTTTGATACTATAAATGGATTTATGCTTAATGATAAGCCGATGAAATTAAAAGGCGGATGTTTTCATATTGATAACGGGCCACTTGGTGCTATATCTTATGACCGGGCAGAAATAAGGCGTGTAGCGCTTATGAAGGAAAGCGGTTTTAATGCGATTCGGTGTTCGCACAATCCTCCCGCACCTGCATTCCTGGAAGCCTGCGATAGCCTTGGCATGTTGGTGATTGACGAGGCTTTTGATTGCTGGACTGAAGGGAAAAATGCGAATGATTATCATGTTTATTTCCAGGATTGGTGGCAAAGAGATTTACAAAGCATGTTGCTTCGCGACAGAAACCATCCTTCTATCATTATGTGGAGCATCGGCAATGAAATACCCGGAATGGACAGGCAATCAATTCAGATACGGCAAAAATTTTGGCAGATTATGTTCGCTCAGTTGATAACACAAGGCCTGTAACTGCTGCGGCTAATGGTGTTTCAGATAAGAAAGATGCTTTCTTTTCAGCCCTGGATGTTTGCGGTTATAACTATGCAAAAGATAAATATGTAAGTGATCATCAGCGCAAGCCATACCGTATTATGGTGGCTACCGAATCTTTCCCTTTAGAACAATTTGACTACTGGATGGATGTGTTAGATCATCCATGGGTGATTGGTGATTTCGTGTGGACGGGTTTTGATTATATTGGCGAATCAAGTATTGGATGGCTTGGGTATCCGCAGGATAAAAATTTATTTTATCCCTGGAATCTTGCCTATTGCGGGGATATTGATATTTGCGGATGGAAACGCCCTCAATCATTTTATCGCGATGCACTTTGGAAAAAAGATCAGTTATCCGTTTTTGTAAAACCGCTGCAGCCTTCTTTTCCTGTCAATAAAAAAAAATCTGAATGGAGCAAATGGAATTGGGATGATGTGGTAGCAAACTGGGCATGGAAAGGTGATGAAGATTCTGTTTTCGACGTAAGTGTTTATTCATCCTGTGATGAGGCAGAATTATTTTTAAATGGAAAATCATTAGGGAAAAAACCCACCAACCGTTCCACAAAATTTATGGCTGTTTATCATGTGCCTTATGCTGCGGGCGAATTAAAAGCAGTTGGATATGATAACGGCAAAAAAGTAAATACTTCTGTTTTAAAAACTGCGCACGAACCAACCCAAATCAATTTAACTGCTGACAGAAAAATTATTAAAGCCGATAATCAAGACCTCAGTTATGTTACCGTAGAACTGGTTGATAAAAATGGAACCCGAAATCCTGAATCTGAAAATTTAGTTCATTTTGAAATTGAAGGCCCCGGAACCATTGCCGGCGTTGGCAATGCTAACCCGGTGAGTGTGGAAAGTTATCAATTGCCTGAAAGAAAAGCATGGCGTGGAAGATGCATGGTGATTATAAAATCTAAAAAAAGTTCGGGCAATATTATTCTGAAAGCCTCTTCACCTGGATTAGATGCTGCGAAAATTGTAATACAATCGAAATAATTTAAAAAAGATCAAAACAAAAATCCCTGGTAAATATTGCTTTACTGTGTGAGTGCTCATCAAAAGCATTTCAAATAACAGAGAGTTACAGGTAGAATTTGCCCGGAATGCTGATTTTTTATTTTGATTAATATTAAAATAAAAGAGCACTCTTTAACTATAGGAATCTTATATATTTTATTAATTAGTATTTTATTAATTAGTAACTTTCATTTTATGAAAGAAAAAGCGTACAACAAAAACCTCGTTACCATCATTGCAGCTGTTGCCGCTACCGGTGGACTTTTATTTGGATTTGATACCGGAGTTATTTCCGGAGCCATTCCATTTTTTCAACAGGATTTTAAGCTCAGCAACAGCATGGTTGAAAACATAACCACTGCAGGATTGGTAGGTGCCGTAATCGGCGCAATGTTTACGGGAAGGTTATCTGATATTTTCGGAAGAAAAAAAACTATTTTGGCTGCGGCTATCATTTTTGTTGTAGGTGCAGCCTGGTCTGGCTGGGCTCCTACTCCTACCATGTTAATCATTTCCCGCTTATTTATCGGGCTGGCCATTGGCATTTCTTCCTTTTCGGTTCCTCTCTACATTGCCGAAATTTCTCCCACTCATATTCGTGGCCGTTTGGTGTCGTTGTTTCAGCTCCTTATTACAATAGGTATCCTTGTTTCTTACCTGAGTGATCTTGCTTTTGCCAATAACAACAATGTAGAATCGTGGCGGCCTATGTTTTATGCGGGCATCGTTCCTGGTTTTATTTTGTTGATAGGAATGTTCTTTTTGCCTGAGACACCGCGGTGGCTGATGAGCAAAGGACGTGAAGAAGAAAGCCACAGCGTTTTGAAAAGAATTGAAGAACCAGGGCTTGTGGAAGAATCCATGAAACGAATGAAGGAAGAAGTAGAGAGGGCTAAAGAGCGGTCTAATTTTCGTGAGGTATTTCGCCCGTGGCTGAGAAAAGCTTTAATTATTTCGGTAGGTATTATGTTCATTCAGCAATTCGTGGGTATCAATACTGTTATCTATTATAGTCCGAAAATTTTTATGATTGTAGGTTTTGAAGGCGCACGTGCAGGAATATGGGGTGCAGTCAGCGTTGGCATTGTGAATGTAGCCTTCACTGTTTTTTCATTATTTATGATTGATAAATTAGGCCGGAGAAAACTTTATTTTATAGGTTTAAGTGGCATTGTGGCTTCTCTTATCGGACTTGGTTTGGTATTCGCTTTTCATGACAGTTTGGGTGACACGGGAAAATGGCTTGCCATTATTTTTGTCTGGGTTTATATCGCCTTTTTTGCCATCAGCCTGGGACCGCTGGGATGGCTGATTATTTCAGAAATTTTCCCCTTACGTGTCAGGGGAATTGGTTCGTCCATCGGTTCGTTGTCAAACTGGTTATTTAACGGTATCGTTGCGTTCACATTTTTTAAAATTGTAAAGTTGCTTACTTCTACCGGCGGTGGTATCATCACCCACGAGAAAGTATATGATGCCGCCACTAACACTTTTTCCGTGCAGGCAATTAACAATGGCAATCCTGCAGGCGCTTTCTGGTTTTATGCAGCGATCGGTATTATAGGAATTTTCTGGGGCTATTTTTATATTCCTGAAACAAAAGGCATTGCCCTTGAAAAGATTGAAGAGCATTGGAGACAAGGTGGAAAGCCAAGAGAATTAAAAAAATAAAGATTTGAATGAGTATCACCATTACGTTTATACGCAATCATCTGTAAAGCAGAAAAATAAAACATTTTTAGTTCTAAGCAGAATCCTTGCATCAAAATTCGTACTCTATCCCATTTTTTAAAGTGTAAATATTATTGGGTACCTCAATAGCAGGTTTGCTGTCATATAAAAAAGACCATGTCGTAAAAAACGAGAATTTTTTGGTGAACTTAAATTTCACTTTTAATTCATGAAGCAACCTGAAATCTGAAAAATCCTCGAAAAGTGGCTGGTAAAAGAAAGTGGTGGTTATCTCAGCCCTGTTATCAGGACGCCACGAAGCAGTAACATAACTGGAGTTGCGAATATTTCTCTGGGATAATGGCGGCTTGGTTAGTTCTTGTTCATCTTCGTACATGACAAGCGCTGCGGCAAAGAAGGAAAGTTTTTTTGTTTTAATTATTTTAAAACGTGGCCCTGCGCCAATTAGCCACCTGCTTTTGATACCCGAAAGTCCATTCTGCTGGAGTTGGGTGAATGCTTCCAGTCGCAGCAGGTGGTTTATTTTATAATTATAACGGAGGTGAAAAAACAAGTTATTCTGAAGAGTTTGAGTGTCGCCTTCCAGCAGATCATAATTAATTAAAAAAAGGTATAGGTTCCTGGCTCGCTTGTATTCTATCTGGGCATTGGTATTCAAATTGAGCACCTGCACTTTATTTTTATCCAGTTCGAAAGAGACTCCAAAGCTTCCGAACCATCCTGTGGTGTCGCTTTGGATTCTTTGTGATTCGACATTTACGATCTGGGTCCGGCCAACGATAGTAATGAAACAAAAGATAGTCGTCCATAAGTATTTCATGGCGGAAATATAATAAATTCAGAACTATTAAAAACTTGAAATTAAACAGAGGGAATGCACTAAAAATGTAAACTACATTCAGTTTAATCAGAACATTATATATTCTTAATTAAACAGGATAATAAGAAATTATTATTTTGGAAAAGGCCGAGGCGGAGAAAATTGGATTCGGGTCAATAATTCTCAAACTTCTTTCATTGCTTATTAATTTACCTGATAAAATGTGTAACGTAGGTATGAAAGCTTACATTAATAGTTGCCTTGAAATGATTAGTGCCGGTAAAATTCATGTTATCATAATATTGCGTTAGTACCTGGTGGCTTGTAAAATCAACAGCTGAGATTTCTAAACTTCTAACGGTTTGATCGCCTTGCATCTTTTTTACTATGTCCCATTTCCCTTTAAAGATATCATTTGCTGAATTGGTATATTCCAGGCTCCCGTCTTCCAGGAAGGTAAATGTTCCATGATTGAAAGGAAGATCAGACGAACTTCCACCCAGCCCAATGTTGTTCACATAACTTATTTTCCATGTACCCACAATTCTACGCTCATAGCTTTTCAAAAAATCCTTACTGCAACCGGAAAATATGAAAATCAAAGCGACTATGCTTATTTTGTAGATAGTTTTCATAATATAAGTTTGAATATATTATAAAGTTAAAATGATTTTCTTTTAGTTAAATTATCTTTATAAAGATATCATTTTATAGTAGTTTGTTCCTATTGTTGAACAGGTGGTTATTCTGTAACTTCTACGGGCAAACCATAATATTGAAGTTTATCCCGTTGTGTGCCACCTGGGGCCCAGTTAACCTTGCGTACATTTTAAACATTCTTCAAGATTCACCATTCACTTAAAATCATTTACTTTGCTACCTAAATGAAAATATTTCTTCATGAAGAATCTAAGTTTCCAAAAAATACTTCCCCACATTATCGCTATTGTTCTTTTTTTGATTGTTGCCGTTATTTATTGCAAACCGGCTTTGCAAGGAAAAGTGCCCCAGGGATCAGACACACAGCAATGGCACGGAATGGCGCAACAATCTTTCGAATTTAAAGATAAATATGGCCACTTTCCTTTGTGGACCAACAGTATGTTCAGTGGTATGCCTGCCTACCAAATCGCTTTTGACGCACGAACCAAAATTTCAGTGGATTATTTTTCAGAAGTTCTTAGTTTGGGGCTTCCTATTCCTGCGGGCTTTTTCTTTTTAGCCTGTATTTGTTTTTATTTTTTATGCGTGGTAGCAGGGGCTAATCCCTGGGTAAGCATTCTTGGTGGGTTGGCTTACGCGTATTCCACCTTTGATCCGATAATAGTTTCCGTGGGGCATAATACTCAAATGGTTTCATTAGGCTATGCTCCGGCTGTATTGGGCGGTTTGCTTTTGATTTTTAAGAAAAAATACCTCGCAGGTTTCTCAATAACAGCACTCATTTCTTCACTGATGATAGCGCAAAATCATGTGCAGATTGTTTATTATACTTTGATGATTGCAGTAATAATGACTATTGCTTTTTTAATAAGAAGTTACCAGGAAAAACAATTTGCCAATGCTATCAAAAGCACAGGATTAGGGTTGTTGGCAGGAATAGTTGGCCTTGCCTGTTGCGCGGTTTCAATGATGCCAACTTATCAATATGCAAAAGAAAGCATGCGCGGTGGTAAGTCAGAACTAACGCAGGAAATCCAGGGAAATAAAACCAAAGGTGGACTTGATAAAGATTATGCTTTCAGGTATAGCCTTGGTTTTGGAGAAACTTTCACTTTTATCGTTCCGGGATTATATGGAGGAAGTAATGGCGGAGATGAATACACTACACCTACAAAGTTTTCAGACTTGTATTCTCAACTGGGCGCGCCTGAAGACCAGGCCATTCAAATTGAAGATCATTATTCTTATTGGGGCGAACAGCCCGGAACTTCGGGGCCTGTTTACCTCGGCGCCATTATTTGCCTGCTGTTTATTTTTGGAGTGGTTTATTTAAAATCTTGGTACAAATGGTGGCTGATTGCCGCAAGCGTACTGGGCGTCTTATTGGCGTGGGGCGCCAATTTTCAAAGTTTCAATTATTTCCTCTTTGATTATCTTCCCTTCTATAACAAATTTCGCGCGCCAACCATGGCATTGGTAATTCCTCAATTGTGTTTCCCACTGATGGGGGTTCTCGTTCTTACAAAATTGGTTTCAAAAGAAATTGATGTTACTGAAGCATGGAAAAAATTAAAAACCACGGCCATTATTGCCGGGGCCATCCTGGTGTTTCTTGCTCTGTTTTATATGATGGCTTCTTTCTCAGGCCCCAACGACAAAGCCATCAGGGATAATTTTAAACAAAGCCTTATGCACGTTCCACAGGGGCAACAGGCGCCACCTCAGTTAGAACAGCAGGCAGAACTAACCAGCCGAAATATTATAAGCGCGTTGCAATCAGACAGGAAAAGCCTGATGGGAAAAGATCTTTTAAGATCGTTTATTCTGATTGGGCTTGCATTACTACTGATGGGTATGTATTTGAGAAAAAAACTTTCTGCAAAAATACTTGTAGGGGCGCTCATTATCCTTTCGGCGTATGATTTAATTGGCGTGGCCTTACGCTATTTAAATTCCAATAATTATGTAGAGCCTGAAGATTTCGAGTCTGCCTTCATACCTTCACCGGCTGTTACACAAATCCTGAAAGATCCTGATCATGCTAACTTCAGGGTGTTTAATGAAACAGTTGATCCATTTAATGACGCAACAACAGCTTATCATCTTAATTCAGTAGGCGGTTATCATCCGGCCAAACTGGGTTTGTATAATGATATTATTACAAACCAGTTGAGCAAAGGAAATATGCGCGTCTTTAATATGCTGAATACGAAATATTTTATTGTTCCCGATCCGCAAACCGGCAAAGCTGTGGCACAGTTAAATCCGGGCGCTTTTGGCAATTGCTGGCTCGTAAAAGGAATAAAATACGTGGACAATGCAGACCAGGAAATGGCTGCGCTCGACAGTACTGATGTGAGGGATACGGCTATTGTTGAAAATAAATATAAAGGCCAGATTACTTCACCGCCCAAATACGACTCAGTAGCTTATATCAAATTTGTACAAAACCTGAATGATAAAATAGATTACAGGTTCTCATCAGCCGTTCCCGGATTTGCCGTATTTAGTGAAGTGTATTACCCTGAAGGCTGGAACGCTTACATAGATGGCAATAAAGCAGATTACGTAAAAACTGATTATGTTCTCCGGGGAATGTATATCCCGGCAGGTAATCATGAAATAGAATTCAGGTTTGAGCCAAAATCTTTTACCACAGGGAGATGGATCAGTATTATTGCTAATATTTTAGTAGCGTTACTGATTATCGCGACCATCATTTTTTATGCGGTAAAAAAGAAAGAACCTGATCCGCATTTGTTATAAAACTTTATAAAAATGAGGTTTGCCGGAAATGATTTTGGGACTAAGATTTATTATACTAAATACATTTCCTGCATATTTGTTTGTTTGCTGGAAGGAATATTTTTTTGAAAAAAACAGTTTAGAAATTACCACTCCGATAAAAAAAAAGGGTATCTCAAACGTATAAACCGATAGGATAAAAATAAACCAGGTAGTACCAAATTCCTTTCTGATCCTTACAAGATTGGAGAGCATGATCTGCCTGCCTTTGCGATCAAATAAATTAGTGTAGCCCTTACCGGTAGAACCAAAAGTTTCATTGGATGTTTCGCCCTGCAGGTGAATTACATTTACATCTCCGTAGATACATAATTTGCCTGTTTTTTTCAACCGGCTACACCATTCCGCTTCTTCCGCATACAAGAAAAAATCCCCATCCAACAATCCTGCTTTTTCAATGGCTTCTTTTTTTACCATCAGGAACGCGCCATTGATCCAGTCAACCTCAACTACTCCGGCAGCTTCAGGTACGTTTGGCTTTTTTACTGATAAAATGTTGGCAAAAGCTTTTAATAAAACACCCAAAAAGGGCAAAGGCAACAAATAATTTAGGCCGCCTTTCATCGCATAATTTCCGGAAATCTGCGGAGTGCTGTCAGGGTTTAATAATTGTACCCCGCAAGCAACGTATTTTGAAGGAGAAAACTGGTCCAGGCATTTTTCTATAGCATTACTTTCAATAATTGTATCTGAATTTAGCAGTAAAACAACATTTGCCTTAGATTTACGTATTCCTTCATTATTCGCTCTTGCAAACCCGGAATTATAGCCCATTTCTATCCAGATTATTTCGGGAAATAATGAACAAATTTTTTCTTTGCCTGCATCTTCGGAATGATTATCAACCACAATAATTTCAAAATTCATTTTTGAATTTTGTGCATATATAGATTGCACACAATCGCAAACTAACTGAGCGCTTTTATAATTGACGATGATGATGGAAAGCTGAATCAAATACTGGTTTTATGATTGCTGAATAAATAATTTATAAACATAACCATTTTTGAAAAAACGCCTTTGTGCAATAGATATTCCGGTAATTTATTTTGCCTCTTTACCATGGATAAAATTACAGGTGGTATAGCAAGATGATATCCAGAGTTAATAAAATCGTTTTCACTTCTTATCCCGGCATTGCGTATAAAACGCCACCACTCGTCATAGCTTTTCAAATTATACAATTTGTTTTTTTCATTTTTCAAAAACGACAACTTCCTGGGCAGCAGAGATTCTCTAAAAAAAGGAATATCGTAATTGCCACTAAGTCCACCTTTGCCAAAGCGCGCTACAATTTTATCAGTATATCTTATCTTGATTTCTTTGTTTTCAAAACAACGGAGGTTAAAATCCCAGTCAGCATGTGTTTTATATTGCAGATTGTATTTACCAACTTTCTGAAAAATATTTATATTATAAAATATTGCCTGGTGTGAAATATTTTTTATCAATAATTTTCTATAATCAAACTCGCCATCGTACACATCTTTAAACTCTTCTCTCTCTACATTTCCGTACAAAAAATTTATATTTTCAAAATCGCTGCCATCGAACAATAATGACAGAACTTCTTTATTATAAAGATTATCATCAGCTCCGAGAAAATAAATCCAATCTCCTGTAGCTCTTTCTATGCCTTTATTCATGGCATCATAAATACCTTTATCAGGTTCACTTTTCCATGAAAAAAACGGATGATGAATTTGTTTCAATATTGAGATTGTTTCATCACTGGAAGCGCCATCCACAATAATTAATTCAAAATTATTATAGGTTTGATTCAAAACGCTGCTAATGGTTTTTTGAATCGTCTTCGCTCCGTTAAAAACAACAATAATTATTGAAATTCTGGGAAGCATACAATAATATTAGCGGCTTCCGTTTGTGGACTCATTGTAACCGGCGCCACTTTTTGATTTTATTTTTTCTGATGATTATTTTTTAGATACTTCTAACTTCTACCAGGAATTATTCTTCCAATCGATGGCAAAAATAACTTGCTGTCACTTTTTAACGCCACGGATTCCTAAGATCGTCTTCCCTTTTTCAATAAGCGAATTTTTCCCTTGTCCACTGAATCTTTCTTTATAATCTTCGATCCAACATTCACTAAACACAGGAATAAGATTTGAAGGGACGCAATAAATCACATCATCAACAATCGTAACCAGGTTGGAGGGGAATTGAGCCTTTAGCAATAAAAATATTTCATCAATCCTCGGCCACTGGCTATTATCGTGAGGAGGAGGCAAAGGGCCTAAGAAAGCCCTGGCATCGTCAATTAAAATTACAGAATCACCAAAATCTTTAAGCGCCTTCAATTCATCTATAAGCGGGCATTCCATATCCTTGCCCATTTCGGATACATTGCACCAATGGCCATCAAGCCAAAACACGGAAGGGCCTTTCAATTCTGCCACCAGCTTAGGCAGAACATCTTTACTATTACCAACATAAAATTTAATATTGGCCGGGCACGCCGGATCTTCAGAAGTAGCCTTACTAATAGCAGGATCGATTTCAATAGTATACACGTTATCAAAATGATGGCCCGCCCAAAAACACGTGCCGCCTTTATAAGTGCCTGTTTCCACAAAGTTTTTTATGCCGCCTTTTTCTTTAAAACGCAAAACAATTTTCTTTGGAATTGAAAAGCTTACATAACCCATAAATTGATATTATTATTATTTACTGTAAATGATTAAGGCAAGCCTTAACCCATTTTATTTGCCTTAATAAATACTGCATCCGCCTGCAAAATACGATTAGTTTCAGGAGACCTGAGTTGTTCTATACTTCCTGCATATCTGAATCCAAGGTTCTTCATCATTTCGTACGTTTCTTCAAAAAGCAACTGGCCTTTATATAATTCAACAAAGGAAACTTCGCAGAGAACTAAATCTGCCTTTTTAATTACTTCGATACCGCCTTTTATCACTTTATCTTCAAAGCCTTGTACGTCAATTTTTATCAGCATAGGAAAGTCAATTTTCTCCTTGCCTAAAAAATTTTCCAATCTATCTATCTTTACTTTGATTGGATCTGTTTTTACTGCATAATCGAAGTTATCTATATGGTTTTCTGACAAAGGCAACAGCGAAGATGAAGCAGAATATTCATTTTTATTAAAAGAAATTTCTCCTGTGGTATCGCCAAGCGCCAGGTTAATTGCCTTTAATTGTTTTACATCTTTAAAGTTTTTTTGAAGCAATGCAAATGTTTCGGGAATAGGTTCGAAAGCATATATCACAGATGAAGGGAAAAGTGTATGTATTTTATCTGCAAACTGTCCTTCATTAGCGCCAATATCCAGGATGGTCATGAAATTAAAATCTTTCAACCATCTATATTCTCCATCAAGGTTCTCCTGGTCAATATTTCCTACGATATAGGTTGAATGATATTTGACAATATCATACCCGAATTTTTGAAGTATCTTCCTGATAAATAGTCTCATAGTTATTCTTACCAGATTTTTATTTTAATGGATTGTATTCGGCAAACAAGTCCTGATAAATAATTCAAATCCTTATCCTGCTTTCCCTGGTGTCAAATACGAAAGGAATAATTCCATTCCCTTTCTTTTTTCTAAATCAAGACCAAAACTGATACAATCTCTATAATAATGATGAAGGTCAAAAAAATTAATCGGATTTTCATGAACAACTTTATCCAAGATCATTCAGCCCAACCTCATTAGCCGCGTTAAATTCATCAATAAAATGGCCTTCCAATTTTTTATTACTAATCCATGCTGCGTATACAAAAGGCAGCCCTGTAAACTTTTCCCATTCTTCACCCAAATCATAAATAAAAGATGAGACTTTTCTTTGTTGTAAGGCACGGTCGCCAATAACAAGCCCTGCGGTTGTTCCTGATATTTTTTCCTGGTAATTTCCGGACGTATTTTCAAAAACAACTTTTATTTTCCAAAAATCTTTTATCAAAACTTTCAGCAAAGCTACTGAAGTCCGGCTTTGATAATCTAATAAAACAGTTTCAATCTCATTTAACGGAACCTCGCTGAAAAGGCATACACTGGCCACTTTTCCCACACTTCCGATACAATAATCAGAAATAATATGATGCTCTTTCATTTGAGGAATGATGGCTACCGGCACAAGTCCTATATCTATTTCATCTTCCAATAACATAGAAGCGATTTTAGAAGGATAATCAATCAAAAGGTCAGCTTCATTTTTTATCATTCCTTTTTCAATTCCATAGATCAACGGTTTTGTATTGAGATAACTAACCGCCCCCACTCTTAGTTTTCTTTGCACAGATTACTTTAATTTTGCCGCAAATTTAAGCGTGGATAGTGAATAAGCAATGGTGAATTCGAATTCAATAAAATTAAAAATCTTAATATTTGTTTGTTTACTGATATTTTAATAGACAAAAAAGAACAAATTCATTCAACAATAGAACAATACAACAATATTTTTAGATGCAACTTCAACCACTCACAGCAATCTCTCCAATTGACGGAAGATATCGTAATCAACTTCAAAATTTAGATCAATATTTTTCAGAATTCGCTCTAATAAAATATCGCGTAAAAGTAGAGATCGAATATTTTCTTTTTCTGGGTGAAAAAAAGTTTTTTAAAATATCATCTAAGCTTAAAACACAATTAAGAAATATTGGAAATGAATTTTCTATTGAAGATGCGGAAAAAATAAAAGCTACAGAAAAAATAACCAACCATGATGTAAAGGCGGTGGAATATTTTTTGAAAGAAAAAGTAAAAGAAGCTGGGGCAGAAAATTTGCAGGAATGGATTCACTTTGGGTTAACCTCGCAGGATATTAATAACACAGCTATTCCTTTATTGTGGAAGGACGCTATTGAGCACGATTATTTACCTGCAATCATTAATCTGCAAAACCGCCTGGAGGAAATGGCTAAAAATTGGAAAGACATCCCAATGCTGGCCAGAACTCACGGGCAGCCAGCTTCTCCCACAATTTTAGGAAAAGAAATAAAGGTTTTTGCAGAGAGGATTGAGAACCAAATTCAGCAATTCAGCTACATTCCTTTTACTGCAAAATTTGGCGGAGCAACAGGAAATTTTAATGCTCACGTAGTAGCGTACCCGAAAATACACTGGGTTGATTTTGCCAATAAATTTTTGGAACAAAAATTAGGTTTACAACGCCAGCAGTTCACTACGCAGATAGAACATTATGATCTTCTCGCAGCTCATTTTGACACCATAAAAAGGATCAATACTATTCTCATTGATTTGTGCCGCGACATCTGGACTTATATCAGCATGGAATATTTTAAACAAAAAATTAAAGCGGGAGAAATAGGTAGCAGCGCGATGCCGCATAAAGTAAATCCAATAGATTTTGAAAATGCAGAAGGTAATTTAGGAATAGCAAACGCTTTACTGGAACATCTTTCAGCCAAACTACCGATTTCACGTTTGCAAAGAGACCTGACAGATTCAACTGTTATCAGAAATATCGGAATGCCGGTAGCGCATACGCTGCTTTCCATTTTATCCATCGAAAAAGGGCTTGGCAAATTAATTTTGAACGAGCAAAAACTACATGACGACCTGGACAACAACTGGGCTGTAGTAGCTGAAGCGATTCAAACTATTTTAAGAAGAGAAAATTATCCAAAACCTTACGAAGCTTTAAAAGAGCTGACCAGGGGGAAAAATGCTATTGATAAAATAGCCATTCATTCTTTTATTAGCTCATTGAAAATTTCTGCAGCATTAAAAAAAGAATTGAAAGCAATCACACCATTCAATTACACAGGCGTAACAATTTAAGCCTACCTATTTATGAATTACGAATTTGAACGAATTATTTTTTTTCCGAAAATACTTTGCTTTCATTCAAAAAAATACAGTAATTCCTGGCTTACTCCGACATGTCTGTATTACTTACAAAAGCAATCTTTTTACTATCCGGCGACCATGAAGGCGTATTGATCGTGCCCTGTCCTCCATATAAATAAGCAATTACTTTCAGCGGGCCACCGTTTGCAGGCATCATTCTCAAATAAACATGTTTATAAAAAGGATGATCATCAGGCTTTACTTCATCTTTTAAAAACGTGATACAAACAATCCATTTGCCGTCAGGCGAAACATGCGCAAACCAGTTGTTGTATTCATCGTTGGTTAATTGTTCAGGATCGCTTCCATCAGGCTTCATTCGCCATAGTTGCATCAATCCGCTTCTTACCGAATTGAAATAAATATATTTTCCATCAGGGCTGTATTCCGGCCCATCGTCCAAACCGGTTACATTGGTGAGTTGTATTTCCTTTCCGCCGTTCGATGGAATTTTATAAATATCAAATCCGGCAGGCGTAGGATCATTATTTCGTTTAGCCGTGTACGTTAGCCACTTACCATCCGGGGACCATCCGTGAAAATAAGAAAAACCCAAAAGCGGGGTTATCAATTTTGGTTGTCCTCCTGTAATGGGAACGGTATAAACAGTAGAACCTATTTTCCCATCGGGCTGCGAGCGCTTATTCCCAACATTTTTCCATCAAAAGAAATTACATGATCATTATTAATATTTTTTACATTTCCGGTTGGAAGCAATTTTGGTTTGCGGATTTGAAGATCAAACCGTAAAGTGAACCATGGGAATTATAGATCAAATGTTTTCCATCCTTTGTCCAGTTAGGCGCCTGAAGAGAAACATTTTCAGTGTACAATATTTTTCTCTTTCCTGTCATCACATCCATTGTTTCTATATGGCTTCCAAGGTATTTTCCTGTAAGGAACCAAATCTTTCGGCGCCGGAACAACGATTCTTACATTTTCAAAAGTCGCTTTTTCAACCACATCTTTGTTATGTGCGCAAACAAATAAACCTACATATACATCTCCATCAAACTTAATATTAGAGATTTCCTGCGAAACAAATGTGTCTCCGAAATGAGCGACAGACATGATAAATTGGTTCTCCCTTTCTTTCCAATTGAACTACATCCGGGCCTTTGATATCAAATTGCTTTTCTTCCACATTTGTATGAGGCGCCGTTCTGTATTGAAGAGAAGTAAGCCCGTTTCCATGAATGGTGGCTGCTACCATCGTTGAACTTGTATCCAGGTTCTGTCTGACCATCCAGCCATATTTGCGATGCTCTTCCACACCTTTTCCCAAAAACTTTCCACGCGCACGCAAAATAAAATCGCCTTTCATTTTTTTCCAGACAAAATGAAATTCATCGTTGGTAAACCAAATATTGCTTCCTGATCCGGAAACGGAATATTCCTCAGATGCAGAATTATAAACTGCATTGCCTTTATGAAGTACTTTCCCTACATCCGTTTGGCCTTCAAAAACTCCGATCTTTTGAGAAAAGGTATTTGACGTGAGGATCATAAAAAAACTTAGACAATGCAAATTTTAGAAAGCGAAACGTTTTAGTAACCATGGTATATTTTATTGTTATTAATAATCCGAATAGTCAGTAGAGTGCATTAGGATGCTATCAATGTGCGATACAGAAACATTGTTTTCATTAAAGGGATCAGCAGAAATTTCTTTCCATTTAGGGTCGCTGCCAAAAACTTTCCATTGCGCATTCCTGTCTTCCACACTTTTAAAAATGGGCATGTACATTAGATTGGGCATGTGGCTTCCGGAAATTACTTCCGCATAAAAGACAGGATTAAACCCGAGCCTGGAAAATATATTCATTTCATCTTTATTAAACATAGCCCTTTTTTTATCTGCCAGATGCCATGTAGGGCTTTCGTAACTTCTTAATTCAAAAACTCGGCCTGCATCTTTTGATTTAGGGATATTCAGGAATGTTTGCCCGGAAAACGGCTGCAATAAAATAGATTCCAATCTTACGAAAAGCGGGATTTTTAGCATCCGCATGAAAAAAATTTTCTCCGGCAGTTTTGTAAGTTTCATCATTGTTGAGGCGCTCACTTATTTTCATCCATTGATCAAGAGAAGTAAACGGAATCAACACATAAATCAATTTATCAGACGGCGGTATCATTTGCTGATTGGTTTAAATACGCCAATATTTTTTATTCCAAAACGGTGCAATGCCGGCAGGATAAGCATCTTTCAAAAAATCATCGGTCATGCTTACCTGGTTATCATCTTTTAAATGATACAACCCTGATTTGAAAAATCGTATTATTTGCTGGTTTACTGCCAGATGAGTTTGTGGTTACTGTAAATATTAGACGAAAGGATAAGAAATCGAAAAAACGACGGAAACCGCTTTTAAATTGTTTTCATTATTTATTGATTTTAAAAATTTAGATTGATATTATTAATGAGTTACTGAATTGTAAATTTAAGTGATAAGCTTCCGGACTTCACTTTTATTTCTCTACACCAAATTCTTTTTGATATAATTCAATACTTTCTGCAATACTTACGAATGGATCACCCGGAGTTTGTCCTGTTCAACATAAAAAGTATTTCATTCCTGCCAGGTTCTTATATTTAAAAATCTCTTTAAAATTTATCATGCCATTTCCTACTTCTGTAAAATTTTGTCTCAGGTGTTTTATCCATATCTTTTACATGCCACAATGGATAACGTCCCGGATGTTTTTTGAAAAGTGCAATCGGATCCTGTCCTGCTTTTTTTATCCAGTAAATATCCATTTCCATTTTTACCAGGTCTTTATCCGTTGCCATTAAAATATCATAAGGTAATTTCCCGTTCTTGGGCTATAAATTCAAAATTGTGATTGTGATAACATAATTGAATGCCTGCCTTTTTACATTTTTCTCCGGCAACATTTAAATCATCCGCCACTTTTTTGTAATGGTCAAGAGTGCCACGCTCTTCCGGCGACAGCCATGCGCAAATCATATATTTTAAACCTACTTCTTTAGCATCCTCAATCGCTTTATCCCAATCATGCAACATCGTACCTTTCATCATCCTTTCCATTCATTTTATCTTCGCCCAGCCTGTAGTGGCTGCTGTACATTACAAGACCATTATCTTTTAAAACTTCTTTAAATTCTACAGGAGCTCATTCCATAAAACTTTTCATCTCCTGTATAAGTAGCGCCTTCTACAGAATTGTAGCCGATTTTTGCAACCTTTGCCAGTGCAGCCTTTTGGATCTTTTGCCATTGCATCACGAACTGTATATAATTGCAACCCGATTAATTGTTTTTTTTGTTTAAATGCAGAAGGAGCAATCATTAGCCCTGCTGAAAGAACGGTGGAAGTTTTTAAAAACGAACGTCTTGTTGTCATTGTTTATTTTTTAAAAAAGATGAAAAATGTCTTATGTTATTTACCTGACTGATACCAGATTGTGCAATATTAAAAAGAAGAACAAGATACGTTATTCTTAAATTAGGTGTAATCATTTCTTGTCATAATTTTTATATTTTAATAGCAGGATTTGTAAGTCTGCATTTCGGAAATCAAGGCGCTACCGGCGAAACCTTTATTGTTTTGGAAACCTTTTTTATGAGTTTATTTATGATAAACCAAATCCAATTGTGCATTGGCCTTCGGCCATTCATATATCTCACGATTAGCTGCTTTTTTTGCAAAACTGTATAAACGTTGGTCCAATTGGCTTACAGTAATCGAACAAATCCACCGGATTTTTATTTTAGCTCTACTTTTTTGCAAGCATGATGCCTGCTTTTATTTAACTTTATTTTCAGAATTATTCTATACGCTTTATCAACTCAATACATGCACGGCCATTATGATACGGGCATTTCCAAAGGCCTGCCTTATCTTCATCCATTATTGAATTATTTTCCCTAATTCCCCAAAACCATTCGCCGTTTTTCTTATCAAGAATATGCTTTTCTACAAAATGCCAGCTTTGTAAAGAGTACTGCAAAAAGCCATCGTCTTTAGTGATTTGCCATGCATTAAAAAACCCAACCATTGCTTCTGCCTGCGGCCACCAATGTTTTTCTTTTATTAAATTATCCTTATCAATATCGTATTCATACCATAAACCGCCATCAATGTCAAGCCCGTCGGTGGCTGCATTTGCTATTAATACAGATTGTCTTTTTACCTGTTCCAATAAATTTGAATTTCCAATTATCGCGGCAGCCTCTTCAATTAGCCACGCAGCTTCTATATCGTGGCCATATGAAATAATTTTCGATTTTGGATTCCATGTCTCATCAAAAAATAAAATTAGATGATGCGTTTTATTATCAATTATGCGATTAAGAAAAATATAAATTAGCTCAGTAATTTTTTCTTTCATTATTTCGTCTGTCCATGACCGGTAGAGATTTGCAAAAGCCTCAAGCAAATGTAAATGGGTATTCATAGATTTCTTTTCATTTGCATCTTTATTGCTCAGTCTTAAATCCTCAATATCTTTCCAGTCCCTTGTAAGCGCTTCGAGGTAACCTCCATGTTCCCGGTCGTAACTGTATTTCAAAATGGTATGGAATAAATCAATTGCAAGATGGAGAGCTTCTTCATTTTTGCTACTGTTATAAAATTCACTCAAGCCATACACAGCAAATGCGAGTGCATAAATTTGCTTTTTGGTATCCAGCGGATTCCCCTTGTAATCCACTGTCCAAAAGACTCCTCCGAATTCCTTATCAATAAAATGATCTTTAAAATATGTAAATGCTTTTTGCGCAGTAAGTAAATAATTTTCATTTTTAGTAAGATTATAGGCCGCAGAAAAGGCCCATAAGATCCGGCTGTTTAATACAGAACCTTTTGGCGCTTCATCAAAAATTTTATTATCGTTATCAATCTTTCCATAGAAACCCCCGTTATTGGAATCAATGGTTTTCTTTTGCCAGAACTCAAGAATTTCTTTCAATTCATTTTCCAACTCTTCTTTGTATTGTTGTAATAAATCGTTCATGGATTTTTGTAAAATTTATTTTGAAATGGCAGCCTCTCTATTTTAGATTAAAGATAACTTGTCTGAATCAGGATTAAAGAATTTGCAGGAATCAGTTAGTGGCGAATAAAGATTAGGCCCTTGGTCTAAAAAAAATGATTTTCCCCTTCAGCGATCTTGCTCATCTTGTTGCATATTAATATTGGTCTGATTCTTATGGTATAAAGATAATTTCATCAAATACTTTCAGTGGCTACTCAAAAAAATAAAAAAGAATCACCTTTAAAAATATCAAAGGCAGTGCTCATCGCCGTTGTTTCATTGCTTCTGATTACTACCGCTTTTTGCGGATACAAAGTTCATCATCTTTCCGCACAACAGGAACAAATGAAAGAAGATTTTAGTGTGGTAAACAACGTCGCTTTTGGGATGCTGTCGGTAAGCGAATGGCGGGATAAAATTGATACGATAATTACCAACCGGTTGCAGAATTTTGATTTTACTCCATCGCAGGAAGCTGAACTTGAAAAAGAAATTGAGCAAATTTTAAATGCTTTAATTGATAAGGCAGTAAGCATGATCAACAAGCCTAAAAAATCGTTAGGCGGCAAAATAAAGAAACTGGCATTTAAAACCTTTGTTGATGAAGATGATTTGCATAAGCAGGTACCGGTGTTTGCCAAAAAAATAATGCAGGAAATAAAGAAGCCTTCAAGTAAAGAAAGGCTTGCTAACCTTGCCGAAAGCAAAATAAACCAGCTTGAAGAAGAAACTTACGACAGTGCTGCCAATGTAAAAAATGCGGCCATAGATTCTATTTTTAATAAATACCATGTAAACAATAAAACTACTTTTCAAAATAACATCACTTCTTCTATTTCCAGCCTGGTTCACGATACTTATTTGTATGCATTTGGCATGTTGGTTTGTGTTCTTATTGTGCTGGGCATCTGGCGGCTGATAAGACATGATGAATCTTTGCATACTACGCTCTATATAATGTCTATTTTGATTGCCCTGGTTTTATTATTAGTGGGGCTTACCACCACTATGATTGAAGTAGATGCGCGCATAAAAACATTAAACTTTCATCTCATAGGCCAAAACATTTCTTTCAATAACCAGGTACTTTTTTTTCAAAGCAAAAGCATTTTGGATGTGGTAAAAATTCTTCTTAATACAGGACAGTACGATTCAATTATTGTCGGCATTCTTATTCTATGCTTTAGTATTTTGTTTCCCATTGCCAAATTATCTTCAACCGGTATTTATTTACTCAGTAAAAAGAAATGGGCCAAAAATAAATACATAAAATATTTTGCTTTTAAATCGGGAAAGTGGAGCATGGCCGATGTAATGGTGGTGGCCATACTCATGACGTATATAGGCTTTAACGGCATACTCGAAAGCCAGCTTGCCAATCTTAATATTCATAATGAAACCGTCACGAGTATTACCACCAATAATACTGCCCTGCAACCGGGCTATATCGTTTTTACCGGCTTTGTGATTTACGGGCTTATTCTTTCGCAGATTTTAAAAAATATTACCCATACTAAAGTTGAATTGAAATAAAGAAAATTAAATTTCAACGGCTAAGTATGCAATCTTGTTGTAGAAATAAATCAACAATTAACAATCTTTTTTTAGAACGCATCCTTACGGAACGATCCGCTGATTAAAAGGTAAACAGTAAACGAACTTTTATTTAGTCTTTTTATTTTGAAATAAAAATTCTTTGTCAGACTATTTAAATGCAATTGTAACAGAGATAGTATAGATATAACAAAGAATACAAAGCGGGAAGCACGCCTCAATCTTTCGCCCATGTGAACTTTCAAAAACTTTCGCAATAGCAGAAAATAAAAATCCTCGCTATTTATTGCTTTACTGGCTCAGAAAATAATGTTCCTGTTTTTTGATCGGTCTCTTTCCTGCATTGTTTATTCTTCTTAATAATATCCAGAACGGTTTGTAGCGAACTGTCAGACGTGAAGCCATCTTCCGGTGTATATATTACATAATCAAGTAACTTGTCAATTGTGGAAATCGCAACATGCATTTTTAAATCTGAAGAGGCATAGTAAATAAATACGGTTCCGTCGTCATCCGCAATCCATCCATTTGAGAAAAGAACATTCGATACATCCCCTACTCTTTCTTCGCGTTCAGGCGCCATAAAATAGCCACCCGGCTTGTGTATTACTTTGGTAATGTCATCTAAATCTGTCATAAACATATAGAGCACATAACGCAGGCCACTGGCAGTATTCCGTACTCCGTGCGCCAGGTGAAGCCAGCCTTTTTCGGTCTTGATAGGCGCAGGGCCTAAGCCATTTTTAGCTTCATAAACCGTATGGTATTTTTTTTCATCAATCACAATTTCTTTTTCAATTACCGCATTTTCAATATGGTCGCAAAAGCCAATAGCAATACCACCGCCCCGACCTGCATTTACAAAATCATCCTGGGGGCGGGTATAAAAAGCATATTGATTATTTACAAATTCAGGATGCAAAACTACATTGCGCTGTTGAGGTGAAGGTGTTTTCAGGTCGGGCAATCTTTCCCAATTCAACAAGTCTTTGGTACGAACAATACCACACTGCGCAATGGCCGCGGATTGGTCACTTGCTGGCGCATTTTCGTCCCTGCTTTCCGAACAGAAAAGTCCATAGATCCATCCGTCTTCATGAGCAATACGTAGTCTAACGAGTAGACTACATAAT
>CAVUJE010000009.1:0-35835 GCA_963741705.1 uncultured Chitinophagaceae bacterium | reverse complement strand
GAATCCTTATTTTGCGACAGGAGCAGGAGGATATTTACAAAGTGTGCTTTTTGGTTTTGGTGGTTTAGATATCACGCCGAAAGGAATTGTGCAATTAAAGACTTTGTTGCCCAAAAACTGGAAATCGCTCACCATGACAGGAATTGGAAAAGATAAAAAGAATTATGAAGTTAAATAGTTCATCTGTGAAACAATCCAGCCAGTAAAGCGACTTTTAATGAAGGATTTTATTTTTGTATCAACGTCAATAATGATGATGCTACTCCGTCTCCCGGATGGTAAAAAATATTAGTTTTCTTTTCATAAGGATAAATTTTTGTATATTGCTTTTTTATTTTCTTAACGTTTGCTTTGAAAAAAATAACTGCCATATTTTTTCTTGTTGTTTTCGCTTTCAACTGGTTTGGATACCGCCTGATGTACGATTATATGCAGAAGCAAGCGAACAAACAATTGGAAGTTGCCCTGGATAAAAATCATTATGATGAATCGCAATTGATTGAACTAAAAGTGCCTGTAAATCTTCCTTATCAAACCAGTTGGGCGTCTTACCAGCGCTATGATGGTGAAATTGAAATCGACGGGATTAAATACAAATATGTAAAAAGAAAACTTGCCAACGATACGCTGTATCTGAAATGTATTCCTAATAAAAAGGAAATGGCGCTTCAAACTGCGAAAAATGATTTCTTTAAAATAGCCAATGATTTAACCCAGAATAAAAATCCTAAAAAGGCAGACAACTCAACATCTGTTTTTAAAAATCTAACTGTATTTGACAGCTCTTCTTTCGGAGCGCAAATAAATTCTCTTCCGCCTGAACACCAGGTATGGCAATCTTTTAAAGCCGGCGAATTACCATCCGCTCTTCTTCTTTCGCCAGAGAAGCCACCGGACTTTACTGTTTAAAAACGGCTTTGACTTAAAGGCTTTGCCCTTCACTTTCGTATATCATTTAATAGAATTCTTTTAAGAAATCAAAAAGAATAAATGTTGGTAGATTAAAAATGCCAGTCAATTATTTTTAAATGGAATTGAGAAATTCTGAGTGTTCTATTAAATGAACCAAACACCGGGCTATAAATTTATTCCTTTTTCAAAGTAAGTCGTAATCCCTAGACCAGTAAATCAACTTATTTATTGAATTCTTGTTTTTAAAAATCAAATGATTCATATTCCAGATGGAATTAAAATTCTCTGCAGATGAATTTAGTTGAATAACGCTAAAGCCGGAATAGTTGTTTGTAATTCAATAAACAACAGGTTGTGGTGCTCGGAAGATATACTGAATGTGACTTTCAGCAGATTTTTAAATGCTAAAATTTTTCTTATATCAAGTAATACGGCCCTGTTATTCTTATCGGGGGTCTTTTTTTTAAAAATTCTTTTAATTAAAATAAAACAAAAATAATAAAATGAAAATTCAAACAGAACCGATTGGAAGTATTCCTCGTCCCAAGTATCTTGTTGATGCAATGCTTGCTTATTCGCAAAAGCAGATTGATAAAGCTGAATTATCACGTCTTTTTGATGATGCTTTAAAAGATACTTTGAAACGTTTTGAAGAAACAGGCTCTCCTGTTATTTCAGATGGGGAACAAGCAAAGCCAAGTTTTGCAACCTATCCGATTGATGGCTTGAAAAATCTTTCCTCGGAAGGCATTGTAATTCCTTTTGCTGATGGACATTCAAGGCAATTACCAAAAATCACATCAGGCCCTTTTCATTATCAAACCTACGCCAATAGTTTTCTTCAAAGAGCAAAGGAACTTACTTCATTGCCGGTTAAACAGGCGGTGATTTCTGTTTCGGCAATAAGTCTTTTATATCCCGGCGAAGAAATTGAAGGCTATTCAAACGAACAGTTTATTAACGATTTGCTGAATGAAGCTGAAACTGATATCCGCAAAAGTCTTGAAAGCGGTGCCTATAAAGTACAGATTGATTTTACGGAAGCAAGGCTTGCTTTGAAATTAGATCCAAGCGGTAATTTATTAAAGTCATTTATTGACTTGAATAATAAAGTACTGATGCGTTTTACGGAGGAAGAAAGAAAAAGAATTGGTGTTCATTCGTGTCCGGGCGCCGATCGAGAGTCAACTCACAGTGCGGATATCAATTATGTCAATTTAATTCCACTACTATTTGAGTTAAAGGCCGGCAATTTTTACCTGGAATATGCCGCTGAAAAAGACAAACGTTCTGTACTGAAATCTATTTCTGAAAACATAAAACCTTTCCAGACGGTGTTTTTGGGTGTGATTGATGTGCTCAATCCAAAAGTTGAATCTGCTGAAGAAGTTTGTGATACTATAATGGAAGCGGTAGAATTTATTCCTGTTGGCCAATTAGGAACTACTGATGATTGCGGGTTTTCTCCATTCGCGGATGATAATACCAGGTCAAGAGATACTGCTTTTGCAAAAATAAAATCAAGGGTGGAGGGAACACGGCTTGCGGGGGAAAAATTAGGTTTATAGTTATTCAGGATTTTTTATCATTTTCATTGTATTCTGTTGTAAAAAAAAGTAACAGTAAAGCAACAAATTTTTATATTTTATATTTTCATAAACAATTCAAACATAAACAAATGGCACACATTCAACTAAACAACGACCTGCCGGGAATCATTGGCTTATTTAATTTTCGTCCTGAAACTGCAGGGCCTTTAAACAACCTTGCTGAAATATTATTAGTGAAAGAAAATTCACTTACAAGAGGCGAAAGAGAGATGATTGCGTCATCAGTATCTTACTGGAACGATTGTCATTTCTGTCATAGTTCGCATGGCGCAGCAGCGGCAAACCTGCTTAACGAACCGGTTGATTTTTTGACCGAGATAAAGAAAGGGTTTCCTAATAAAGACGTATCTCCGAAAATGCGCGCTTTGCTGCAAATTGCAAAGCAGGTACAAAAAGGAGGTAAGCATGTTAGTGAAGGTGATATAGAAAACGCAAGGGATGCCGGTGCGACAGATACTGAAATTCATGATACAGTTTTAATTGCTGCGGCCTTTTGCATGTATAACAGATATGTAGACGGACTTGCGACATGGGCTCCGAAAGAGGATTCGGATTTTATGCCCATGGGACAAATGCTGGCTGAGCGGGGTTATGTAGGAGCCGGCACAGAATAATTTTGATTATGAGGTAAGGCAGCGGCAACACCGGGAAACCCTGTTGCCGCTTTTTTTATTGAATAATTAATAGTTATTTCCTTCAAAAACCTTTTCACCATTGACAAAAGTCATCAGCACTTTTGCATTCAAAATATCTTTTTCTTTTGCATTCATCAGGTCGGTATCCAACAAAACAAAGTCTGCAAATTTTTCATTTTCAAGGCTGCCTTTTTCATTCTCTTCAAAGCTGGCTTTGGCTGCCCAAATGGTCATTCCACGTAGGGCATCTTCACGGCTCAACGCGTTTTCCATTTGAAAACCACCTTCGGGCCAGCCTTTTGCGTCCTGGCGAAATACCGCCGCATAAAAAGTTTTGATAGGAGAAATATCTTCTACAGGAAAATCGGTTCCCAACGGAATCCAGCCGTTTTCATTTTTTAGTTCTTCATTCGCGTAAGCATATTTCAATCTTTCCTTTCCCAATCTGTCGCCGGCCCAATACATATCAGAAGTGGCGTGCGTAGGCTGTACAGAAGGAACGATATTGTAATCTCCAAAATAATGGAAGTCATTTTTATTCACAACCTGCGCGTGTTCTATGCGCCAGCGCCTGTCGTTTTTCCCTTTTAAATATTTTGCATAAATTTTTAATATTATTCTGTTGGCAGAATCACCAATGGCATGCGTACACATTTGGAAGCCATGTTCTGAAATCATTTTTGCCATAGCATCAAAATGCTCTTCAGGTTTTAATAAAAAACCACTCCATCCGGGCTTATCTGAATAAGGCTGTAATAAACAAGCGCCTCTTGAACCTAAAGCGCCGTCTGCAAAAAATTTAAATGAGCAAACGTTCAATCTATCCGTTTTTATTTTTCCATTTTTAAAAAGAAAATCAAAATTCTTTTTGCGATCACTCATCATAATGTACATGCGCATTTTAAGCTCATTATTTTTTTGCAGTGAATCAACAAATAATGCAGATTCGTAATCCAGCCCGCAATCCGCAACTGTAGTAAGTCCGTCAGCAAAGCAATTTTTTTGCGCAGCCTGTAATGCGTTTGCCAATTGCGATTCGTTGGGTGGAGGAACTTTTGAATAAACAAGACTGGTAGCATTATCAATTAAAATGCCGGTCAGCTTTCCATCTTTTACTTCCACTTCGCCACCTTCCAATTTTACTCCGGCTTTTACGCCTGCTATCTCCAATGCCTTCTTGTTTGCGATAGCGGCGTGGCCATCTATTCTTGCTAAAATAACCGGGCGGTCCGGGAACATTTGATTGAGTTTTTCATTTGTTGGAAAATCCTTTACGGCCCAATCATTTTGATCCCAACCTCTGCCGGTAAGCCATCCTTCTTTGTGAGTTTTTGAAAAAGATTTTAATTTCTTCAAAATATCTTCCCAGCTTGTAGTGCCTACCAGGTCTGCTTCCTGCAATCCCAGGCCATAACCAAAAAAGTGGGAATGTGCATCTATAAAACCGGGAAAAATAAATTTTCCTTGTGCATCAATTTTTTCTTTTGCATCAAACTGATCCTGCAAATTTTTTGAAGATCCTGTTGCCACTATTTTTCCGTTGTTGACCGCTATAGCTTCTGCCTTTGAAAAATTTTGATCTACAGTATAAACAGTTGCATTATAAATAATCAGGTCAATTTTTTGTTTTGTTTTCATAGAAGCAAAAATGGAAAATAAAGTGAAAAATAAAAGGCTTTTCATTCAAAGAAATTTTTATAAGGATTGAAAATACAATATTTAGTTCAGAGGAGAGCGGCAGAACTGCCGAACAAAAAATAGTTTTATTTGTTCTTTTACTATTGGTTTCTTTTTTTGTGTAAGAACCTGCGATTGAAATTTTATTTTGCTTTTAATAAGTCCTTTGTAATTCCCCTAATTTTATCAACTAATCCGATCGCTTTTTATAAGATGAAAAAAATTATTTTTACTACAATATTTTTATTCAATGGTATATTGTTGTTTGCACAAATGCCAACTAATGGCCTTGACGTAAAACATTATACTTTCTACATAGACCTCAACGACAGCAATAATAATATCAGGGGCACAGCCCTGATTACTACAGGTTTTACTAAAAAAGTAGATAGGGTTTATCTTGATCTTGTGAATAAAAATAAAAGTGGAAAAGGCATTAGGGTAACTTCTGTCCTGAAAAATGGAATAGATCTGGAAGATGAACAGGATTCGCAACATCTGATAATTTCTGATACCGGAATACCGGGAAAAGAAAATACTTATGTGATCAGCTATGAGGGAATTCCTGCAGACGGTTTAATAATAAGTAATAATAAATACGGAGCCAGAACATTTTTTGGCGACAACTGGCCAAACCGAGCCCATAACTGGCTTCCATGTAATGATCATCTTTCAGATAAAGCAACAGTTGATTTTATTGTGACAGCTCCCGATCATTACCAGGTGGTTTCCAATGGGAAAAAAATTGAAGAAACGAATCTTGAAAATCATCTTAAACTAACACACTGGAAGGAAGATGCGGAGTTGCCCACGAAGGTTATGGTTATAGGTGTAACGGATTTTGCGGTAAATAATTATGCTGATGTGGATTGTATTCCTGTATCAAGTTGGGTTTATCCGCCGGACCGCGATAGTGGCTTTGCGCATTATGCTGTTGCTAAAAATATTTTGCAATGGTATATCAATCATATCGGGCCTTATGCTTTTGAAAAATTAGCAAACGTGCAGTCCACCACAATTTTTGGAGGTATGGAAAATGCGGGTTGTATTTTTTATTTTGAAAAATCGGTTAATTCAAAAGGTATTGAAAGCTTGATGGCTCATGAGATTGCGCACCAATGGTTTGGTGATAATGTTACCGAAAAAGATTGGCCACATCTCTGGCTCAGCGAAGGTTTTGCAACTTACATGACGGATCTTTATCTGGAAAATAAATACGGAAAAGATTCTTTGAAATCTCTTTTGAGAAAACAACGTGCAGAAGTAATCGCTTATTCAGAAAATCATAAAACACCGGTGGTGGATACATCTGAAAGCCAGCATTTAATGAAGTTGCTGAATGACAACAGCTACCAAAAAGGCGGATGGATACTTCACATGCTTCGACAAAAATTAGGCGATAGCTTATTCTGGAAAGGTATTCGTAGTTACTATAAAACTTATTACGGAAGCAATGCCTCCACACTTGATTTAGAAAAAGTTTTCGAAAAAGTAAGCAATCAAAACCTGGCTATTTTTTTTAAACAATGGCTTTATACTCCTGGCCAGCCAATGTTGAATGTTGAATGGAATTATGATAAGGAAAAGAAATCGATTTCTTTAAAAATTGAGCAAACACAAAACTATCTTTTTGAATTCCCTTTGCAGGTAAGCTTTTCAGAAGGAAATAAAATAATCACCAAAGAGATTGATGTAAAAAATAAAATTACTCAAAATACATTTTCATTACCCTTTGACCCGAACCAAATAATCGTTGACCCGAACGTTAATCTATTGTTTGATTTGCAGTAAACGAACAAATATTAAAGATTCTTATTTTTCGCCAGAACCAAAGTGCTCATGCATCGTACGTTTTCTACATTTACGGTTTTCAGTGGTTCAATAAATGAAAGGTTATTTTCCTGCATGATTTCATTTAATAGAGAAGAAGTCAGGAGAAAGCGAGTGGAGCCGTCGGGGATATGGTAAACGCCATTTCCAATCGGTATTACTTTATTTTCTATTCCGATGTTAGAGGTCATTCTGATGAACAAAGAGCCCCCAGGTTTTAAAACTCTTACCATTTCTTTCATCATCTTTTTGAAATCGGAAACAGATTTGGCGAAATGTAATACAGCACTGCTTATTACATGGTCAAAAAAATTATTTTCAAATGGAATTTTTGTGATTTCAGCTACCTGGAATTTTGTTTTATCTAAATGAGTGTGCAGTGATTGCAAATAATTTATAGCATCGGCATCCTGGTCAAGGGCAAAAATTTCCATTTCTTTCTTTAAAAACCAAACTAAATTTCTTCCGCCTCCGCAACCAGCATCCAATATTTTGTCGCCATCATGGTATCTGCCTTTCATTATTTGATCCAGCAAATAAATATCTGTATTTCCAATTAAATCCTGTAATGAAAAGTTGCCCATTTACCTATAATTTTTATCGTAAAAGTTTTTAAATCCGAAAAGATAATCCAATGAAAAAAGTTTTTGAAGAAATGGTTTTAATGCCATAATAAACTCCGGTATCAATGTTTAAATTATTTGCCAGGCTATAAACCAATCCTCCGTCTACAAAATATTCAAACGTTTTAATTTCTTTGTTTCTTAATGCAGCTCCTTCTATAAAAAAGTCCAGGTTCTTTGTAAGAGAATGTGAGGTGGTGGCAGAAACTAAAAAATCTACATGATGATCTTTACCTGTTTGATTATTTACAAAATCTGTTTCTAACTGTGCTCCTAAATCCCAACCATTCGAAAATGAAATTGCAAAAGGAAATACGATCCCTCCTGAAATTTTATCAGAAGAATGAACAGGGATGTTTATAAAAGGCAAAATACCAAAAGCTGATTTTCCGCCATCATTGCCCCACAAGTTTTGCTTTGCTCTTATGGTAAGTGCCCCAAATCCTGATTCTTTGACAATGCTTCCGGATTGTTTAATGGCAGTTGAAGTAAATGTTTCTGCGACAATTTGTAAATCCAATGAATTGGTAATTCCTAATTTTACATTAGCCGCATTATAAAAAGTATTGGTCTTTTTTATTCCACCAATATGTGTTCTTTCAATTTTGAAAAGGTCTGTCTCAAATTGAAAATGGCCAGCATCCAGTGAAATTGGGGCTTCTGTGGCATCAGGACGATCCGTTTCAAAATTTCTCATCAGGTTTTTAGGTGTTGGATGAAAAAGATTATAACCTGATTTGGAAGAATCCGCTGATAGCTGGGAATAACTTTTAAAAGAAATAAACAGGAATAAGAATAGCGTAAAATATTTCATAGAAATTTTTAGTTAACCACAAGCACCGGAATTTTTATTTTATGCCTCAAAGCATCGACAGTGCTTCCAAAGATGAGGTCTTTAAAACCCCTGTGGCCATGGGCTCCCATCACCAGTAAATCAATATTTTCATTTAAAATTATTTTAGACATTTCAATAGCCGGCGTACCAAACCCAATTTGGGCATTAGCTTTATAATTCATTTGCTCCAATCTCTGCTGGTATTTTTCCACATTACTTTTGTCTGATTCAGTTTCATAATCATGGGCATTCTTCCCAAGATAGCGCGCAGCCGCACTTTCGACCACGTGGATAAAAGTATAAGTAGCCGATTTTCCGCCGATCATTAATGCATTTTGAATAATCTTTTCATCTTTTCCTGAAAAATCAATGGCTATCCCAATGTTTTGATAACTGATACTTGCGCCTTCTGTAATAGCTTCCGCAATTCCATGAGGCAATTGTTTTTTCTCTTTGGAAATTTTTGCGATTCTTGACATTCTTGAAATAAATGGATGTATGAAAACATAGAACAATAAAAACAGGCAGGCAAGCGAAACAGGAATAACAATTGAATAAACAAGTATTGCATTTCCCGCAGCATCTTTTATCCACGTCCTGGATTTGTTGTATTACCAATTGAATATTTAAATAAACAATGATGGCGGCGCTAAGCCATGCTAAAATTTTCACCCATGTTTTGATTGTAAATTCTTTCATGAATTTTCTTTCGGAGGTGAAATGGATCAGCGGAATAACGGCGAAGCCTAATTGTAAACTTAAAACTACCTGGCTCAAAACAAGTAGCTCTCCCAGCGCATCTGATCCAAAATAAAGTATGGTAAAAAGGGCAGGAATAATGGCGAGTAACCTCGTAATTAAACGTCGAAGCCACGGGCGGATTCTGATATTCAAATGGCCTTCCATTACTATTTGTCCGGCCAAAGTGCCCGTTATTGTTGAGCTTTGCCCTGATGCAATTAACGCAATGGCAAAAAATGCAGGCGCCGTTTTTCCAAATAATTTTTCCAGTAAAACAGAAGCATCCTGTATTTCTGCTATTTGAAAATATCCGTTTACATAAAACGCAGCGGCAGCCAAAACCAAAATAGCGGCATTCACAAAAAAAGCAAGATTGAAGCGCAATCGTGGTATCCAGCAAATTAAATTTGATAGCTTTTTTCATTCCGGCTGATGTGCGTTCAAATTTTCTTGTCTGCACGAGCGAAGAATGCAAATACAAATTGTGGGGCATTACTGTAGCCCCGATAATTCCGATGGCAATATATAATGATTCTCCACTTAATTTATGAGGAACAAATCCTGTCAATACATCTGCATAAACCGGTGACACAATAAACATTTCTATCAAAAAAGAAATGCCGATGATGGCGACAAGGCTTATAATAAACGCTTCTAAAACCCTCATTCCTTTATGAAGCAAAAGAAGCAGTAATAAAGTGTCCAAAGCTGTGAGGCAGATTCCCCAGATCAGCGGAAGCCCGAATAATAAATTAAGCCCGATGGCCATACCTACTATTTCCGCGAGGTCGCACGCTGCAATAGCTATTTCTGCCAGGATGTACAAAGGAATATTTGCCCATTTTGGATAAGCGTTTTTTGAAGCCTGTGCCAGGTCCATTCCTCTTACAATGCCTAACCTCGCGCTTAAAGATTGTAAAAGAACTGCAATAAGGTTCGACATCAAAAGCACCCAGATAAGCTTGTACCCGAATGCTGAACCTCCGGCAATATCGGTTGCCCAGTTGCCCGGATCCATGTACCCAACACTTACCAGATAAGCAGGGCCGATGAAAGCCATGATGCCTCTCCATCCTTTTTTTTGTGTTGCAACTGTTGAATGCACTTCATGTAAAGAATGCAAATCATTGTTTTTTATCATTGCAGAAACTTTCTTTTATATATTATTTTGAAAAATATCAATAATTAAACCAAGTAAAATTTATATAGCAAAAGTAAAAAGTTAGATTAATCTAATAAAATTTATTTTTTAATCTAATTTAATTGATACAGAAAGTGAAAATTATTATTAGTTTTGCCTGATGAATTCATTGACAGAAGAAAATTACCTGAAATCATTATTCAATATTGCCAATAAAGATGGTGAAGTAAATGTGGCAGAATTATCAAAGAGCCTTGACCTGAAAATGCCTACGGTAACGAGTATGGTGAAAAAGCTGGCTAAAAAAAAGCTTGTGCATTATGAAAGCTATAAACCTTTGCGCCTTACAGAAAAAGGGAAAAAAGAAGCCGGGCTTATCATCAGGAAACACAGGCTTACCGAAATGTTCCTGGTGGATAAAATGAAGCTGGGATGGGAAGATGTTCATGATATTGCAGAACAAATTGAACATATTCAGTCACCGGTATTTTTTGAAAAGATGGATGAATTATTAGGTTTTCCCAAACTGGATCCGCATGGATCACCAATTCCCGACAGGGACGGAAAAGTGATCTGGAAAGACTATAATAAATTAAGTGATTGCGGGGCAGGAGAAACCGTAAAACTGGCTGCTGTTATAAATACTTCATCTGAATTCTTAAAATTTTTAAATGCCCGGGAAATGCGGCTTGGCTTAAGAATCAAAATAAAATCGATTGAACCTTTTGACAATTCAATGGTAATAAGCTATGGAAAAAGACAGGCGGAAACATTAAGCAATGTTGCCTGTGAAAGATTATTGGTTGAAAAGCAATAATAAATGGTGCCTAAATTAGTGAATGAACAAATATTGATGATTTTTATTCCTGTTATTTTTGATAGATAAACCGGGCTACAATTTTATTTTCTTCTTCGAAGATTTTGCTTTGGAATTAAAAGACAGGCACAAATTTACCCAAAAATCAAAATCTTTTTTTGATGTAAAACCAACCGGGGTTACATAGCAATAGCCACCTAATTTTTTTCCTTTCATAATCATTGGCTCATAACCCTTTTTTTCTGCGACCTCATCGTTCATTTCAGGATCAAACCTGCACATGAGATTTTCCCCGCTTACATTGATGCACATTTTATTGTTGATGATAAAAGCCAGCCCACTGAACATTTTCTTTTCTTCAATTTTTAGTTCAGGGAATTTCGCGAGGGATTCTCTTACCCTATCCGAAAGTTTTGTGCTGTATGCCATAAAATTTATTTTAATAATGCAGTAAAGCAATAAATTTTATTAATTTCTGTTGCAGGTATTTCCGCCACAAATTATTATTTCAGGACAGCCCACGCAAGGCCGTCCGGATTTTTTCCAACATCGATGTGGACAATAACTTCAAGTGTTTTTAAATTTACCACGGCTATATAATTATCCGGGGAACACGCCACGAAAGCCCGCGATCCATCGGGGTCAATCATTATTCCTGCTGCCCCACTTCCAATATTTACTTTTTTAATTTCCTGCTGCGTTTTGGCATCATAAACAGAGAGTGCCCCGGAGCGGAGAGTTGAAATAAGAACCCGATTTCCATCTGGGGTAAATTGTAACCTGTTTGCCCCAAAAATTTTTGCATCAATAGTTGCTTTTATATTTTTTGATGCAAGATCAATGATATAAATTTTTCCATTGTCACTTGCTGCTGCCCATAATTCAGAGCCATCGGGCGATACATCAAAACCTTCTGTGCCACTTGATGTCGGAATAACTGTTTGCTCCCAGTTTTCCCGCTGGCCTGAAGTTGTTTTTGTCAGAATGCTTATCGTTCCGGAAGCAACATTGGTTGTGTAAATTTGGTCAGCGCCCGGAGTAACATAGATCATGTGCGTTCTGTCCTGTCCGGTTCCCATGCTCCAATCCACTTTTTGTGTTTGAGGATCGAAACAGCCAACCGCTTTGGAACCTTCCGCAGTGAACCAAACTTTGCCGTCAACAAAAGCAAGCCCGTGCGGGCCAAATAAAGGCTTTGTGTCAATGGTTTTTAAAGGTTTCATAGCCACCAGGTCTATAACATTCAATTCATGTAAACTGCCCCCGCCATAAATTGAAACATACGCGGCCTTACCATCAGAAGAGGCGATTACTTCGTGCGGGTCACTTCCAACAGGAACGCGGCCCAAAACTTTAAGCGTAGCCGGATCTATAATTGCCAAAGTGTGGTCAGCTTTTGAAAGCGCTAATAATCTTGATTGGGCTTTGCAGGCTGATGATGCAAAAATGAAAATTAGAAAAAATATTCTAATTGTTATCCATTGTGGGTTATTCAAGCTTTTCATGATAAAAATATTTAAGAAAAAAGTGGAATATAAAATTACGGGATAATCAAAACATAATGCTCTCTAAAAAGCTTTTCTGAAATGCATATCAGGTAAGCCATTCTTTCTTTAAAATCGAAAACAATATGAGGTCAAGATAAGTACCGTTTACTAATTCAACTTCTCTCAAAATGCCTTCTTTTTTAAGGCTTAATTTTTCGGCGACAGCACGGCTTCTCCGGTTATTTGCCGCTGCCCTGATTTCAATCCTGTTCAGATTTAAATTTTGAAAACCATGAGTTATCAGCTTTCTGCACGATTGTGTAATGATCCCTTTTCCCTCTGCATCTTTAACAAGCCAATAGCCGATTGAAGCATTTTTGTTTTGAATATTTATATTATGAAGCCCGATTCTTCCGATTGCAAATCCTTCTGAAACGATCACAAAACTTAGTTCTCTTTTTTCTTCAATTAGCATTTTGCTACCTTTTAAATATTGATGCATATCGTATTCCGATAGCATACTATCGACCCATGGTAAAAATTGAGAAAGATGCTCCCTGTTGGAATCTACGGCTCGAAATAGAATCGCGGCGTGCTTTATAGAAGTTAATTCAAGGGCTGTATTTTCAGTAACAGGTATTATCATTTCAAAATAAATTACAGTAAACCAATAAATTTAAAAGATTTTTATTTCGCTTTCCGGAAGGATTAAAAATTATTCCTAAAATCAATTTCAGTTTATGAATTGACCTCAGGCAAAAACAATTGTTTTATTTTTAAAAACAAATACCTTTTCATTGCATACCAGTTCCAACGCCTGTGCCAGCACATTTTTTTCAATGTCTCTTCCGGCGCTGGCCATTTCTTTGGCATCCAGTGTATGATTAACCGGGATTACATTTTGTGCAATGATAGGCCCTTCATCCAGCATTTCATTTACAAAATGCGCTGTAGCCCCGATGATCTTTACACCACGTTCGTAAGCCTTTTGATACGGATTAGCACCGGCGAACGCGGGAAGAAATGAATGATGAATATTAATGATGCGGTTATTATAATCCTGCACAAATGATGGTGACAGAATGCGCATATATTTTGCCAGCACTAAAAAATCAGGAGACAATTTTTGTATAATTTCCCGGATTTCCTGCTCATGATTTTCTCTCGATTTATTGGTATGATCTACAAAAAAATAAGGGATTTCAAATTTTGAAGTAAGTTCTTCCAAATAAGTATAGTTGCTTATTACGCCAAGAATATTCAGGTTGCCTTCGTTAAATTTATTTCTAAGCAGCAGGTCGCTCAGGCAATGATATTCTTTGGTAGCCAGGATAACTATATTCTTTTTTGAATTGGCTGTTAGCCTTACCTCTGCTCCTGCCGGAAGTACACTTTTAACTTCTTCCAAAAGAATATTCTCATCAAATTCACCGGAAAAACCGGTGCGCATAAAAAACCGGTTGAATTTTTTTTCTACGAATTCAGCATTGGTTACAATGTTAAGCTTATGACCGTAAATGATTTTTGAAACCTTAAAAATCAATCCGCTTTCATCCGGGCAACTAACCAATAAAATATGTATATCGGAGGGTTTCATTTTTGCGAAAATAATTTGATTCTTTTAAACTGTTTTTTGCCTCGCCCCCAATCCTCTCACCCGAAGGAGAGGGGCCAGTGAAACTTAATGCGAGCAGGACATTGTTTAAACACTATTAGAATAAAAAATGATCCGTGAATTAACACCAACCCTTGAAACACAGTAAACCAACCTGCCTGAAGAGAGGTAGGTAAATCGTATTTAATTTTATTTTCATTCAATTCTGTTTGTAAAATTTTATTAAGGGCTAATCATGACATGCGATCTGTATGTGCCCGCATCCATGATCCAGGGCATGCCCGGAGCGGAAGGTTTGGTTGGCAAGCCTGTAGATTCGGCCGTAGCAAACGGAATGTAAATTACATAACGCAAATAACCATTCTTTACTTCACCGGTGGATTGGTTTACATTTTTAGAATCTGCGGAATAAACATACAGCGTAGAAGGGCCATCAGGCATTTTCAGGGTTCCTTCTTTTACTTCTTTTGCGCGATCGTCAAATAAGGCTTTTCCTTTAACACCTTGTTTTCTGAGTTCACGTCCCCTTTGCATCAGCGGCTCCAGGTTTTTATTATAGCAGGCAACAGAAAAACCGGTATCATTAGGATTGCTTGCAAGGCAAATCATTTCGTTAGTTCCTTTTCTTAAGATCACGAGATTTTTAGCGGTATCATAACCATATACTGTCGCGCTGTCTCTTAATTCCGGTGGGGCAGCCAGTATTGCCAGTTTTATTTGAATTGCGGCGCCGGGCACATCCGGTTTAAATGGAATGTCTTTATGCATCGCAGCAGGCGATACTGTTTTAGATGAATCCAAAACTGTTTTAGCTGAATCTAAATCTGAACCGGGGGTTGAATGATTTTTAGAATTACATCCCAACAAAATAAAAGCCGGCAGAAGGGACAAAAAAAGAAGTTTCATTTTGCAATGGTTAAGTTGAAAAAATAGAAATACAAATAAAGAATTAATTGTCTTTAAAGATAGGCAACCTTTGCGAAATTTATTCTTTCCTATAAACCAGTTGGCCTTCCTTAATTATGGCAGGCGAAGTATAAGGATGTTCTGTACTCTTTCCTACACCCATGATGTGCAAAACCGTCCAGCCATTGAGCTTCAAATAATCTGATACCAGCGAACGATGGCAACGCCACCAAACAGCTTCAGCACACATGTAGACAACCCGTTTTTTAGAGGCGATTTGTTCAAGCTCCTTTATGGCTTTCTTAAAATTTTCAGTATCCATATAATCGGCATAGCCCCTGAACGCGGCTACTCTCCAGCCTGTATTGCGGGAATTGGGATTTACTTTTCTTCTTCCTCCAAGATCTCTTAAATGAATATATTCTATTTTGTTTTCTGCAAGGGAAGCAGGCAGTGTTTCTTTATTAAAGTGCGGGAATTTTCGCGAACCCGGAAAGCTTCGTATGTCGGCAAGCAATTCAATCTGAAACGATTTCAGCATGGCTATAAATTCTTCAGACGCATGGGTAGAATGGCCAATCGTATAAATTATTTTTTGTTTCATTTTGATAAAAGTATTTTGCCGATATGCGCTCAGCGGTTTACTTTCAATAATAATGCCCTAATTCAATTATTATGTTTTTTTACAGAAAATAGAAACCAAAACTATTCCTGATCTTTTTTGGGTTCCTACCCGTTAATAAAGCCTGCCACTTTTAATTTTTATGCAATTCAATCACATCGTCTTTGCTTTTTTGCTACATCATTAACTACCAGGTTGATGTGATCGGGTTTTATTTTTTTTGTATAAATATAATTACCACTTAATAAAGTACGTAAAGCAAGCCCGGACTTAATCCTGCCGAAAAATTTGGGCAATTTTAAAAAGAAAATTTATCAATAAACTTCATCCTTCATTTGAGGAGGTGAGCGATTTTATTAAAAAAGTAATAGGAGATTTAACCACACCTAAAGCCAAAAGTATTTGTGAATTGAATATGCATCCGCTGGTTTATATTGGGCTAATTAATAATTATATTTGGTGTAAAATAGCTTGTTAAAGCAGGGAAGAGAAGGAAGGAAAAGATTTTTTAAAAATTGTGATTTGAAATTTTTTAAATTACCGAGTCTTTTTGAACATTCTTTTTTTTTCCTCTAATTTTAATACATCAAATCAGAATCAATGTCAACAAATAGCCACGTAAAGAAAAAAGTAACCGCAATAATTTCTATTATTTTTTTATTACCGTCTTTGATATTATTTATTATGTGGTCATCAATTGGAGTAAGGTTTTCGAATTTGAGTGATGTTGACAGGCAGGAAACATTTTTGGAATATTTTTCAGGGTTGTTTAAAAATATTCACGTTGTAAATATTGTTTCTATTATATTATGCCTGGTCTCTATCATATTTGCATCCAGGAGCTTCCAAAAGCGTTTGTTATCTCTTCGAATTCTTATGCTGTTGACAGTTTTAATTTCAATATTTATAATCTTATTTGATATATCCCAACTTGCCAGAACTGCTTATTGATATTCGTATTGAATAGTGCCAAGCAATTGCTTTTCTTTTGAGTAACATTTTTGAATTTCAGGCAATTTTTTATCATCATAAGCATATCTCCAGATAAAATAATTTCTGCCAGTTTCATCGACAGAGATAATTTTTTCAGGTTTGTTTCCATTAGTATATTCAAACATGTAATCGGGTAAAAGCCTTTGTGCGACCGGGTTATAATGAACCACATCTGTGAGCCTGTTGCTGTCGTCATAATAATAAAAATATTTTTTATCGATGCTTTTTCCATTTGGATCTTCTTCTGTTATATTCCCTTTTTCATCCCTGATAAATGTAATGGTAGAAATAAGGGTGTTATTTTTTTTTCGAAGCATTTTTACAGGTTTCCCATTTTCATAAATATATTCATGGGTTTCTGTAATTCCACTACTATCGCCATCCGCTTTTGTGCTGGTTTGAATTGAGCTAATCTTTCCGCTATCGTCATATTTATATTGTACAGTATTGATAGAATGCGGGGTGGAAGAAACTGTTTTTAATATTTCACCATCGCTGTTGTAATCAGTTACCAATAATGATTCGCCCGTGATATTGGAGTTGGTCATTAATTTGGATTGCGAAAAATTCTTATTGATTCTTTTTTCACAAAAAAAACCTTCGCTTGGTTGGTCATTTTCATCAAAACTGGTTATTTTAACCAACTTGATGTTGTTGTTTTTTAAAATTGAAAATTCATTATTGTCTTTGCTGGTGCTCATTATATCTTTATAATAATATTGTGCATTTGCATTAGAAAATAAAGTCACTGATAAAATAAGAACAAAGGCGGAAATGCTTATTGATATTTTGCTCATAGGGTTAAAAGAATAAAAAAAGAATAAGGGGTAATGGTATGGATTTTTTTTGGATGTAAAATAATTCATTAATATTTATTGGAATTTTTGTTCCTGATTTTTAACCGGAAATTATAAAAACAAAACGTTTAAAATTGACAAATAATTGCAGAAAAATTTAATTGATTTTTTCGCTGTGGGTGAAAGTATGGTTTTGTAAATTGGCAAACAGGCTTATGTTTGAAACATATTGGATAAGTTTTGAAATAACAAATTGAAATTTCCAGCATTTTCATTGTTATTTTCACAAAGGTTTTTTGAATCAATATATCTGGTCAACCGGAACATTTTATAATTTAAATTTAATGACAGTAAATATCAAAACGAGCCGGCTTATTATCATTATCCTTGTTACTATAGCTTGCTTAATTGCAATTTTTTATTTTTTATTTTTAAATAAAAAAAAGGGAGGAGAAGATGCTCCGGTATTTAAATTATTGGCACAAACCCAAACGGGAATTAATTTTAATAACCAACTGACTGAGAGTGACAGCCTCAATATTTTGAACGAAGCAAATCTCTATAACGGCGGTGGAGTGGGCATCGGCGACTTTAATCGTGATGGACTGATGGATGTTTATTTTGCAGCAAACATGGTTTCTAATAAACTATACCTGAATAAAGGTTCTTTTAAATTTGAGGATATCACGAAGGAAGCTGGTGTAGAAGGCGAAGGAAGATGGTGTACCGGCGTTTCTGTGATCGACATCAATCAGGACGGATGGCCTGATATTTATGTGTGCGCTTCCTTCCGCAGCGACGCACGTTTACGCACCAATCTTTTATATATTAACCAGGGATTAGATAAAAATGGAATCCCCTCTTTCAAAGAATCGGCGGCTTCTTATGGACTCGCTGATACCGGATTCAGTACACAAGCTTATTTTTTTGATTACGATCATGATGGCGATCTGGATATGTATCTTGTTACCAATGAAATTTATGATCCAAAAACTCCAATCACTTTTCGGAAAAAAGTTACAGACGGCAGCGCAAAAAATACAGACAGGCTTTATCGCAACAATGGAAACGGCACTTTTACTAATGTTTCCAAAGAAGCAGGAATAACAATTGAAGGGTGGGGCCATGCAGCATGTATTACTGATATTAATAAAGATGGCTGGCCCGATGTATATGTAGCTGATGATTTTGTTTCTAATGATTTATTGTACATCAATAACCATGATGGAACTTTTACCAACCGGATAAATGATTATTTCAGGCATACAAGCTGGAACGCAATGGGAACTGATGCTGTAGATCTCAATAACGATGGCAATGTTGATTTTGTCTCCCTTGAAATGCTTCCGGCAGATAATCTTCGAAAAAAAAGAATGCTGAGTGGTAATGAATATTTTAATTATACCCACAGTGCTTTATTTGGTTACCAACATCAATATGTTCGCAATTCTTTCCAATTAAATAGTGGCCCTACGCCTGAGGGGCATCCCATTTTCAGCGATGTTAGCTTTCTGGCAGGTATTTACCAAACAGATTGGAGCTGGTGCCCCCTGATTGCAGATTTTGATAATGATGGTCTCAGGGATTTAATAATTACAAATGGTATTCCCAGGGATGTAACAGACCTTGATTTTATTGAAGTGGACACAGGCAGGAGTGGTAAAAAAACACTCTATCCACTTAAACTGACCGATTCTTTGCCTGTAGTAAAGATTTCAAACTATGCTTTTAAGAACTTAAACGGGATCCAATTTGAAAATAAAACGCAAGCATGGGGATTGAATACGCCCACCTTTTCGACGGGAGCTGCTTATGTTGACCTGGATAATGACGGTAATCTTGATTTGGTAATAAATAATCTTAATGGCCCGGCTGGCATTTATGAAAACATAGTGGGCAAAAAAGAAAATTCCAAAATGTCCAACCATACTCTGACAGTAAAACTGGAAGGCCCGGATAAAAATATGGAAGGCATTGGGGCAACAATAAATTTATTTTATGAAAACGGAAAGCAACAATATTATGAGCAGCATCCCACAAGAGGTTATTTGTCAACAGATGATCCGAGAGCACATTTTGGTTTGGGAAGTGTAGACAAGGCAGATTCTTTAAAAATAACCTGGCCTGATGGAAAAGAACAATTATTAAAAAATATTCCTGCCGGCAACATAACGGTCAGCTATAAAAATGCCATTCAGTTGAATAGTGTAATTCCTGATCTTTTTGAAAATTCTTATTTCTATAATTCCGGCAAAAGTTATGGTATAGACTATAAGCCAATTGAAAATGATTTTATTGATTATAACATCCAGCCAACGCTTCCTCACAAGTTAAGCCAATATGGGCCTGGCATCGCCGTGGGTGATATTGATAAAAATGGTTTTGACGATTTTTATATTGGCGGATCTTCCGGCCATCGCGGGGTGTTTTTTATGCAGGATTCCAAAGGAAATTTTAACCTGGATTCAAGCCGTATTTTGGTGAAAGACGATATTTTATATGAAGATATGGGCGCTATCTTTTTTGATGCAGATAATGATAATGACCTTGATTTGTATTTGGTAAGTGGGAGCTATGAAATCCCGCCAAATCACCCTATCAGCAGCGACCGGTTATTTTTAAATGATGGTACAGGCCATTTCATAAAAAGCACGACATCCCTTCCTGTGGATTCTTCAAATGGTTCGTGTGTGCGGGCTGCAGACTTTGATGGTGATGGAAAACCGGATTTGTTTGTTGGCGGCAGGGTAGTTTCCGGGCAATACCCAACAACGCCCGAAAGTTATTTATTGAAAAACGAAGGTGGAAAATTTGTGGATGTTACTGATCAGTATTGTCCTGAATTGAGACGAATAGGAATGGTTACTGATGCATTGTGGACTGATTTTGATAATGATGGAAAAGTGGATCTTATTGTGGTAGGCGAATGGATGCCTGTCACGTTTTTTAAAAATATGGGCGATTCTTTTAAAAAGGTGAAGAGTGGAATTGAATCCCATACCGGCTGGTGGAATAGTATAGTAGCAGGTGATTTTGATAATGACGGAGATATGGATTATATCGTTGGAAACCTTGGCCTGAATTCAAATTACTACGGAACCCCTGAAAAACCTTTAACTATTGTAGCAAAAGATATTGATAATAATGGAACAACAGACCCTATGGTATTTTCTTACATGAAAGGGCCGGATGGAAATTTTCATCAATATCCTATCGCCAGCCGCAATGATCTGTTTAACCAGGTTACTACCATGCGACAAATGTTTCCTACGTATAAGTCGTATGGTTATGCTACCATGCAGGATATTTGGAGCGAAGGTGATCTTTCTGACGCGCTGGTTTTGAAGGCTACAGACATGAACACGAGCTATATAGAAAATAAGGGTAAAAGTTCGTTTACTATCACTCCACTCCCCATTAAAGCCCAGGTTGCACCTGTTTATGGAATGCTTGCAAAGGACATAGATGGAGATGGTAATTTGGATGTAATGATGGTGGGCAACGACTATAGCATGGATCCCTACAGCGGCAGGCATGATGCCTTTAATGGATTGTGTTTAAAAGGCGATGGCAACGGAAACTTTGCTGATATGAAATTAACCAAAACCGGTTTCTTTGTAAAAGGCGATGCCAAAGGATTGGCTTCTGTTCATACCGCAAGAAATGAAGACATCATTATAGCTACCCAAAACCAGGATAGCCTTAGAGTTTTCAGTGAAAACCCTGCTTATCGAAATACACTTCAATTTATCAAACTGAACCCTGATGATTTTAGTGGTGATATTCTTTTTAAAGATGGCAAAAAAAGGCATGTTGAATTTTATTATGGGTCAACTTACTTATCGCAATCTTCGAGAACAATCCCTGTTAAAAAGGATTATAAAAAAATCACTATTACCAATTTTAAAGGAATAACGAGAACTGTTTACCAAACTGATTAACTTGAGGCGGTAGAAATTATCAAAACTAAACCGGATTTAACTATCAAAGCAGTTCCGGATATTTTTAAATCCTCAAAACGCGACACGCGGTTGACAATTGTGATTGCTGTTTATTTTATCTTTAAATAAAAGTAACTTACGTTTTTAATTATGGGTTATTAGGCTGCACTGTTATTGGGTTAGTGTTTAAATCGCTAATTATATTATGAGGGTCAAAATATTTATTTTTCTTTTAAGCCTCTTTTCAGGGTCAATATTTTTAATGGATTCCCTGGAAGCGCAACCTTATTATTTCAGGCATTACCAGGTAGAGGAAGGCCTTTCCAACAATTCGGTTTATTTTATCAAACAGGATTCTAAAGGCTTTATATGGATAGCTACTAAAGACGGATTAAATCGTTTTGATGGCTTTCATTTTAAAGTATTTCGAATAGACAGCGATAAAGATAAAAGGCATCTTCAAACTGATTATATTTATTGCGTTCTTCCAATAGAGGATGGGAAATTATGGGTGGGTGCTGAGGGAGGTTTATACAAATTTGATCCGGAGAGAGAGCGGTTAGAACCTTTCATCGATTCGTTGCAAAACGTGTATGATTTGGCATTTGATAACTCGGGACAATTATGGTTTATCTCCACAACAACCGTCTGCCGGTTCAGTTTTAAAACCAATTCAGTCACGCGATTTCCTCCTGCTGAATATTTTAATGCCACCACGCTTTGCCGTGGAGAAGATGGCAACATTTGGGTCGGAACAGACAATGGATTGTTGAAAAGGTATGATCAGGGAAAAAATACTTTTGAAAGTTTTGATATGTTTTCACATTCTAAAACACCTTCTTCAAGATGGATACAAAAGATACATGCGGGTGACAACAATTCAATATTTGTTGGAACCAGCAGCCAGGGTCTAAAAATTTTCCATGAAACAAGTGCTGATTATGAAGATTTATTGAATTACAATCCGGATAAAACCTCCATATTTATCAGGGATATTTTGAAAGTTTCTGATAAGGAATATTGGTTTGCCACAGAATCCGGAATCTATATTTATGACGTTGCGAACAAGACTTTTACCAATCTTAGAAAGAAATTTCTTGATCCTTATTCATTGAACGACAACGCTATTTATGGCCTTTGCAAGGACAGTGAAGGCGGTATCTGGGCGGGAACTTTTTTTGGTGGCGTTGATTATTATGCCAAACAAAACGCTGCGTTCAGGAAGTACTTTCCTGATAATACCGGTAATGCTATCTCCGGTAATGCAGTCAGGGAAATTTGTAAAGATCAATATAATAATCTTTGGATCGGGACGGAAGATGGCGGCCTTAATGAGATAGATAGTAAAACAAAAGAGATCAGGCATTTTAAGCCTACCGGAGACAAATCTGGTATTTCCTACATGAATATTCATGGCCTTTTAGCTGATGGCAATAATCTATGGATAGGAACTTTTGAGCACGGAATTGATATATTGGATATCCCGACACAGAAAGTAATTAAACATTACAACAAAGGGGAATCCGGTTTGGGAAGCAATTTCGCCCTTTGCTTTTTTTTGGATAAGGAAGGGAAAATATTCGTGGGAACCGCCAATGGTTTATATTATTTTAACCAGGAGAAAAAAAAGTTCGAAATGCCACCGGAAATTCCCGGTAATATATTTGTGACCAGCATTATTGAAGACCATACTAATAAAATATGGATTGGAACTAAATATAATGGAGCATTTTGGTTTGATCCTGTTTCTCATGAAAACGGCCACCTCCAAAATGATTCCGGCAATAAAAATACCCTATCAAATAATTCTGTAAATGATGTGTATGAGGACAGCCAGGAAAATATATGGTTCGCTACAGATGGTGGAGGTTTGTCAAAATTGAATAAAGACCGAAAGCAATTCACCACAATCACCAGGGAGAATGGCCTGCCGGGAAATTTTGTTTTTAAAGTAATTGAAGACGACAATAAAAATGTTTGGGTTACTACGGCCAGGGGCCTGGTTAATTTTGGCAAAGATTCAGACAAACCTGTTATATACACGCAGGCAAATGGCTTACTAAACAACCAGTTTAATTACCATTCGGGCTATAAAGATGAAGATGGAAGATTATATTTTGGAAGTGTGAAAGGGATGATTTCGTTTATGCCCGGCGACTTTCAAAAAAACAATTTTATTCCGCCGGTTTATATTACCGGGCTGCAGGTTTTTAATTCAGAAATAAGCCCGGAAGAAGATAGCGCCGCTTTACAAAAATCTATTACCGTAGCTGATGAAATAAAACTCAACCATGACCAATCATCTATAAGCATTGATTTTTCGGCACTTAGCTATGTTTCGCCGGAGATGATCGAATATAAATATAAACTGGAAGGCCTTGATGATGATTGGACGAATATTAATACCAATCGCAAAGCCTATTTTACCAATCTTTCTCCGGGCAAATACATTTTTAAAGTAAAAGCTGCCACCAATGGGCAATGGAGCAGTCCAAGGCAGTTGGTGATAAGAATAATCCCCCCGATTTGGGAAACAAGCTGGGCTTATCTTTTATATGGAGTGGTAATTTTTCTTTTGCTTTATTATTTCGTTAGAAGCTATCATAAACGACAACTTGATAAAAAAGAAAGAGAGATATATGAAAGCAAAATAGATTTTTTTACCAACGTGGCTCATGAAATAAGAACTCCTCTTACCCTTATAAAAGGGCCGGTGGACAACTTACTTGAAAAAAAATATCAATTGCCCAATGCACAGGAAGACCTGGCTTGCCTGGACAGAAATACCAACCGCCTGATGGACTTAGTTTCGCAAATCCTTGATTTCAGGCAAACAGAAATAAAAAAATTTTCTCTTGATTTGCAGAAGGAAAATATAATCGAAATACTTAGAGAAACTTATCTCAGTTTCAGCATAATGGCAAAAAAGCGAAGGCTGGATTACAAGCTTGAAATGCCTTCCGGCGAAGTGTATGCCTGGGTAGATGCAGAAGCACTGCGTAAAATTTTCAGTAACCTCATTGGTAACGCGGTAAAATATGCCGAGAAAAAAGTGGCCGTGAAATTATACGTTTTAGGCAAAGAAAATAAAATGCTTTTCATTGAATTTGAAAATGACGGTAATATTATTAAAAAGGAATTTGCGGAAAAAATATTTGAACCTTTTTACAGAATCAAAGAAACCGAAAATAAAAAAGGAACAGGAATAGGATTGACACTGACTAAATCGCTCGTTGATCTTCATAATGGAAACCTGGAACTTACATTCAGTAAAAAAGATAGCAATCTTTTTGTTCTTATGATTCCTGTTCAGCCTGAGAATACGACAAATGAAAAGCCTGCCCTGTCTGTTCCAAATTTTAAGTAAATTATTAGCAATATGAAACCATTAATATTACTGGTAGATGATGAAGAAGATATTCTTGATTTCCTGGAAAGGATTTTAAAAGATCAATACACCATTTTAAAAGCAGAAAACGGGAAAGAAGCATTGGACATTTTGAAAGATGAAGCGGTGCAACTGATTGTATGCGATATCATGATGCCGCTGATGGATGGATTTGAACTTTGCAAAAGATTAAAAGAAGATTTTAATTACAGCCACATTCCTTTTATTCTTCTTACTGCCAAAAATACCATTCAATCCAAAGTAAAAGGGCTGGAGTTAAGCGCTGACGCTTATATTGAAAAGCCTTTTTCAAAAGAGCACTTATTTGCTCAAATAACAAGCCTTTTGGCAAACCGGAATCGATTAAAAGAATATTTTGCGGGATCTCCTTTAGTGCATATCAAGAGTATGGCCCATTCAAGATCTGACGAACGCTTTTTAGAAACCATGAGCGAAAAGATTCTCGAAAAAATAGAAGAAGCAGATTTAAATGTGGACAAGCTTGCCTCGATGATGAATATGAGCCGGATCACTTTGTACAGGAAAATAAAAGCGATATCTAATCTTTCGCCTATCGAGCTGATAAATATCATCCGGCTTAAAAAAGCAGCAGAACTTCTCGCAGAAGGCGATTATAAAATTTATGAAATATCTGATATGGTTGGTTACAGTTCTCAGAGCCATTTTTCAAGAAATTTCCAAAAACAATTTCAGATGACACCCACTGAATATATTCATTCGCTGTCTAAAAATAAATAGAGCGGATTCTAAAGTTTTTTGGCAGTAAACAAACAAATACCAGGAATTTTTATTTTGTGCAAAAGGTATTGTTCTACGGAAAGCCAGAGCATTCAAATTTTTCCTGATGTCATATTTAGGCACCTGAAAAAACATGCAAGATTATTCCCTGTTTTTCAAAATAAGCTGAACCGTTTCTTTTGTTTTTTGTTCCAGAATAATTTCAGCATTCTGTAAAAGATGGCTAATCATTTCATCGTTATAATGCCTTATAGTAAGAAGCGTAAGATCCCGCTGAATCTGAACATCGAAAATTTTAGAAGCTTCAAGAGAAATCTGCTCTGTTTTTTCAGCGATATCATCGATACAAAGCATCATGCTGATTGCTGTATTTTGCGTGAGGTTAGGCCTTATATTCAGCTTTCTTAAAATTTCGTAAAGAGAAGAAGCAGCTCTTCCTTCTACAAAAGAAAAATCGATAGTCTGCAGGGTAATCAAAACCTGGCGCCGTTTGTAAACGATCATTGGAGGAAGCGTAGCCGTAGATTTTCCGGTTATAACGGTGCCGGGTAAACGCATATCCAGAAATGACCTTACCAACAAAGGAATGTTTTTATTTTGTAATGGTTTTATCGTTTTAGGATGAATGACCTGGGCCCCATAATAAGCCATTTCAATTACTTCTTTGTAACTCAGTTTTTCAATATTGATTGCGTCTTTAAAATCTTTTGGATCGGCATTCATTACTCCGTTCACATCTTTCCAGATGGTTACACTTTCAGCATTCATCAGCTCTGCAAAAATAGCTGCTGTAAAATCACTTCCTTCACGGCCAAGCGTTGTGCTTTCATTTTCGTCTGTGCTGCCGATAAATCCCTGTGTAACTACAAAGTTCCTATTTTCAAATAGCGGCAGCAATCTTTCTTCCACTTGTTTCCTTGAAACTTCCCAATCAATTTTACCTTCCCTGAACGTATCATCAGTTCTTAAAATATCCCTGACATCGATCCACTGGTTGAAAATTTTTTGTTCATTCAGATAAAATGAAATGAGCGTAGAGGATAACAATTCGCCGGAACATACGATTTGGTCGTAATAATAATTATAATCTTTTACGGGTTTATCATGCAGCAGCCATTCAACTTCCGTAAAAAAATCATTAAGCTGGTTGGTGGCTTTCTGCCATTGAAGAGTAATTAAATATTTTAACTGGTTGAGATGATGCTCTTTGATTTTTTGAAAAAGTTTTAGCGCATCTTCATTTCTTTTTTCATAAAAAGCCTCAGCTACTTTTTCCAGGGAATTGGTCATTTTTCCCATCGCTGAAACAACTATTAATATTTTTTCTTCTGAATGATTTTGGAGAATATGCCCCAGGTTTTGTATACGGTCGAAGCTCTTGATGCTTGCCCCGCCAAATTTGAATATCTTCATTCTTTACTATTTCTTTCTCTTATTTTCCTGGCCGGTTATTTGAAATTTGAAATTGGATTTAATAGGTTTCATTTACCAGGATTTTGTTTTAGATTCTTTAAAGCCAAATACCCAAAACCTTTGTTGGTTTGGTTCAAAGATAAATATTTCAGGTTACCAAATTTTTTTAAGAGTACAAGGCCGGAAAGGTTTTCTTTGAGAAAATAATTATAAGCTTCGTAGATGAGTCTCTATTTTTGGAAGCATTGTTAAGAATGGAATTCTGGCAAAAAGTAAAACGTTTTTTCAGTTTCAATAAATTTATGGCCAATTTCTTTAAGCGCTCAAAATCAGTAAACCAACAAATACTTATAATTTTTATTTTACCAGGGTTTCTTCCAAATCTTTATTTGCCAATTGCCCGCAAGCAGCGTCGATGTCCTTTCCACGGCTCACGCGTAGCCGGACATTCACGCGATGGGCGGCGAGATAATCCATAAATTTTTGAGTAGCTTCTTTGTCGGGCTTTTGGTAGCCAGCTTTATCTATTGGATTATATTCTATAATATTGATTAAGTGAACCGGCACCTGCCTGTAAATTTTTATCAGATCATCAGCATCTTGAATGGAATCATTTTCATCCTTAAATAAAATGTATTCGAAGGTGATGTCATTCTTTGTCTTCTCATAAAAATAATTCAATGCCTCTATTAGTGATTTGATATTATTGGACTCGTTGATGGGCATCAGTTCACTTCTTTTTTTATCATTGGCGGCATGCAGCGACAAAGCTAAATTGAATTTAACGCCATCATCTCCCAACTGCCTGATCATTTTTGCAATGCCCGAAGTAGAAACAGTTACTCTCCGTGAACCCATTCCCAATCCATCTGGTGCAGTGATGCGCTCAATGGCTTTTAGTACATTTTTATAATTCAGCAGAGGTTCGCCCATGCCCATAAAGACCACGTTGCTTAATTTTTTGCCATACGTTTTTTCTGCTATTGCATTTAGCATTGCCACTTCATCATAGATCTCATCAAAATGAAGATTTCTTTTTCTTTCCATAAAACCAGTGGCGCAAAATTTACAGCTCAGGCTGCATCCCACCTGCGAAGAAACACATGCGGTTTGCCTTTCCTGGACGGGAATCAAAACGCCTTCTACAAGATTGCCATCCACAGTTTTAAACCGGGTTTTTACTGTGCCGTCATCGCTGTATTGCGTATGATTGAAAGAAAGTGCCGGAAGAGTAAAATTTTCAGCCAGGTTTTCGCGAAGTTCTTTACTTAGGTTGGTCATATCTTCAAATCTTTGGGCGTGTTTTTTCCAAAGCCATTCCCATACTTGCTTAGCTCTGAATTTTTTATCACCTATAGATAAAAAATATTCAGTTAATTCTTCCTGCGTCAGCGAGCGGATATTTTTTTTCGTGTTCATCCTGCAAAGATGAATGAATTGTTGAATTGATAAAAGATTTTATTTGTTAAATTGATATGGGCCTTTTGTCTGAGGCTTAAAATAAAAGATTATGCTTGTTACAAAATATTTTAGCCACGGATATATATCTGTGGTAATTAGTATAATCCGTGGCAAGCCTCTGAAAATATTTATCTTGCAAGCCAATTTTAAAAAATAAAGATGGAGAATGTTTATATCGTTGACGCGTTAAGAACTCCCGTTGGAAGATATGGCGGCGCTTTGAGTTCTATTCGTCCCGATGATTTGGTGGCAGGTGTAATTGAAACTTTGGTTAGAAGAAATGGCAAAATTGATCTGGCAGAGATTGAAGATGTAATTGTGGGAGATGCCAACCAGGCGGGCGAAGACAATCGCAATGTGGCCCGTATGGCCGCTTTGCTGGCGGGTTTGCCAGTTTCGGTTGCGGGAAACACCGTGAATCGTTTGTGTGCGAGTGGGCTCCAATCCATTATGGACGCTTCCCGTTCGATTATGTGTGGCGATGGAAAAATCTTTTTAGCGGGTGGGGTAGAAAGCATGACAAGAGCTCCATTTGTGATGGCCAAATCCGAAGGTGCTTTTAGCAGGAAAAAAGAAATGTATGATAGTACAATAGGTTGGCGTTTTCCCAATAAAAAATTAACGGAGAAATACTATCCTTATTCCATGGGTGAAACGGCAGAAAATGTAGCCAAACAATGGAAAATATCACGCCGGGCACAGGATGAATTTGCTTTTGAAAGCCAGCAGAAATATTTTGCAGCTCTCGCTGCCGGAAGATGGAAAGATGAAATTGTTCCGGTTGAAATTACACCGAATAAAACGGACAAGATAATTTTTGATACAGATGAGCATCCGCGAAAAACTTCTCTGGAAAAATTGTCGTTGCTAAGGCCAGCGTTTATTAAAGATGGAACGGTGACTGCAGGCAATTCTTCAGGTATCAATGATGGAGCCGCCATGCTTTTGTTGGCGAATGCGGAAATAGTCAAAAGATATGACTTAAAGCCAATGGCCAAAGTGATAAGCATGGCGGTAGCAGGTGTAGATCCGGCTATTATGGGTATAGGTCCCGTTGCGGCAACGAAAAAAGCTTTACAGCGGGCGGGCCTTACCGTTAGCGATCTTGACCTGGTAGAATTAAATGAGGCATTTGCTTCGCAATCCGTTGCCTGTATCCACGATTTGGGGCTTGATCTCCAAAAAGTAAATGTAAATGGAGGTTCTATTGCAATTGGCCACCCGTTGGGCTGCAGCGGTGCGAGGATAGCCACTACTTTATTATATGAGATGAAAAGAAGGGAAGCGCGTTACGGGTTAGCTACAATGTGTGTGGGAGTAGGGCAGGGAGCGGCTATTATTTTTTCAAACCTATAAAGATTTAACCCAGCCTTGTGTGAAGCAAACCTTACAGCGTTTGAATCAGAAAAAATTACTTCCAAAAAAACATTATAAGATTCAATACTCAATACAAATCCACTGCAAACCTTCTCGGTTTTTCTCATCGATCCTTTTAGATTTAGCCGGGTTATTTAGTAGAGTAAATCTAAGGGGGGTGAATATGGAAAACTCCGACTATGATTGATTATCTTTTTTTTAAATGGATAATTTGATCCACATTAAAAAATGTCTGTCGTGAAATTTGGTTTCTGTATTCGAGATTTTTCTAAATGAAAAGGATTCAAAAGCTGTAACTCGAAGATTATTTTTATTGAAAATCAAATTCTTGCACAGTTTAATTTTATCCTGAAAGCAGTATTATTTTAAAATATTAAGAAAATAAAAAAGAGGCTGACCCAATTAGATCAGCCTCTTTTTTATAAAGTTTAGAAAATTCTATTTTGTTTGAATATCTACTGTATTAACATCTCCGCCACCTACCATAACATTGGTATCAATACGGTCAGCGCTGATACCTTCAGTTTCAGTAAGATAAGCTTTAATAGCTTCAACTCTTCTATTGGCCATTGATTGAGAAGCTTTGGTTGCTGCTGGATAACCTGTTACAACTATTGCACAATTAGCACTATTCTTCATTTGTGAAGCTACATTAGCCAACATGGCTTTTGCATCATCTGTTAAGCTGCTCCTGTTACCGCGGAAGCTAATGCTTGGAAGATTAAGGTTACAAGCATTCATTGCTGCCAGAGTATCACGGATTGCTTTACAACAATCAGGCTCAGGGCATTTACCTACACCGTCAGCATCTACCGGCTGGCATTGTGTAGGAGTAATGAGTTCTTTATCTTTACAATCAGGAACACCATCACCATCTGTATCGCGGCTAACGCCGTGAGAATCTACAGGGCAACCGGCTGGAGTATTAGGTTCTTTATCAAACATGTCAGCTACACCATCACCGTCAGCATCGTTTGCTAATTTCTTGGTTTGTTCTTTTACAGTATCTATCTGTGTTTGTAAATTATTATTCAATCTTGCTACGGGATTATCAAATAATAATTGTGGTTTAGTTTGTTTGCCTAAAGCAAATTCAATTCCCAAGAACCCATAGCTGAATTTATCAAAATGAGTTTTGCTAGAGCCAGATCCAGGGATCCAGTAAGGTGAACCATCAAATTCATCACCATCTACAAAGTTCATCCTATATCCCAGGTCAAGATTGATCAAATCAGAAAGATTGAATTTCAAACCCAATCCTACAGGCACAAACAATGGATGTTTTTTTGAAAAATTAGTATAAGCTGCGGTGTTACCGCCTTTTGCGGTGGTATCTACTGAATAACCAAGAACACCGAGACCCACGGTTACGTATGGTACCACATGATTCTTTTGGCTTTACCAGTTGATATTATCAAAATCAAGTTCGCCGCTGATGCTAAGCGCGGATTTTAATTTTGTTTCAAATGAATTTACCGGCCTGTCTTGTGCAAAACTCTTGTTATCCTGAGTTCCTTGTACTTTGCCTCCAAGATAATCAGCATGGATCGCCAGGTAATGGTTAAGTTGGTAACGGAGATTTGCACCATATCCAAGCGTAGCTTTATTCTTGGCGAAATCATTGGAACCGCCGAATAATACGGAAGGAGTCATCACTCCAGCGTTTATTCCAATAGAGAATTTCCGGAAAGGGCTGGTACCTGAAAATGGCTGAATAGTATTATCCATGCCCATATTATCACTCATGCCAGTACCGGTTTGTGCTGAAGCAGCAGATATGAATCCGGAGAATAAAAGTAGGAGTACAATTTTCTTAATGTGTAACATAATTTAGTAATTAGGGTTTAATCAAAGTATAAAAAACAAATTTTAAAGTGTAAAGCTATTCATAAACAAGTTGTAAGACAAATTTTTTTATGAAATAATAATTTTATGAATTGTTTTAGCAAAAAATAAGCCATTTAATTTTATATAGTAAATTCTAAAATCATTGCTTTGGTATAATATTTGAAAAAAAACGCCTCATTGAAAATTTCTTTTAAAATAATTTAGCAAAAATAATGAAAGGTTTTATTATTTTATACAATTCCTTTAAATAGAATGATTTAATTTCGCGCCGGTTTTTAAAAGATCATTCTTTCGATTGATAAAAAATTGCGCTTATATGATATATGTAAAGATTAATTTGACAAATTATAATCATCTTTACTTCATTGTGACTGAGGATTGGCGAAGCCGTTGTGAAATTAGAAAATTCCTAATTTATTTATGTTCTTTACATTTGCAAAATGCTCATTAATTTTAGATATGTATAAAATTTTTCCACTAACAAGCTTTTTGTTTGGATTTGTATTTTAATTATTATGCCTTGTGTCATCCTGTGCGATACCAAGAAAAGTTGCCTATTTTAGTGATATTCAGGATTCTGCCGTAATTGCCTCTAAAGCAAGTCTTGAGCCGGTAATACAGAAAAAAGATATTTTGAGCATTACTGTTAGCAGTTTAAGTAATGAAGCAACCATTATTTTTAATACGCCTAATTTAGCCAGTTACACCGAATGCCTCGACAAATCCTAATGCGCCTCAGACGGCGGGTTATCTTGTAGCGGAAGATGGTAATATTAAATTTCCAATTTTAGGGAATATTTCCGCGGCTGGTTTGACTCAAAAGCAATTGGAAAATAATATTACCAAACAATTGATAGATAAAAAATTACTTGTTTGATCCTATTGTTTCCAGCCGTTTTTTAAATTTCCGGGTTACGGTTTTAGGTGAAGTGAATCATCCCGGTGTTATCACAGCTCCGAGTGAACAGATAAGTGTTTTGGAAGCAATTGGGCAGGCCGGCGACTCACCATTTATGGATTACGCGATAATGTAATGCTGATCAGTCAGGTAGGGCCTGATAAGATATCAAAAGGCTGGATCTGAATTCTTCCAAAATTTTGCAATCACCTTATTATTTTTTAAAATCCAATGATGTGATATATGTAGAACCGGAAGGGCTAAAGTACAAGCCCGTCACATCGGTTACCCGTTATATTAGTGGACTTTCACTATTATTATTTAGCGAATGTTTTTAAATCTATAAGTTCTCGTTATCGTCCTCGAATTCATTTAATCTTGAAATAAATCATGCAAACGAATACTTCCCCTGAATTTGAAGAAACGGAAGAAGTTTCCGTTGCGTGACATATTTTATCAAGTTTTTGCGTTACTGGCCATGTTTTTTTTATTGCTTATTGTTTTCCTGGCAGGTGCATGGATTTACTTCGGTATAAAATGCCTGTTTATCAAACTACCGCCACCTTGTTAATTAAGGATGATAAAAGCTCCACGCCCGCTTCAGAATTACAGGATGCCTTTGATATGTTTGGCGCCAAAAAAAATGTGGAAAATGAAGTGGAGGTGTTGCAATCTAAAACATTGATGAAAGAGGTGGTTGAAAATTTACATTTGTATGCGCCTGTTTTTATTGAGGGAAGAGTAATCCACTCAATCCGGCTATCCGTTATCACCCATTGTTGTGGAAGCAAAAGATCCCGATTCTTTAAAGCGTAAAAAAAGTGTTATTTTACATTTAATAACCGGACAGGAAATTTTGTGATTCACGATACCTCCTATCCTTTGAATGAATGGGAAACTACTCCTTATGGAATCCTACGTTTTTTACCCAATCTCATTATCATCCTTCACGGGATTTTTAAAGAAACATCCGGCTGACTATTATTTTTCTCTAATTCCGTTAAAAAAGCGGCCAACCAAATATTCCAGAAAACATATATATCCCCATCCAGCAAACAGTCAACGGTAATTGATCTAAGTCTTCCAAGGAGAAGTGCCTAAAAGGGAGAAGATATTTTAAACGAGCTTATTAAAAGTATATAATCAGGCAGCCATCATGGATAAAAACCAGTTAGCGGCTAATACGCTTAAAATTTGTAAACGAAAGGTTAGCCTATGTATCTAACGATCTGGATTCTGTGGAGAGGGCATTGCAAGATTTCAAAGCGAAGAACAAGATAACCGATATCAGTGCACAGGGACAGATGTATTTACAAACTGTAGCAACGAACGATCAGAAGATCAGTGACATTAATGTGCAATTAGCGATACTTGACCAGGTGGAACAATATGTAAAAGGCAAAGGTGAACTTGGAGGTATTGTACCCGCTACGTTGGGTGATTCCGACCCTGTTCTCACCAATCTGTTACAAAAATTATCAGATCTCGAATTGCAGTATACCCAAACCAAAAAAATTGTTCCTAAAAATAACCCGGCTGTAATCTCTCTTACAGATGGTATCAACAGGCTAAAGCCCCAGATATTGGAAAATATTGAAAGTCAACGCAGGAATTTTCAGGCAGCCAGGAGCAACCTTACCGTTACCAACAATGATTATAGTACAATGCTTAAAACCATTCCGGAAAAAGAAAGAGAATTATTGAGTATCAGCCGTCAACAAGCAATAAAAAACAATATTTATACTTTCCTTTTACAAAAAAGAGAAGAAACGGCTTTGTCCTTCGCTTCTGCAGTAGCAGACAGCCGTGTAATTGACCACGCTGAATCGTCTGACATACCCGTAAGTCCTAAAAAGAAACTGATTTATCTTGCAGCTTTTTTGAGTGCGATTTTTTTATATGTGGTTGTCATCTATATTAAGGACATACTTACGCGTACTGTTCAGCAGCGGTCAGATATTGAAAAATATACCCATATACCTTTCCTCGGGGAAGTAAATTATGATCGTTCGAAAACGCCATTCGTGATCTCCGAAGGAAGGCGAAGTTTTATTGCGGAGCAATTTCGTCAATTAAGAACTTCTCTTGGTTATATGGGGATAGATGAAACCCATAAAAGAATCCTTTCTTACCTCGAGTATATCAGGGGAAGGGAAGAGCTTTATCGCGATTAACCTGGGAATTAGCTTTGCTTTAATGGGCAAAAAAGTTGCGTTATTAGAATTTGATTTACGTAAACCTAAACTAAGCGAGCAGTTTAATATTATCGAGGAAGGAAGGTCTTTCCAATTACCTGATAGGGAAAATGGCCGCAGATGAAATTATTAAGCCTACTTCTTTTGAAAATCTTTCTTTGATACCGGCAGGTCCTATTCCGCCCAATCCATCAGAACTCATTTCGAATGGAAGGCTTGCAAAATTGCTTACTTACCTTGATAAAACCTTTGATTATATTATTATAGACACAGCACCTGTCAATCCTGTTACCGATGCTTATATCATTTCGCCTCTCGCTGATGTTACTCTTTTTGTAATCAGGCATGATTATACGCCTAAGATATTTTTACAAAAATTAGAACAACGGGATAAAATAAGCAGCCCTTAAAAATCCTGCTATCATCTATAATGGAATTAGGGGGAAAGGGGTGAATAAATATGGCTATGGTTATGGATATGGTTATGGTTATGGATATACCGACGATCTAAACAAGCGTTGGTTGCAATTCTGGAAAAAATGATGAAGTGGATATATTAACATTAATTGGACGGAAGAACGAGCTATTCAAACAGGACGTCGCGAATCATGAAGCGGCGCTACATGATTTAATCAGCAATGCTCGTTTCCTTGTAATAGGGGGTGCAGGCACAATTGGCCAGGCGGTGACGAAAGAAATTTTCAAGCGTGGTCCAAAACAAATTCACGTTGTTGACATTAGCGAAAACAACCTGGTAGAATTGGTGCGTGACCTGCGAAGCAACTTTGGATATATTTCAGGCGACTTCCAAACTTTTGCTTTGGATGTAGATTCACTGGCATTTTCCTATTTTAAGACCGTAAATAAGAACTATGATTATGTGTTGAATCTTTCCGCTTTGAAGCATGTGCGAAGTGAAAAAGACGTTTTTACCCTGATGCGAATGATTGACGTGAACATTTTCAACACCGAATCAACAGTGGACTATGCTATTGATATGAATGCAAAAAAATATTTTTGGTGTTTCTACCGACAAAGCTGCTAACCCGGTGAATATGATGGGCGCATCTAAAAGGATCATGGAGATGTTTTTGATGGCAAAAAGCAACGACATCAACATTTCTACAGCACGATTTGCAAACGTCGCGTTCTCAGATGGATTTTATCGCATGGCTTTAATCAAAGGATACAGAAGCGTCAACCCATTGTTGCTCCCAATGACGTAAAACGATATTTCGTAACGCCACAAGAGTCTGGTGAATTGTGTCTTATGTCCTGCATTTTTGGTGAAAATCGTGACATTTTTTTCCCAAA
>CAVUJE010000008.1:0-78263 GCA_963741705.1 uncultured Chitinophagaceae bacterium | reverse complement strand
ATCGTTCGGCATGAAACCGAAGGCCAAGAAGTGCGACGGCATCGTGGGCGTGCTGGATGAGGGCGACGAGATCGCCGCCGACTTCAAGGGTTCCCCCGCCTGTGACGCCGCCTTGATTTCGGCGGCCCAGAAGGTGGAGCATTATGAAATCGCCGCCTACGGCTGCCTGCAGGAATGGGCCGAACTGCTGGGGAACGAGGAAGCGGGCCGAGCTTCTCCAGGAAATCCTGACCCTGACGAAAAAGCCACCAACGAAACCCTGACCGAATTCGCCCGCGCCAGCAGCGAGGAGAAGCCCTCAGCGAGATGGCGGGCGTCGCGCCGGGTGAAGAGCAACCGTAAAAAACGTTACGCGTTAATTCCGCCGGTTGCCGGACGACAACGTCGGCGGAACCCCCTTTTGAGCAATCCGATGATCACGAAAAGACGCACTCAGGAAAAACGACCGTCCGGATACGCGAACACGCGTGGCCGAACACACCTCCGCCCGCGTCAACGAACGGATCCGGAGCCGGACCGAAGACTCCATCACCAACCTGATGGACAAGAGCGAAGCGGAAATCGACGCGCGCCTCGAGGCCCTGGACCGGGAATGGGACATTGAACGGGTCTTGGAGACCAATGCAGCCTCCCTCGCGCTGACGGGGGTGCTGCTGGGCCCCACGGTCCATCGCCGGTTCCTGTTCCTCCCGCCGTGGTGACCGCCTTCCTGCTTCAGCACGCGTTGCAGGGCTGGTGCCCGCCGGTGCCGATCTTCCGGCGCCTCGGCTACCGCACCGCAAAGGAGATCGACGAGGAACGCCAGGCCCTCAAGCTGATCCGGGGCGACTTCTCCGACATCCGGCTGAAAAACAGGCCCGACGTTGAGGCCACCCGCAAAATCCTGACCGCCATCGAGCGGTAAAAGCGAGTACCCCCCATGAACCATGAATAAACTGCGCATCCTGGGATCTTTTCCGCTCGAGCCTCTGGTTCACGCCGTTCGTCATGGTCGTCGCCTTTCTGGCGCTGTCGGGAATCTTGCTCTGGATCGACATCCTCAGCCTGGACCTCTGGCTGTACCGCTGGCCGTACCTCGTCAACCAGGAGGCGGATGCCAGCCGCGCGATGCTGTCGATGATCGCCAGTTCCATCATGACCGTGATCGGCGTGACCTTTTCCATGACCCTGGTGACGATGACGCTGGCCGCGAGCCAGTATTCCAGCCGGGTGCTGCGGAATTTCATGCGCAACCCCGGCACCCAGTTCCCTCGGCTCGTTCGTGGGCGTGTTCGCCTACTGCCTCGTGATCAACTATTCCATCCGGAGGGAGATTCGTCGCGCTTCATCCCGGTGCTGTCCATCTTCACCGGCTTTATCCTGCCCTCGGCACCGTGGGCGTGCTGATCTATTTCATTCACCACGTCGCCCGCTCCATCCAGGTGTCCAGCATTCTAGGAGGCCGCCCAGGAAAGCCTGGATGCCATCGACCTGATCTTTCCGGAGGATCTGGGCGAGGAACCGGAACCGGTGGCCATCCCTCCCAAGCCCGACCTGGCGCACGTCCCCTGGCATCCGGTGCGGGCAAAGGAAAGCGGCTTCATCCAGAGCGTGGATACCGACCGCCTCCTAGACGGCCCGCCGGTTCGGACTGCTGATCCGGATGGAATACGGCGTGGGCGAATTCGTCCTGCGCGGCCGTCCGCTGTTCTCAGTCGGCCCCGCCTCTCTCGATGAGGCGACGCCGACAGGGCGATCCGGATCATCTACACCATCGGCAACACCCGCACCACCAAACAGGATCCCGGCTACGGGATCCGCCAGATCGTGGACTTGGCCCTACGGGCTCCGTCCGGCATCAACGACACCACCACCGCTGTCACGTGCATCAACTACCTGATCACCATCCTCGGCCGCCTGGGCGGCCGGCGCATTCCCTCCCCCTACCGGTATGAAGGAAAGTCACTGCGGGTGATCGCCCTGGGGCCGACCTACGAGTCGCTTGTGGGCCATGCCTACGATGAAATCCGATGCAGCGCCTCGGACAATGCCACCGTGCTGGCCCGGATGCTCGAGAGCCTCGAAGAGGTGGCGGAACTGACGAAAGGCCCTTTCCGCCGACGGATCCTGCATGATCACGTGGAGCGGATCGCGGAACGCGTCCATGCCGGCAATCACCCCCCCCACGAACGGGATATCCTGGAACGGCTGATCATCCGGGCCGACCAGGCTCTCCTGAAGGAAGACAGCGCCCGAACAGCACATGGCGGATAGCGGACGGCAACCTGCACCGACTGCCGGCTGGAAAAACGGTCACCATTCCGGCGGGGGGTTCGTTATCGGTGGAAGACTGGCCAGGTCGACCTGCATCAGCCGCTGCAACTCGCGCAGATCAGCCCGCATCGCCCGGTTCGCCTCAGGAAACCGCATGGCGGATGCCGGATGATACAGGACGAAATACCGGGCGTCATCCTTCCGGATCAGCCGACCGTGAAGGAAGGCTCCACCGCCGGACGCCCTCCAAGGAACGCGGCCGAAGCGGTATTCCCCAGCAGCACAATCAGAACCGGCCGCACCACCGCCATCTGACGGCGCATCCAGGTCCGGCAGCAGACGGCGATCTCCTCGTCGCGCGGCTTCCGGTTTTCCGGCGGGCGGCACTTAACGGTGCTGGTGATGAAAAACTCGCGACGGTCCAGGTCGGCCTCCGCCAGCACCCGGTCGAAATAAAGGCCCGCCGCGCCCACAAACGGAGGCCCATCTCATCTTCCCGCCGCCCCGGCGCCTCCCCCACAATAAGGACGGCGGCATCCGCGGGCCCCTCGCCCGGAACCGCCTGCATGCGGGAGCCATGAAGCGGGCACCGCCGGCATCGCTTAATGCCCGCCGCCAGCGTGTCCAGGGAATCGGGCCGCGTTTTCATGCATGGCGCCGTGTTTTCATAATGGGATTCTAACTCAGAAGACGGGACGACCCATCGGGCCCAGACTGGAATAGCCCTTACTTAAGGCGGGAGAGACGTTGCCGTCCTGGTCGATCGGATATACTTCTACCTGATGAAAATAAGCGTGCCCTGATCCGGACTTGGCTCAGTGGTTAGAACCAGGTTATCGAAGAAAAGGCGCTTACTATCCCTGTTGGTGCTGACGGCGGCAAGGTAAACGAACAAGTCCTGCCCCACCACGGCGGGATTGGTGGCGTGGTACGTCAGCATCACATTCGTCATGATGGGCCCCGGCCGGCAGCGACATCCGCCTCGGTGATTTGAGAAAGCAGAATGTCCGGTTTGTTGCTGTCCGCGTCATCCGTGTAAAGCCCCACCTCGAATGGTTCCGGCACCGGATCATTCTTTTTGAATCCAAAGGCGCATGAAAGGGGTAGGTTTTCCGACGTCATCGTCCCACATGCTGCCAGACCCAACGCGTACCTCCCACAAAAACGGAGAGCCACTGATCCCCGTCAGGAGCGGCCGGCGTACCGGTTATAGTCTGATCGTAAACAGCCACGCCGGAACCGCTTTCCTGCCAGCCCGTTACGGTTTCGCTGTACGTGTCGACCGCGGGATCCTCAAAACTCGGGTTGACTATCATATTCGTTTCCGTGTTGACAGGCCGCGGCATGTAGATCGTGAACGCAACGATAAGGATAACGGCACAAAACTTCATAATAGTTCTCCAGTATTAAAAAAATAACCACCTCCGACCGCGAAGGAACCCCCAGTGGTTCGGGCGCATTGCAGTTTCGTCGGGGTTCATCTTGACTGCCCATGATACTGCTCAATTGGATTGATCGTGAGGGAAGAGGCGATTCCAACGATCGTTGAGATGAAGCGTGGCAAGAGCAAGGAGGGCCTCGTCTCCTTCCAGGCTCCAGAACTGGCCACGAAGCTTAAATCGGCCCTGGTACTGAGAGCATGTGGACTCGATGGCTCCTGAACCGAGAGGTTGGCCCATGGATTTTGCTTGCTTATAGTCCATTCATTGAATTTTTCGACCGACCGCCTTCCCAGAAGTTCCGTAGAGTTCGCCCCGGCAAGACCTCGCCATCCGTCCAAAAGGATTAATGCATCTTCAAAAATCACTGGCGCTTCCCGGGGCCGGGGATTTCTTGCTCAAAATTAGTGGGCGGCTCTTCGGGAACCGAAGTCGCGCGCCGCCCGAGCGTGCTCGACAGAGCCGCGGGCGCGCGAGGCGTTCGGGGTGCGGCGTTCCGTCAGCCGGAATATGGCGAGGCGATTTTCCGATGATGAGGGGCGACGGCGAGGAGACGTAGAATGGTGGTCCCGGCTCCCCCAGGCGCAAAACAAACAAGGCTAAAACCACCATTGGTTTTGCCTGTTTGTTTTGGGGAGCCCCTCAGCGCGGAAAAGCGCCCGCCAGATTCCGGCCGGAACGCCGCACCCAGCACAACCGACACCATCACCAGCCGCAAGAAACCCGCTATGCGGCTCGACGGAGTCTAGCCCTCCAAGCTACCTGCTTCCATTAACGGGAGTTTACAATCTCCCCGCAAACCCGAAAGCGCCAAATCGCTCAAAGCATCACGAACCCCGACGAAACTGCAATGCGCCCCAGCGGTTCCAACTCAAGAGGCTTGACGGCTGAACGGCGCGAGTATAGCGGGCGAGGCAGCGGCAAAGGGGAAAGGAAGGACGAGCCGAAGGGATAAACGGCTTCCGGATAATCCTTGAATGAATAAGACAACAAAAGCGATGCGTCAAGCCATGCAACATGGTGGATACTAGCGGAGAATGGCATATTCTTATCCCGCTATCCGCTATGCTTATCCCCTCCTTCCCGAAAAACGGAATGGACGCCCCTGCCGCCTCCTTGTATAATGCCGCCCCTAAACCCTTTAACGCCGAGGATGCGATGTCCGACATTCTGAACGAACTGAGCGCCATTATCCAGCGACGCGACAAGCCCGACCCCGCGTTCATCAAGAAACACAACTCAACTCGGCCTCCGGAATGAGGGACGGCTCCCGGCGTCATCGTGGGTCTCACGGGCAAGGGCAATGTCGTCTCCTACACCAAGGACGCCGAAGGCCGCAAAACCGACGCCGAGGGCGAACTCTACTACTGCGGCATCGACATCCGCGATCTGGCAGGCGCGCACCGCAACGGCTTCGGCTACGAGGAAACCGCCTTTCTGCTGCTCACCGGCGCCCTGCCCACCCGCGAACAGCTCGCCCGCTTCAGCGCCTACATGCGCGAACGGCGCTCCCTTCCCGTCCGGTTCCGCAACGACCTGTCGACCATCGTCAACAACAACATGATGAACTCGCTGCAGATCGCCGTGTGCAACCTGTACGGCGAGGATTCCGCGCCCGACTCCACCGCCATCGAGGACGTCACGCGCCACAGCATCGACCTGATCGCGAAATTCCCCGCGCTCGTCGCCTACGCCTTCCACTCCATGCAGTACAAGTATCGCGGGCAAAGAGTCATCCTGGTGAACCCGACAGAAACGGTCCCTGGCCGAAAACTTCCTGCACCTGTTCCGCTCCGGGGGCTGATACTTTCCCCGTAATAGTGCCTGAATTATTTTGAGCTTTCAGGCCACCGATGTTGCAAAAAACAATTAGCAAAAACAGCCATACACGATTTTTTAAAAAAGGATAATTTTTCTTCATAAAAAGCAATTTTTAAACCAGCGAATAAATATTGTGATTGTGTAAATATCACCTGATAAAAAATGGATTGCGTCCTGCACCATCCTGTTTTCGCATCCTGTACTGTCCTGTAACGCTGGAAAATATCACTTAAATAATTGAAAAAAATACAGTTATGTTTTAGGATTTTTCAAATGGTAATCATTCCTGAAATAAAATATCAACTCAAAATAAAAATCAGGATTAAATGTTGGTTTACTGGTTGAAGTGAAGCTTCACCCATGAAATTTCTTTGATTCTTTTTGGTAGCCCTGGTATAAAATAAAAAATGGCAAACTAAACTCCGGGTTATATTTTCTTTCTGCCGATTGCTAAACTTTTTTTCTTTCCTGTGTAAAGATTCATCTGGCATCAAGAGGTTGATAATTCTGGATAGAAGCCGAAATATTTTTTATGTAAGCAGCAAAACTTTCGACTTCATCGGACTACCCGATTGGATTAATTTACTCTTTTACATAAAAAGGCAGGTTAGCAGTTGCTACATTATTGTTTCCATCCGAAATGTAAACAAACAAGCGGTAAGCACCTCCTTTTTCGGGTGCTTTCAAGGTAGCTTTTCCATTATTAGCTGTTTCTGATATTGCATTTTCTACCGGAGTGGGCCTCGCTTCAAAATCACCACCCTGGCCTACTTTTGTTGGCTCAGGCAAAAGCTCCCAGCGATAGGAAAGATGATCACAATCCGGATCTGATGCTACTGCCAACACAGGGTAACTATTGCCGGGCTTCAGATACACATTTTCCAATGCTTTTTTACGTTCTATCTGTAAGGAATAAATATGTGGCGCTTTATTGGCGGGCCATGTTCCGCTCCACAAAAACTGCATCACATCCACAACTTCGTTCTCTTCGCCTTTTTCTGTAAATAAGCCATACCACGTCGGCGTACGTTCCTGCTTTTGTCCCCAGAGAAAAACATACGAGCCAAGACATTTGCCCTTATCTGTTTCTATCGAGTTTTCATAGCGGCTTTTATACACCGCGGCTTTTTCGCTGCTTGTTTCTTCTATCGGGGATTTCCATTCCGTTGAAAGTCCTTCCCAGTGGCCGGTTGGCCCCCACTCTGTTACCATATATGGGCCGTCCCACCCGGCACCCGCAAGCGTTTTCGGAAGCCTGGGTAAATCCGCATACGTATTGATGCCCAGGAAATCAATATCAGGGCATTTTTGCTTTATATAATCTGCCAGTTCTTTATTAACTCCGGCTAATACGGTACAAGTAGGATGGTTCGGATCCAGCTGATGAATCATTTTTGAGATGTCATTCACTGCATCCCAAACATTTGGATTTTTATATTGCAGGTTTAGCTCATTGCCTATGCCCCAGGCAAGTAAAGCCGGATTGTTTCTGTATTTTAAAACTTCTACCCGTAATTTTTCTAATTGCTTTTTCACTGCAGCCGCATCATCGTAATCAAAGCCATGCCGTTCACGGGCTACATCAAGGCCCATCAAAACAGTAAGGCCGTATTTTTGAGCTGAATCAAGTACTTTTTGCCCGTCGCGGCTTCCCCAGGTTCGTATGGAATTGCCACCATAAGCAGCGATTCGATCAGGAAAGGCACTGCCTCCGGCACCTTTTACAAAATAGGACTGCCCATTCCGCAGCAATTGAAAATGATTGCCAACTTTTTTGATTTCTACCTTTACCGGTTTCGTATCGGTGGTGGCTGAAGATTGCGCTATGGCTGCAACAACCAGAAAACAAGAAGCAGTTACAATAAATAATTTTTTTGCTATCATACTATGTTTTGTGGAAAAGTCATATTGAATACAAAGATCTTGCTGGCAAAATACACCACTTTTATAATTTTATCAATAAATATTTGCCTGTTCTGCAATCCCCACACTATCATAAATTTCAGAAAGAATAATGGTTTCATCAATAGCATAGATGATTACTACATCAAAAGGCGAAAGCGGGATAGTAAACCAGCAAATAAGTGGAATTTTTATTCAAAAGAAAATACTTTTAGCACACCTGCTTATCCAGCAACGAAACCACTTCAGATGCTTTTTCAAAAACAGAATTTAGCTGGTTAACATTGGAAGCAGGCGCATATAAATTAATTTCAATTTCGTCCATCAAAGACGTTAGCATAAGCGAAGTGTTCAGGCTTACATTACATTTATCCAACTCTTCATTCACTCGCTTTTTGGATAATTCACTTTCAGGGACTTTAAATTTTATGGAAAGATACTTTCTTAAAGAAGCATCCAAAGAATGATAAAATCCTGCGCTGTCGCGGGAGATAAGTTTTTCATGAGCGGCTATTAAAGGGTTTTCAGGAATAACGAAGGGTTGTTTTTCTTTTTCAATTACTGCCGGCGCTGCTTCATTTTCCAAATCGTCTGTTTCTATATTTTTTTCAAGGTCGTCTTTATTTTTATTTCTTTTCATAAGCACAAAAAGAATAACTAAAACGACTAACGCCACCAAAACTATTCCTGCGATTATTTCTGTCCTGGTTGAAATAAACTGGCTGGAGTCTGAGTTCCCTGAAACCGAATTGCGCGAAATGCCTTTTCCTTTCGACACTGTCACCTGCAAGCCATTTGTGTAAAGGGTTTTGTAGGTAGAAGAATCAGGATCAAAATAAGAAAACGCAATGGAATCAATATTATATTTTCCGGGCTTTGAAACAGTAAAGGGATAAGAAAATGTTTTGCTTCCCTGCATGGGCACCTGCTTCCTGTCAACATTATCTTTAACTTTTGCATCATATCCGTCGATCCCTTTTGGCCAGTGAATAACAGGGGCATTCACAAGCTGGATATTTCCTTTCCCGGTTATTGTGAGCTTTAAGGTTCCCGCATCATCAGTGGTAAACTTATCTTTTTCCAAAGAAGCAGCAAGCGTAAAATCACCAACTGCTCCCCGAAAATCTGCAGGTTTATTTTCATCAGGCAAAGGTTTGACAGTTATTACTTCAGGAGGAGATTTTAAGATTACATTTTTTTCAACCAGGCCTTCCGGCGGAATGGCATCCTGTCCGAAATTCTGGAACATATCAAAAAATCCTCCATTGTTTCTTCGGTTAAGATATGCCGATTTTACAAACGTTACTTTATTGGATGAAGTCATCGAACCCAAGAGTAATATCTCCCGATTGCAAAGGATACAGTTCTACTTTACGAATGTTGTAAACATTATACATTCGTCCATTATATTTCTGAAGAGTTGAATTACTATTTATATCCAAATCATTTACAGAAAACCCGTTAAAAGAAGGAACATCGGTTATTGTGGTTTCAGAAGGCAGCCTGGTATAAAGCTGGTAAGTCGCTACGATGGGTTCCCCAACATAGCAGGTTTTTTTATTTACATTTAATTTTATAAATAAATTCTTTGCCGTTTTTTCTTCCACATTTTCATTGGGCTTTAAAATATAATCATCAAATTGATGAGTAGCCGGTGCCGAAGGAAAATCAAAATTCAAATTGGGGAAAGGAGGTAAATTTTGTTGCGGTTTATTAGGTTGAGATTGGGCGACAGAGCCATTTACCACTTGTATAGTAATTGGATTTGTAGTAAGGTGTTGCCCATCGGCAACCGCAGTAGCGGGGCCAATTGTAAATTTGCCCGTACCTGTCGGAGCCAACGTATAGCCCAAAGCTACATAACCGCTTATCTTTCCATTAATATTGGATTGGCTGCTTTCCTGGTTGGGGCCTGAAACAATCGTAAAATTTTTAAAAGCCGGCGGATTAATGCTTTCAACAGAACCGGCGTTTGCTACTTTAAATTTTATTTGCAATACATCATCTTTCCCAATCTTTTTTTGCGGGCACACCACGCTGAATTTTATTTGCGCCTCAGAATTTTTTGCAATAAAAAGCGCTGGAAGAAATAATAAAAAAAAGGAAATTAATTTTAAATTTTGATTGTAAAAATGGTATCATTTTTTCAGCAAAAGATGAGTTACAAAAGTAGGAGGAATTGAATTTAAAAAAAGGTTAATAGAAACATTACGTGTTAAAAAGTTCGTTAAGGTAAATCTCCTAAAACAGGGCGGATTACAATATCTTCAACACACGCCTGCGGCGAAAGTTGCGAAGCCGCAAAAACCAAATCCGCAATATCATTTGCCTCTATTAATCTTTGTGGTTCAAAACCTGCGCCCTCCCAGGAGGAAGTGTAAACCGCACCGGGATAAACTGCAGTTACTTTTATATAAGTATGGCTTCATCTCTTCTCTCAGGTTTTTACTAAAACCCATTAAAGCAAATTTGCTGATGCTGTAAGAACCGCCATTTGCATACGCTTTCAAAGAAGCAATGGAACACATATTAAATATATGCCCTGATTTATTTTTAATCATTTGGGGAAGTAAAGCTCTTGTTAAATGATAAGCAGAATATAAATTAACCTGTATCATTTGTTCAAGGTTGCCTTCCGGCTCGTTATAAACACTTCCGGGAACAAAAAGGCCTGCGTTATTTATTAATACGTCGATCACAGTTTTTTTATCTGAGAGCCATCGGGCAAATTTTAAAACCTCTTCTTTTTTTGAAAGATCAGCAGCAAAATATTGAACCGAATTATTATACTTATTGTTTAACTCTTTCGCAGTTTCTGCAAGCTCTTTTTCAGTCCTTGAACAGATGAAAATATTGTTTTTAGCGGAGGCAAATTTTTCAGCCATTGCTTTTCCCATACCTTTGCTGCCGCCGGTGATTACAATATTCATATTTATAATTCGTTTTTATCTACCGGGCAAATCTAAAGAATCTTAATCCGGCATTTTTTAAAATTTAGATTAGTTGAAATATAAACACATTTTTTTTGATCTTGACCATACGCTTTGGGATTTTGATGCCAATGCGAAGGAATCGTTGGCAGAACTGTACGATTTTTTTAACCTGGAATCAAAAGCTATCGGGTCTTTCAGCCAGTTTTACCATATTTATTTGAATCACAACAAAATACTCTGGAGCCGGTATGAAAAAGGATATATTTCTGTAGAAGAATTAAAATGGAGAAGAATGTGGCGTACATTGCTTGATTTCCATATTGCTGATGAAAAGCTCGCAAAAGACATGAGCGAATTTTTCCTGGAAATCCTTCCTACCAAAAAACGTGTTTTTGATTATACTTATGAAATACTTGAATACCTGACTGAAAAAAAATATTCACTTCATCTTATTACTAACGGTTTTGAAAAAACGCAAAGACTGAAGCTAAACAGTTCTGATCTTTTAAAATATTTCACTCACATAGTCACTTCCGAATGTTCCAATTCTGTTAAGCCAAAGAAAGAAATTTTTGAGTTTGCTTTGAATAAAGCAAAATGTAAAAATGAAGACGCGATTATGATTGGCGACAATCCTGAAGCTGATATCTCAGGTGCAATAAAGGCCGGAATGGATGCTGTTTTTGTGAATTATACAAATGGCAAGTGCGGCACACAGCCTACTTATACAATCAGCAAATTAAAGGAGTTAGAAGCAATTTTATAAAACTTACTTTTCACCCATCATTTTTTTATTAAAGTCTTTTGAATTCCCTTTTGGAATGGAAAGAGAATTCCAATTTTCGTTCAAGCACATTTTTCCTATATATACGATTTGCCCCACATGATTGGAATAATGCGCCAGTTGCCGGCTGATAGCATCTCCCGCATTGTGAGGTTCATTCCGAATATAGATGGTTTTGGAAAGATCTTCTTCCTTTAAAGAATTTAAAGCATCAAAAACGCAATTCCAGCCGGCATTCCATTTTTGAATAAGCTCATCTTTTGAACTTATCATGCTTTCAAATTCATTATCGCGGTCACGCCAGGCTTTTTCTCCATCCTCTGTTAGAAAATTGGTCCATCTCGAAAGCATATTGCCCCACAAATGCTGAACAATGATGCCTATACTGTTACTGTTTTCATTGTATTGCCATAGTAAATTCTCTTCACTTAATTGGGAAATGGTTTTATCGCCAAGACTTCTTTGTTGGTCAAAATACTTTTTGGCACTTTCCAGATAATTGAATGACATAAATAATATTTAAAGAAAATAAAAATTGAGTTTATTTATCAAGCTAACGTTAGGCAGGTTGGTTTACCGGAAAGCAATTAATCTTCCGGATCAATTACCTGAACACTCCTGTTGAAACTTTCTGAAAGCGATATTAAAGTTTCCGTGCGTTCTATTCCTTTTATTTTTTGCAGATTATCGTGCAATACTTTGCGAAGCTGGCTTATATCTTTGCATACGATTTCAAGATACATACTATAATTTCCTGTAGTATAATTCAGCCTGATAATCTCAGGAATTTTTTCCAGTTCAGTGGCCACAGAATCATAAAGAGAGCTTTTCTCCAAAAAAATACCAACAAACGCTGTAATATCATATCCAAGCAGGCCCAGGTTTACTTTTAATTTTTTACCTTTAACAATACCGAGTTCTTCAAGCTTTTTGATACGGACGTGGATTGTGCCGCCGCTTACAAAAAGTTTTTTACCTAATTCGGCGTAAGGCATTTCGGCATTTTCGAGCATTTCCTGAATTATTTTCAAATCAAGCTTGTCAATATTAAATTTGGTAGCCATAATTCACTTTTAAATTTAGATATTAATTACGAAAATAGGGTATTTATTGAACAAACTCTATATTTTTTTAAACTTCCTTAAAAAACTTTTCTATTTAAGATACTTATCTTAGATTTGCATCAGATTAGTTCTTAAACATTGTGGGGTGATGAAATTTTTGGCAGACATGCCCTCTTGTCTCGGGGGTGAGGATCACAGGATAAACATAGCATAGAGCCGTTCCGACTAAAATCGGAACGACCAGGGTCGACCACTCAAACTTTGTGCTACGGCTAACTGCCTCGTGAAGGTTCGAGCCCTTCCCCTACAGCATTAAAAAGCCTTTGCGAGAAATCGTAAAGGCTTTTTTGTTTCGTTACCACAGAAATAATTCAGTAAGAAAGAAGGTATGAAAGTATCTTGCAAATCTTTTTATTTCTGATTTACAAATTCGAAGATGTTCAGTATTATTTCCGGTAGTATTATTTTAAGCCTGTTGCACGCCACCATTCCAAATCACTGGTTGCCGGTTATTGCCATTGGAAGAAAACAAAAATGGACGATTGAAGAGGTAACACAAGTAACTTTTATTTCAGCAATTGCCCATGGCCTGAGTACCATTATCATTGGTTTCGCATTAGGTTTCATTGGAGCTCAATTAGCAGCAGAATTAGAAAATTTTAGTCATTATATTGCTCCTGTAATATTAATCGCTTTAGGTATATTATTTATTTATCGTCATCACAATCACAAACATTTTCACCTGAGTGATGCTATCAGGAAAAAGAAGTCTAAAAAAACCATCATCATCGCGTTAGTACTGGCTATGTTTTTATCTCCTTGTATGGAAATTGAAGCCTATTTTTTGCTGGCCGGAAGCCAGGCGCCATGGCTTATCTGGTTTATTGCCGCACTGTATCTAATCATTACTACCGGCGGAATGGTATTGCTGGTCAGGTTTGCCTACATGGGTGTTTTAAAACTAAACTGGCATAAACTGGAGCATAATGCAGGAGTTGTAACTGGCGTAACTTTGGTGGCGACCGGGATACTCGCTTTTTTTATCCAATAGAAATATCACGTTTGTTCCCGGGCAACTGATTCTTTGCATTTTTCTTATTACCACTTATGTTTGCATCTATTTTGAAAAAATGAAAGTCACTGAACATATAAAAAAAGCAAAAGGAACTTCGATTTCCTTTGAAATTCTTCCACCACTGAAAGGAAAAACAATTGAGTCTATTTATAATCATTTGGACCCTTTGATGGAATTTAATCCCGCGTTTATAAATGTTACTTACCACCGCAGCGAGCAGGTTTTTAAGAAGAAACCTGATGGCACTTTTGAAAAAATAGAAATCCGTAAGCGGCCGGGAACCGTAGGCATCTGCGCGGCAATTATGAATCATTATAAGATAGATGCGGTTCCTCATTTGATTTGTGGTGGATTTAACCTGCAGGAAACTGAAAATGCTTTGATAGACCTGGCTTTCCTTGGAATTGATAATATTTTATTGCTTCGGGGAGACGCGCCAAAAAATGAAACCGTTTTTGAGCCGGAAGAAAACGGTCATGCTTATGCAATAGATCTTATAAAGCAAGCCGTAAACCTGAATCATGGGATTTACCTGGAAGATGATATCAGGGATGGAAATAAAACCAATTTTTGTATCGGCGTAGCAGGATACCCGGAAAAACATTTTGAAGCGCCAAATCTTCAAAGTGATCTCAGCTATTTAAAAATGAAAGTTGATGCGGGCGCTGATTATATTACCACTCAAATGTTTTTTGATAATAGAAAATATTTTGAATTTGTAAAAAATTGCCGGGAAATGGGCATTCAGATCCCGATAATTCCGGGATTGAAACCCATTACCTCAAAGAAGCAACTGAATGTATTGCCCAGGATTTTTCATGTTGACATACCTAATGAGCTCAGCGATGAGATCATGAAATGTAAAACCGATGCGGAAGTAGAAATCGTTGGAACCGAATGGTTACTTCACCAATCGCAGGAACTTAAAAAAGCCGGAGTACCCGTTTTACATTATTATACGTTAGGCAAGCCCCATGTAGTGGTGAATGTGGCAAAACAAATTGTGTAATTTGATAAAACAATTCAACTCCATAAATAAAAATCAGGCTTATTTGTTGATTTACTGTATGCCTTTTAAAAATTATTTCCGATCAAACTCGAGCACCCAAATTTACCAGCCGTTATAAAACAAAAAAAGCCGGTTAATTCATAACCGGCGCCCTTATTTTATAATAGACTTACCTGCTAAGGGGAATTCCAAGAGAAATGCTTACGACTCTATACTTATTCTTCGCATTTTCACCATTATTTGTTTGCATAGAACTAATTTTTGCTAATCCCATTCCATAATTTGCTTTTAATAATATTTTGCCAAGGTCAATTCCAGCGCCTACATTTACACCATAGTCAAATCTTTTTAATTTTGAATAGGCCTGATCGTTATCAGTTGGGTCAACATTTGTAAATTGAATGTCTTTAGTATTATCAATGTTGGCACCTAAAATCTGGCCCTTCACTTTTGATTTTCCGGCTATACCCATAGCTACATAAGGACCACCAAATACGAAAATATTGGAAGTGTTAGTTTGAAGTGGAACCCTGATAACAAGATTAACGGGCAGTTGCAGGTAAAGCGGATTGAAAGTAGCGTCATAATTAGTATTACCGGAGCCTCCCGAGGATTTGGCTCCTTTTCCTTCTACTAATAACCCTGCTTCCAGCGCAATGGGCTCGGCATTATTAGAACGCGCCATTATACCTGCATTAAAAGTAGTAAGTAAATGGCTGTCCTCGGTAGAGCCGGAATTTGAAGTAGTAATATTTGAGAGATTTACACCTCCCTGAACATAAACTTTTTGTGAATTTGCAGTCGTAAATAATCCGGCACAAAGCGCCAGGGCAAGTAATTTTTTCATGAATGTAGTTTTTAGTTTAAATATGTACGTTTATCGAAACAAGTTTTTCAAAAAGCTTGCCACGCACTACAAATGAAAAAAGTAATTTGATAAAAATTTGCTAAAAGCAAGTTGAGGAGAAAATTTTAAGAAGACTTAAATAACGAAATCAATTTTTATTCAGTAAAGATTGAAAGACTTTTTCATCAACCTTCACAGGATATTTTTTCTTTAATTGGTCAATCCATTTTTGTTCAAGAAAGTTTTGATAATCGTTAACCACCAGCCCTCTGGCATCTTCAAAACTTCTTTGCTGGCCGTCCGGATACATCTTTACAATTTTCGCAAATACTGCTGTTCCATCGTTTTTATTGATAACGGGAAGCGTAATTAATCCCGGGGAAAATGCTGTTCTTTCAACCACGGGAATTTGTCCTAATTCAAACCTGGCAGAATCAGCCTGCAAAGAAGAAGGATTTTCATTTATTATTTCTTTCCAGCTTTGTCCTTTCTTCAATTCTGCAATTGTATTTTTAGCTACCTGTGCATTGGAGCATGAAAAGATAACAGCGTCAGCGCTTGCATTCCATAAATATTTTTTTTGATGCTGCTCATAAAAATGTTTTAACCCCAGCGTATCAGAGGAAGCTCTGCCCCAAACTTTTCTTTGCATTATTTCGAAAAGCATATTTCCTTCTTTAAATTCATGAACCTGGGCTTTGAATGCAGGATTATATTTTTCAAGCCTTAAAGAATAATTGTCAATCGCATATTCATTTATAAATTCAGGAAATATCTTTTCGAACGCTTCTTCAGGATTGCTTTCCCAATTCCTGTTTAAATTTCTCAAATATAAAATCCAGTCTTCTGCTTTCACTTTTTGGTTATTGTTGAAAGTTAACAGAACTGTGGATTTATTTACCTTTCCTGAGACAATATTTTTATTTTTCAATAAAGCGCTGTCTGTTACTTTCCACAAATCTTCCTTGCTGATTATTTCTTTTTTCAAACCAATCACAGGGATGATTTCTTTAATAAACTTTTCCCGGGCAATTTGTTTCCTGCTGTCATTCAAAACCTGCTGCCTTAGATTATACATAAATTGTTCATCATCTTTTGTAGCAGGAACAGGAGCGGCTGAAATTCTTTTAATGATGTGATATCCAAATTTTGTTTCAAAAGGTTCAGAAATTTCTCCGTCCTTTTTGAGAGAAAAAGCATGATTTTCAAAGACAGAATCATATTTGGCGGTTCCAAATTCCGGAACCAGGCCTCCATTCATATACGTATTTCTATCGTCGCTATATGCTTTTGCAAGGTTTTCAAAATTGGCTCCCTGTTGAAGGGCATTATAAACAGAATCTGCCATTTTTTTTGCAGCTTCCTTTTGCGGGCCGTTTTCTTCCGGAACAGCAAATAAAATCTGGGCAACAGTTATCTTTCCAACTGCATTTCTTTCGCCTGCATTTTTAAAAATAAACCATCCGTTTTTTGCAGGATAAGGCTCGCTTAAATGTCCCGGTTTTAAACCAAAAACAATATTTTCAAATTTATAAGGTAAAGTAAATACTGTGATGTAACCCAAATCTTCCTTTTGCACTTTCAGTAAGTTCGCTTCATTAAAATCAGCGATCACTTTATCTTCATTCGGATTTCTTTTTAATTGAGCTGATAATTCTTTTATCTTTTTTAAAGCTTCTACGGTATCCTTCACGTTTGAAGTATTTATAAAATAATAGACACTATGAATATCCTTTTGGCTTCTTTCAAAAGCTTCATTATCGAGTCTTTTTATTTCATTTTCATCAGTGAGATAATTGTCTTTTATTTGGCTACGAAAATTTTGCAGATCTGCTATCAATGAAGGCAACGTGTCAAGCTGCATATCTTTAGCAGCCTGTACCTTTAATTTAAAACCTAATATAAAGAGTGAGGTAATCACGAAGCGATTGTGAATTAGCAACCGAATCGGTTTTATTTTTATTATACGCATTTAAAAATTCAGTTGCGCTTACCTTGTGCGTACCGTAGGTAAAAAGTGTTTGAGAATAGGAAAAATGAATCAGAACTGAACTTAAACAAATCAGGACCAGTTTTTTCATAAAACAAAAATTAGTAAAATTTCTTCGTTTACTGTAAATACCAAATCCGAAATACTTTCTACTTGTCGGATTTTACAGTCTGGTTTTTGATCTTAACATCAAGGAGATCATCCAGTTGCTCCATCGTTAATTTTTTTGCTATGATCTTTTTGTCTTTATCTAACAAATACAATGTTGGCGTTTGAGTTACATCATACAACTGTTTATAAGAAGGTTGTTTTGATTGTTCAACCATTTTTCTTTGCGCTTCTGTTTCATACACATTGATCCAGTTGCCCAGGCTTTTATCTTTTATAAATTTTTTCCACAGGTCAAAATCCTTTGGCTCAGTAAGCACGCCATACATTTTCACTCCTTCATTTTTCCATTTGGCGTTATAAATCGAATCCATCCTTGGCACTTCATGCTGGCAATGGCCACACGTTGGGTCCCAAAAAACAATAACAGTATAATTCGCTTTGACATTATACAATGGTTTTTCAACACCATTTGAATCGACCATTTGCAGGTTAGCCGCCTGCTCTCCAATCAGGTTTGACATCAGCATATATGCACGGTCTGAAATCGTTTTAATTTGCTTTTCGTTCAGCCAGTTTGATACGCCTTTAGAATGATATTTTTCAAAAAGATGAACAAAAACGGCATCCTGGCCCATGTATTTCGGATAAATATATTCGTCAGTTAACCAATTCAATAAAAATTTATACATCTCCGGAGATGACCGGGCAAGCAGCAATAGATAATCAGATTCCTTGATTATGGAATCGGGCGCTTGCGGAATTACATTTTCAAAATATTGTTGCAGTTTGGGCAAAAAGAAAGGAGTTCGAATGATACGGTCATCCATAAACGTAATTCCATCCCAATAATGTTTTTTATAATATTGATAATTGGCGAGGGAATCTTCATGTGTTAGAGGATGAGTATCCGGAACCTGCACTGGCTTCATACTTGAAAATAATGCTGCCAGCATTGATTCAGGATTTTCTTTGATTATTTTTTCACGATAATCATTCAACTCAGTATTTAAATCTTTGTAATTTTTTTCGTGCAGTGCACTGTCCGCTTTGGTTTTTGAATTTTTATACGCTTCTAATTCCTTTTGTAATCCCTGTCCCTTTTCAGTTACAAATTTTTGATACGTCTGAAAAAGATTGTTTTCTTCTGCACCTGTTACGTTAGCCGTCTGTATAATATTGGAAGTATCCGGAATAGAAATATTAATTATTTGTTTGTCTGCTATTAAAAAGTCAAACAATTTTGTTTTACCTGGCAGAACGATTGAATAAACGCCCGGAAGGATTTTCTTTTTCCCATCAAAAACGGCAACTCCTTTAGAATTTAGAATAGCAGAATCCTGCACATTCATATTCTTTCCATAATAATAAGTAAGGTAAGCAAGGCCGCTGTTATACTGGGGAGCTTCTAAAGTGATTTTATAGGCCTGCGCATTGGCAAACGAAAAAGAAAAAACAAAAAGAAAGAGAGAGAAAAATAATTTCATGGTTTCAAAATAATGAACAAAAATATTGAATTTGAATTTGGGAAAATATTCCATCATAAATAGTTAACATTTTAGTTATAGCGCCTTTCAAACATAAGTTTATAAAACCCAAACGAAATATTTATCTAATTATTCTAAAAAGTTTGTCAATAAATTATCGTGCTCAGCAATAACATCATTTATTTTTGCAACCGTGAGAAGAAAAAAAATAACACTGGAAAATATTCCCGTAACCGGTTACGCGGCGGAAGGCAAAGCGTTGTCGAAAGTAGATGGAAAAGTGATTTTCATTGAAGGCGCAGTTCCCGGGGATGTAGTAGATGTTTTATTAAAAAAAAATAAAAAGGATTGGGCAGAAGGAAAAGTAAAGAAAATTCACTCTTTCAGCCCTGAAAGGGTGACGCCTTTTTGCATTCATTTTGGAATTTGTGGCGGATGCAAATGGCAAATGCTCCCTTATGAAAAACAACTGGAATATAAAGAACAGGAAGTAAGAGATGTGATAAAAAGGATTGGCAAATTGCCTGACGTTTCGGTATTGCCCATTCTTGGTTCTGAAAAAGACATCCATTATCGCAACAAATTGGAGTTTACTTTTAGCAACAGGAAATACCTGACTGAAAAAGAACTGAAATTATTAGGAGAAGATGAATGGCCGGGAGGCGCGCTGGGATATCATGTTCCAAAATTGTATGATAAAATTATTGATATCACAGAATGCTGGCTGATGGATGATGTGAACAATATCATCAGAAACAACCTGCGTGAATTTGCAGAGAAAAATAATTACAGCTATTACGACATTAAGGAACACAAAGGATTTTTAAGAAATATTGTCATCAGGCATTGCGCAACCGGCGAACTCATGGTAAACTTGGTGTTTGGCCATGAGGATAAAAAAGAAATTGAAAGAATTGCAAATTTTTTATTGGAAAAAGTTCCTGCCATCACTACGCTCGTTTATACGATCAACCAAAAATGGAACGATAGCATGAACGACTTAGAGCCCATCACTTTTTCTGGCAAAGGATATGTGATAGAAAAGCTGGGAGAATTTAATTTTAAAATTTCTCCAAAATCATTTTTTCAAACCAATACCAGGCAGGCTGAAGTTTTGTACAATGTGGTAAAAGAATTTGCAGCGCTCACAGGGAATGAAATTGTGTATGACCTCTATTGCGGCACAGGAAGCATTGGAATTTTCCTGAGTAAAAAAGCAAAAAAAATAATCGGAGTTGATGTGATTGATGAAGCTATTATGGATGCAAAAGAGAATGCGGCTTTAAATAATATCGATTCAGCTTCTTTTTTTGCCGGGCGATGTTATTGAAATTTGCAACGATGATTTTTTTACATCTCATGGCAAAGCGGATGTAGTAATTGTTGATCCTCCACGCGCGGGACTTCATCCTAAACTGGTAAATAAATTGTTGGAAATTTCTGCTGAAAAAATGGTGTATGTTAGTTGTAATGTTGGTACACAAGCAAGAGATCTGCAATTGTTGAATGAAAAATATTTGGTAGAAAAAATACAGCCGGTAGATATGTTTCCGCATACGCATCACATTGAATCTGTGGCATTGCTATCATTGAAAAAATAATTTACTCTTCCTCTTTCAGATCAAGAATTAAATTGGCTATAAGCGCAGTCCAGCCGGTTTGGTGGCTCGCGCCTAATCCGCGAAGCGTATTTCCATGGAAATATTCATTAAATAAAACAAGGTCTTTATTTTCATCTTTTTTATAGAACCAATTGTAATCTCCAAAGCAAGGCCTTTCAAGGGCTTCGTTTTTCTCAAAAATATGGAGCAGCCTGGCGGTTATGTTTTTACTGACTTCAGTCAATGTAAGATATTGGCCAGACCGAACGGGGCATTCCACTTTTAATTCTTCTTCATAAAAAGATCCAAATGTTTTTAGCGCATTTATGAATAAATAATTTACCGGCATCCAGACCGGCCCACGCCAGTTTGAATTGCCCCCGAACATGCCGGAGGTGGAGTCTCCGGGATCGTATTGAATAGAATAACTGTTGCCTTCATAATTTAATGTGTAAGGATTTTTTTCATAAAATTTTGAAAGCGCCCTAATGCCGCCATCTGATAAAAACTCTGATTCATCGAGCAATTTTTCACACAAATATTGTAATCTTTCTTTGTTTACCAGGGAAAGCATTGTGCTTTTAAAATCTTTCTTGGCCTCGCTTGGCAAATACAAATGATTGGCCTTACGATAATCCTGGAACCATTTCATTCTTTTGGTAAAATCAGGAAGCTTATCAAAAATATCCTTCTCAATAACTGTGACAGCAAACAAAGAAGAAAGCCCGACAACGGATCGTATTCTTAATGGAAAAGCCTCAGATTTGTCGATAGATAAAATATCATAAAAAAATTTGTCTTCCTCATTCCATAATCCGAGTTCATTAAGCGCTTCAGCAATGATGACAAAGTGCTCATAAAATTTGGTAGCGGTATCTTCAAAAGAAGGATCATGAATAGCAATTTCCAGCGCAATATTCATCATGTCCAGCGCGTACATTCCCATCCAACTCGTACCATCGGCCTGTTCCAAATAGGCATTCCCCGGAAGAACCATGCTGCGGTTAAAAAGCCCGATATTGTCAAGCCCAAGAAACCCCCCTTCGAAAATGCTGTTCCCGTTTTCGTCCTTCCTGTTGATCCACCAGGTAAAATTGATGATCAGTTTCTGGAAGATCTTTTTTAGAAATTCAATATCCTTTTCACCATAAATCCTTTCCTCTGTTTTGTAGATCTGCAATGCAGCAAACGCATGCACAGGCGGATTCACATCGCTGAAATCCCATTCGTAAGCGGGCAATTGTCCTTGCGGGTTCATGTACCACTCGCGCATGAGAAGCAAAAGCTGGTGCTTTGCAAAAACCGGGTCGATGACAGCAAACGTGATACAATGGAATGCCATATCCCATGAGGCATACCAGGGATATTCCCAATTATCAGGCATTGAAAGAATATCCTGGTTCTTCAAATATTTCCAGGTATGGTTGCGCCCATTTTTTCTTTCCGGTGTATCGGGTGTAATTCCATCACTTGTATTCAACCATCTTTTCAGGTCGTAATGATAGTATTGTTTGTTCCACAGCAGCCCGGCAAAAGCCTGGCGCTGTATATTTTTCTGGTCTTCATTGCTGGTATCCGGATGAATAGTTTCATAAAAAATATCCGCTTCATTTTTTCTTTTTATGAATACATCTTTAAAATCGGAGGCAAAAGGTTGCTCCTGTTTCCTGTTGGTAAGCCGCAGGAATACGGTTCTTGATTTTTTAGATTCAATTTCAAACTTATAAACCGGGGCGCATTTGGTTCCATACTTTCTTTCTTTTGATTTATCGAAACCATTTCCGTTTATGATGGCATCATGAAAGGCGTCCTTTACAAATTGGGTAGCATTAGGTTTGTCAAAAAGTTTTTGAAAATTAGTTTCATTTTCAGTAAAAAGCACATCGTTTGCCTGGTCAAAATAAAGATAATAATCTCCCAAATATTGATGATGCGCCTGTACACAATGGTCTGAAATCCAGTTAATGACAGGTTTGTTATTTTCCCCGGCATATTGCCAGTTGTTGTAAAACCAAAGTGTAGGCAAAAGTGTAAGCGGCGCTTTTTCAGGCCCACGGTTTATCATTTCAATTTTTATAAAAATATCCTCACTGTCTTGCTTTGCATATTCTATGAAAATATCAAAATATTTATCCTCATTAAAAATCCCGGTATCCAGTAATTCATATTCGGGTTGCAGCTTATCCCGTTTCGCATTTTGTTCCAGCAAATCCTGATAGGGAAAGGCCTGCTGTGGGTATTTGTACAAATATTTCATGTAATAATGGGTCGGAAGATTATCGAGGTAGTAATATAATTCCTTTACATCTTCTCCATGATTTCCCTGGTTATTGGCCAGTCCGAATAGTCTTTCTTTCAGGATCGAATCTTTGCCATTCCAAAGCGCAAGGGAAAAACACAATTGTTGTTTGATATCTGAGATACCACCCAGGCCATCCTCTCCCCAACGGTAGACCCTGCTTCGGGCATGATCATGGGGAAAATAATCCCATGCATCCCCGTTAGGACTGTAATCTTCTCTTACAGTTCCCCATTGGCGCTCCGTTAAATATGGCCCCCACTTTTCTATTGGAATTTCTTTTTTTGCATTCTCCTGTAATCTTGTTAGCTCTTTATTTTCCATTTCCTATTTTCAATTTTATCCATTGGTAGTAAATCCAGGGTATAACAACATGCCTCCATCGGCAAAAACTGTAGTACCCACAAGATAATCGGACTCATCACTGGCAAGCCAAACGGCTACTTTTCCAATGTCTTCCGGCTCTCCAATTCTTTTATATGGAATTAACGTTAATAATTTTTCAGCGGCTTCCGGCGAGCTCCAGGCATTATAATTTATCGGAGTTTTTATGGCTCCGGGGCCAATCGCGTTTACTCTTATTTTTTTGGGAGCCAGTTCCTGGGCCATGCTTTTCATCATCATCTCGATGCCACCTTTGCTGGTAGCATAATTTACGTGGCCTGCCCAGGGAATAACCTGGTGAACACTGCTCATGCAAATAATTTTTCCCGCCGCGCAACTTCTCTCTGGCACTACGCCGCGTTTTAAAAACTCTCTCACCGCCTCACGGGAACATAAAAACTGCCCGGTAAGATTTACATTAATTACCCAGCGCCAATCCTCAAGGCTCATGCTTTCAAATGGCGAATCTTTTTGAATGCCGGCATTGTTTACCAGAATATCAATGGTTCCGTACTTGTCATACATTTGCTGAAACATCGACTGGACATCATCTTCCTTGCTTACGTCTGCTTTTATAGCCACAGCATTACCGCCATTACCTTCAATTTTCTTTACTACCGCATCTGCGTTTTCAGGATGAGTAATATAATTGACTACCACGTTTGCGCCGTCATTGGCCAAAGCAATGGCAACTGCTTCTCCGATACCGCTGTTGGCTCCGGTTACCAATGCGCTTTGTCCTTTCAATTTAGGGTTGGAATTCATTTTTGTTTTAATTTAAAAATAAAATATACAATATTCTTTTCTTTAAAACAGGCTCGCTCGGATAATTATCAAAGTAAAAAAACTTAAAAGGCTGAAGCGGATAATTTTATTCAAATCTCTTCAATATTTTTCCTTGTAAGACGTTAAATAAAATAGCTACCGGCTTGTGTAAATTTTTCACAAAAAATTTTGCGTATGAAAAATATGCTACCTCTCTTGTTTTTACTTTTTGCACGCCAGGCTTTTTCACAAGTAAATGCTATTTTACCTTCTGAAGCGAATGCCTTTTATCAAAACGCTATGCAAAGCATAAAGCCCGCGATCAAAAATCTTATCGAAAAAAATGCCAACAAATTAACCGGCCATAAAATAAATGTAGACAGCCTCGTGAAAGAGCTTCAAAAAAGTCCTCTCTTAAAAGGAGGAAACGAAAAGGACCTGGAAGCAATTACGGTTCTGATTTTGGTGCAGGCATCTAAAAATGCTGACAATAATTTAAAAGAATTGGTAATACACAAGAAGCAAACGAATTACGAAGATGATGCAGAAAAAGAAAAGGATAAAAACTACGCATCTCTGATTGTTGAAAATAAAAGCGACATCGCCCAGACTGTGTCATTCATTATGAAAAAATTATCCGGATCAGCCCAAATGGTCATGGATAAATATAAATAAGAATTATTTGTTTGTTTACTCTATCTGTTAGGAAAAAATTACGCTAACTTAAATAAGTACTTGATTTTCACATAAAGTCCATAAATTTTATTTAATATTTTTTATTTCATTAAGGATTTGGCACAAATTGTTTTATATTTTTGCACACATGCTAAAAACCGCCGTTTTTAAAGTTTTATTGTCTTTCGTACCCCTTTTGTTTTTTGTAGCCCAGGTAAAATGCCAGGAAACTGATAGCTCTTTCCACGAAAAAATTGATACGATTGAACCGGAAAACGATACTATTCATCTGCCTCCGGAGGACACAATTTTTTTAAAACCGGTAGATACGGTTTTAAGAATAAAGAATTTTAGCCCTTATTTTACGCTTCATGTGGATTCAACGCTGGATTACCAGTTTGAGATTAACCGCAATCCCGTTAATTATTATTGGTATTTAAAAAATTCCCCTGTTGGTTTAAAAATCAACAAAGACAATGGCGATCTTCATTTCAAAGCCGAAAAATCTTATTTTTTATCGGGGAAATTGAAGTACGACATCCAGTATAAAGTAAAGATCGGCGTTCAAAACCTGGACGACCCAACAGATCATGTGGATACCACTTTCACGATTCTATTTTACAATACAGACATCATTCGTTCTAAGATAAAACCCACTGTCAGTAATGACCTTACAATGGATGAAGGCGATACGCTAAACTTTAAATTACAGTGCGAGCAGGGTAGTTTTCCTTTAGAATCAATAACTTATTTCTGTAATTATCCGATCCGTTCCTCTACCCCTATTATGGAATGCGGAGACCAGTTTACCTGGGTGGCACCCTATGACTTTATAAAGGATGACGAAAAAATAAAGTCAAAATCTCTTATCATAAAATTTATCGGGGTTGATAAATTCTATAATCGGGATACCGCCGAGGTAAAAGTAACAGTTGACCAGGCTATTAATTATCCGCGGCGCTTGATGGAATATAATAAACTGGACAGCACCATCCAGTTGTATATCTTACAATTGAAAGCCACTTTTCGCGAACTTGATAAAAAGATAAAGCATACCAAAAATACCCGTACTACTTTTGACCTGACATCTGCCAGTACTTCTTTGGGTGGAACTGTTTTTTCTTCAATGGATAACCCCAATATGAAAACAACAGGGAAAATTTTACCAAGTGTGGGTGTGGCCCTGGTACCTGTAAAAGAGGCAGTAGCCCCGAATAAGAATGATGAATTGAATGCGGCTTCCTTAGTAAGAAACGATATTAAGAGATTGCAATATCTGCTAACTAATAATTCATTAGTAGGAGATAAAGATCCTGAAATTGTTGAAAAAACTGCAAAGATGAAAGATGAGCTACAGCAAATTCAGTTGCAATTAATAGATGTAGCAATTGTTGATGATACGAGGAACAAAGAGGAACTTGATGAGTATTTCAATAATCCCAAAGTAAATAAAAAGTACCGGCTCAAATCAAAATAGCTTTCAGTTTATATTGGGAACAGTAAAAGAAGAAATAATCACTGTTTTTATTTTGCGCTAAGGAACCGGATCATGCCCGTGGCCTCCCCATGGATTGCATCTTAAAATTCTTTTAATAGAAAGCCAGCCTCCTTTTAAAGGCCCATATTTTTTGAAGGCTTCCAGGCTATATTGCGAGCACGTAGGCGTATATCTGCAGGATGGGCCCATCCAGGGAGAAATAACCAGTTGATATATTTTTATTAAACCGATAAAAGGAAGGGATAATATTTCTTTCATTGATTTCATCCGGGCAAAGTTACACCGTTCTTTCTCTTGAAATATCTGCGATTAATACGGCCGCAGCTGCCAAAGCCGCGTCTTTAAGCATATTGGTTACAAATAACATTTTCACCGGCCTTGAAACTGCGTGAACAATTCCCGGCACATCTACTGAGAATACGATAATTAATAATAAAGCTGCCAGCAGGTATCCGGCGATTTTTGCATACCGGTCAATAATAAAAGCCAAAGCGGCTAATAAAAATCCCGCTCCGGAAATGTAAACTATCCATTTGGAAGCAGGTAAAAAAGAGGGAACATTGGCGGTCATATGACGGGCATTAAGGATATTATTGGCGCCAAAAAAAGCAATAATGATAGCAAAAATAATTATGGCAACTCGTGTAGAAATCAGGTTTTTCATTTAAAAAATTTCATTAAAAGTAAAATTTATTCGACGTACTCTCTAACAAAGCCTTAAAAATTAAATTCATATAGAAATGATGAGGAGTTTTTTAATAAAAATATTGGCTATCTTTTCTTTCATTAATCAATCAAACCTTATCTTTGCGCAAAATTCAGTAGAAGTATGGGTTCTAAATTCATGAAATCTTTGTTGGTAGCGGTTTTCAGCTTGTTTTTAGTGTCATTTTCTCAAACCGCTTTTTCACAGGAAAACCCGGAAGCACATAAAAATACAGAAGAAAAATTTGATCCGACTACTGCTATCCTTAATCACGTTCAGGATGCATATGAGTTTCACTTCTTTTCAATAGGCGATTTTCATGCTTCTATCTATTTGCCGGTTATATTATATTCTCCCGGTAAAGGCCTTTCTATTTTCTCTTCCAAAAGATTTGGGCATGATCATGATCAGAGCTATGACGGATACCGCCTGGAAGGTGAAAATAAAATAGTTCCTGTAGAAGAAGGCGCAACAGTTTATGATTTTTCATTAACCCGGAATGTGGTTCAGACGTTGCTGGCCCTGGCGCTTTTTACTATCCTAATGATAAAAATCGGAAACAGGTATAAGAAAGGAGAGGGTGTTGTTTCAGCGCCGACAGGAGCACAAGGATTTATGGAACCTATTATTATATTTATAAGAGATAATGTGGGTAAAACTAATTTGGGATCAAGATGGGAAAGATATATGCCTTATCTTCTTACCGTGTTTTTCTTCATTTTGATCAACGCGCTTTTTGGAATGATTCCAGGCGCTGCCAATGTAGCAGGCAATATCGCTTTCACATTGATCCTCGGGCTTATCTCTTTGGTGGTAATTCTTTTCAGCACCACCCCACATTTTTGGAAACACATTATCTGGCCTCCGGATGTTCCTTTTTTAGTGAAAGTTATTTTAGTTCCTGTTGAGCTTTTTGGATTATTCGTAATTAAGCCCGGAGCCTTGATCATTCGTCTTTTTGCCAACATGGTAGCAGGGCACATTGTAATACTGGCTTTCATTTCGCTTATATTTATTTTTGGAGCCATGAGTTCTACCGCAGGATACGGATTTTCTCCTTTCTCTGTAGTGTTTGTTGTATTCGATTATTTTATTGAAATATTGGTAGCATTTATCCAGGCATTTATTTTCACAGTCCTTACTGCTATCTTTATCGGCCAGGGCTTTGAAGGAAGTGACCATGATGTGCCAACAAATGACCACGCATTTTTATAAAAATTTTTATTCATATCAAAACCCAGATTTATGTCACTAATGACCGTGTTATTTGAAGTTGGATACTCTCATCTTGGTGGAGCTATCGGCGCTGGTTTAGCTGCTATCGGAGCAGGTATCGGTATTGGCCAGATAGGTAAAGGAGCAGTTGAAGGAATTGCCCGCCAACCTGAAGCAGCCAACGAAATTCGTGCTAACATGATCCTTGCGGCCGCATTGGTAGAAGGGGTTGCCCTTTTTGCAGTTATCGCGGGATTATTGGCGGTTTTAAAAACCGGCTAAGCGCAAATCTTTACTGCATCCAAAGCACAGGGCGGAGGATGCAGTATTTTTTTTTAAAATTTGAAATAATTACTTCTTTTAATAAAACATAAGTATGGAACTTTTATCTCCTCATCTCGGCCTGATCCTCTGGACACTGGTAGCATTTGTTATTGTGCTTTATATCCTGGGCAAATACGCCTGGAAACCTATTTTAAAATCTTTGGATGACAGGGAAAAAAACATTTCCGATTCTATTCTTTCTGCTGAAAACATGAAGAAAGAAATGGAAAAGATGCATAGTGAAAATGAAGCCCTGCTGGCGAAAGCCCGTGAAGAAAGAAGCCAGATGATGAGAGAAGCCAAAGAAATGCGCGATAAAATTATCCAGGATGCCAAAGAGCAGGCACGAAAAGAAACCAATAAAATAGTTGCTGACGCCCAGAGCGTGATCAATCAACAAAAGATGGCAGCTATTGTTGATCTGAAAAACCAGGTAGGAAATTTAGTACTTGAAGTAAGTGAAAAAGTGTTGCGCAGAGAATTAAATAACAAAGAAGACCAGGAAAAGTATATTCAGCAATTGGCTCAGAATGTTGAGCTGAATTAATTTTAACCAGAATGAATAATCCCCGTTTAGCACAGCGTTACGCAAAAAGCCTGGTAGATATTGCTACCCAATATAACAAGCTGGAAGAAGTGCATGATGATGTTGCATTCCTGAAATCTGTTGTTGATCAAAGCCGCGATTTCGTATTGATGCTGGAAAGCCCCATCATTAATCCTGACAAGAAATACAAAGTCATCAACGCGATTACAAAGGGAAATATTTCTACTATCACCGAGACATTTTTAAAACTGATTTGCAACAAAGGCCGTGAAGCCAATTTGCCCGGAATTATCCGTTCGTTCACAGAACAATACAACACCATAATCGGCCTTCATATTGCTAAGCTAACTACGGCCGCTCCTGTTAGTAAAGAATTACTGGATTCTTTTGTTTCAAAAATAAAAGCCAGCACTTCCTACGACAAGGTGCAACTGGAAACTAAGGTAGATGATAAAATAATTGGTGGTTTTATTCTTCAAATGGAAGGTAAGTTAATTGACAAAAGCATATTAAGAAATCTCAATGATTTATATAAGGAATTTGCTGATAACGAATATTTGCACAAGCTCAGATAAGAAGGAAATATTTTGATTAGTCAAAAGCCGGGTGAACCCGGCTTTTGTATGTTTATTCGATTTAATTTTTGGACTGATTGCTTTTTTCCTTTAGGCCTACTTCCTTTTTTAGAAATTACAAATCCAGGTTATTTGTTTGTTTACTCGCAAATAAAGGTGTTTCACAAAAATTTTAGGATGTTTTAGCCAGATTCCATTAATCTTAAAATATTATCTTTTTCTTTTAAAGCAGCCTGGTAACCAATTTCAAATATCCGTTCCATATTCCTCATTCTGAATAACCCAAAGCCGTTTAACGGTGGTTCTATAAAAATATCACATTTGTTCACTTTAGAATAAACAGAATTAGCAATGGCAAGTTGAAAACATCTTTCTATCATCAGCGTTTTCGAGAATTTTATGTTGATGTCTCTGATAGGCCCCAACCGGTTCACGTGCGACCCGATAATTTTATCACACGTATCTACCAAAGGCTCCACGGGGAAATTGTCAAGCAGGCCGCCATCCACAAATTTGCTGTTCTCGATTGGCACCGGTTCAAACAAAACCGGGAAAGAAGCCGAAGCTATAATCGGATCAATCAATTCGCCTGAGGAAAAATAAATGGTTTTGTTGTGTAATAAATCGGTGGCATTTATATAAAGCGGAATTTGTAAAGATTCAAAAGAGTTTTCGGGAATAAGCTCCAGCAATACTTTCCTGATGTTTTCCATCGAAAAAAGGCCTTCTTTTCTCCACAAAAAATTAGAAACACCGAAATAAGAATTTTTTTTAGCAAGCTCCAGTATTTCATCCGGCTTTTTCCCATACGAATATAATGCGCCGAATATAGCGCCGGAGCTGACTCCGGAGATAGCAGCAGGTTGCAGGTTTAGCTCATCCAGCACTTTTAAAAAACCCAGGTGAGCAAATCCCCTGGCTCCTCCTCCACTCAAAACCAGGCCGATTTTTTTCATTTTTTTTATAAATTTAAAAGACTTTTTCAACTTAAGCCGGGTTCATTGCCCCACAGGCGCTTAAAAAATTTATAACCCTCTATCCAGATGACTGAAACAAAACCAACTGCAGCGCAAACCACAACCTGAACAAAAACTAATCTTTCAAATTTGAAAAAAGAAATAAAAGAAGGAATGGTCAACATCAAAACAAGCATGATAACAGTTAACAAAATGATGAACGGCATTAAATTATTTTTGTATCTCAAGGTGGTCAACATTGAAAAATAAAATGACCGGTTTACCAAAGAAAGAAAAACGTTGGCAATAACGAGCGTTGTGAAAACCATGGTCCTTGTCAGGTTTTCATCAAGGCCGTTTGAAACCGAGTATTGATAAATTCCCAACGTGCCGGCGGTAATAACAATTCCCTGCAGAATACTTACCTGCAACTCTTTCCACGAAAGAAATGTATTGGTAAAAGGACGGGGTTTTTGTTGCATTAAGTTGGCTTCTATCGGTTCGTTTTCGTAAATAATAGAACAGGTAGGCCCCATGATCAATTCAAGAAAAATAACATGCACCGGGGTGAAAACTGCGGGATAGATCCAACCCAAAACAAGCGGCAACAGCACCGTCAAAATGATCGGGATGTGAATGGAAATAATATATTGAATCGCTTTTTTAAGATTGCTGTAAATCCTTCTTCCCATGGCGATGGCTGTCACCATTTTTCCGAGATCATCATCTGCTAAAATTAACGAGGAGGCGCTTTTTGCAGTTTCTGAACCTTTCTTTCCCATTGCGATCCCGATGTTAGCCGCTTTCAAAGCGGGCGCATCGTTTACACCGTCTCCGGTCATCGCTACAATTTGCTGTTGTTGTTTTAAGGCGTTGATGATTTTTAATTTGGCCTCGGGAAACATCCTTGTAAAAATATTTACCTGCATCACCTTTTCCATTAATTCCTGTTCTGAAAATTTCATCAATTCAGCTCCGTCAAGCGCTTCTTCCGCACCTCTGAAACCTACCTGGCTGGCAATCGTTTCTGTGGTTGCTTTATTATCACCTGTAATGATCTTTACGCTGATTCCTGCTTTATAAAAGCTTTCAAATACAGCTTCCATATTCTTTTTTGGAGGATCGTAAAAAGAAACCAGCCCGATAAATTGAAAATCAAAATCTTCCTGCTCTTCCGGAAAATTATTTCCCGGGAAAGATGCACGTGCCACACCTAACACCCGATAACCTTGTGATGACAACTCTTCCAGTGAACCAACAATTTTTGCCTTTTCTTCATCTGTCAAATGGCAAACTGATACAATCTTTTCAGCGGCTCCTTTTGCAGCAATTACTCTTTCTCCATTATTATTTTCAAAAAGATGTGTCATCATCGGTGGCCGTCCCGCCAATGGATATTCATGTATCATTTTATAATCCGGCCTTTCATCTGTAGCGATTATTTTTTTATAAGTATCGTGCAAGGCTTTTTCCATTGGATCAAACGGAAGTGGCTCGCTGGCCCACATTGCTGTGCTAACTAAATCGTTGACTACTTCTGCATCTTCTTCCGCATTTTTATAGAGACGATCATTTTTAAAAACATATAAAGAGGCAAGCTCCATTCTGTTTTCAGTAATGGTTCCGGTTTTATCAGTGCAAATAACTGTGGCGCTGCCAAGGGTTTCCACCGTTTTTGTCTGCTTCACAATAATTCCCATCTTCATCAGCCGCCAGGCGCCCAACGCCATGAAAGTGGTAAAGGCAACCGGAATTTCTTCAGGCAAAACCGACATCGCCAATGTCAATGCTTTTAATAAACTATCCACAAGGCTTCGTGAGTTGAAGAAATTAAAAGCCCACACCAGCAGAAAAACCACCAGGCCAAAAAGCGCCATCTTTTTTACAAAATTCCTTATCTGTATTTGCAGTGGCGTTTGTTCTTCTTTAATGTCTTCTAATGATTTGCTGATCTTCCCGAGTTCAGTAGCATTGCCTACTTTGGTCACACGTGCGATGGCCATCCCACTGGTTACCAAAGTGCCGCTGTAAATTTTGTTGTCTTCATTTACAAACTTTTCTACTGCCAAAGATTCGCCCGTAAGTATCGATTCGTTTACCGTAAAATCATTGGAATAAATAATTTGTGCATCAGCAGTAACCAGGCTTCCTTCTTCAACAATAATCGCGTCATCTGCAACAACGTCTTTGCTTGCAACAGAAGAAATAATTCCGTTCCGTATTACTTTGGTTTGCGGCTGCGAAAGTTGTTTTAAAGCGGCCAGGGCATTGCGGCTTTTTGAATCCTGGTAAAGGGAAATGGCAGAAACCAACACAATAGCAGAAAGCATAAAAATGGCATCGCTCCGCTTGCCCGAAATCAAATAAAGAATGGCGGCAGCAAACAATAAAATGAGCATCGGTTCCTTCAACGTGTCGAGCAAAGCAGCAATGAAAGGGCTCCTGGAAGACTGATCCAATTCATTTACGCCATGCTTTTGCCGCGACAACAAAACCTGTTCATCGTTAAGTCCTTTTATATCGATGGGGAGCTTTGACATAAATACCTCATTTTCAAAATTTAAAAGATTTAATTAATAATAAATGTACTACGGCTATACCATAAAAACATGAGGAGGCTCATATTTGCAAATGACATCTGTTCTTTTTTTCAAAACGTATTCCGATGAAATTTGCTTAATCGTTTTATATGAAAACTGTTTCTACCACTTTGAAAATATTTTGAACAAAAGAGAATGAATTGTACTAACGACTTTAACAGCTCCCTGCAAAATTTTACAATTGTTGGAATTAATTACCGCAAAAGCGACATAAGTATTCGCGGAAAATTTTCAATTGCACCCGAACAATCAGTAAACCTGATTGGTGAAGCAATCGCTGGCAAAATCCAGGGATGTCTTGTTCTTTCTACCTGCAACAGAACTGAAATTTATGGAATCTGCAACGATCCAAAAGAACTGACTGAACTGCTTTGCAATTACACCAATGGCGACCCAAAAGATTTTGAAACGCAAGGTTACGTTTATACCGGTCGCGCAGCGGTAGACCATTTGCTAAAAGTAGCATCCGGATTAGATTCGCAGATCATCGGTGATTATGAAATATTATCACAGTTAAAGCACGCTGCAAAAGTTTCTAAAGAAAATGGTGGCTTAAGCAGCTTTATGGAGCGGGCGGTTAATTTTGCCTTACAAGCTTCAAAAGAAATTAAAACCAAAACCAAATTAAGTTCAGGGACGGTTTCCGTTTCTTACGCAGCAATCCAGATCATAAAAGAAAAAATTAAAAATTTACGCAACAAAAAAATTCTGTTGGTAGGCACCGGCAAATTTGGAAACCAGATTGCCAAAAATCTGAAAGATTATTTGCCCGGCGCAAGCATTTCTTTTTGCAACAGGACAGATGAAAAAGCATACCTGCTTGCAGAAAAATACGATGCAGGTTTTGTAGCTTATAATAACCTGGCCGCAGGATGTGATGATGCGGATGTTATCATGGTTAGTTCTTCTTCTGAAGAATTTATTGTACTTCCCTCCTATTTTGTTACTAAAAAAACAAGATTGATACTTGATCTTTCTTCGCCACAAAATGTAGATCCGTTAGTTAAATTGAATTCGCAAATTACATTGATGGATGTGGATGAAGTTTCTGTGATCCTTGATGAGACCATTTCTGCAAGAGAAGCCGAGGTTCCTAAAGCTTTGGAAATAATTAATAATACGCTGAATGATCTTGAAGATTGGCATCGCCAGCACGCCAACAGCCCTTTAATACAAAAAGTAAAATCGCAGTTGATTCAAATAAATGAATTGTACGACATCGAAGAGGATAAAGAAAAAATTCACAAAACCATTGCTTCACTTGCCCTTGAATTAAAACACTCAGCACTTAAAGGTTGCGAATGCATCAATGCATTGAATACTTATACGCAACAAAACCTGGTAACTGCAGAGCAATTCCAGGTTTAGAGTAAACCAACAAATAAGTTGTTTTTTTATTTTATCTCTTCGTATTCTGCTTCCTCAACTTTTTGAGTATGGATTTTTGATCGTGGAACAGCACAACCGCCGGCTCCGCAGCAACCTGTATTTGTAAGAGATTGAAAAAGCAGGAATGCAGACAAAAACCCTAACAATGTATCATGATAGGCAATTGCCTGCACTCCGGCTACTATTCCTAACGCCAGTCTCACCCAGCGCATAAAATTCCAGTTAGAAAATAATGTTTCTTTAATAGTTTCCATATATATAGTACTTGTTTAATTAGCAAATCAGGCTAATGCCATTTCTTCTTCTTTATTATTGAATACCTGCTTGCCGTTATAATTTACTTCCCAGGTTACAGGCACTGCTTTTTTCAACATGCTACTTACACCACAATATTTTTCCTGCGAATCGGTAACCGCCTTCAATGCAGCTTCTTTGTTTTCTTCAGGTCCTTTAAAATCATAAATAACATGAATCGAAGTATATTGAATAGGAACAGTTTTACTGATCTCTCCGGTAACTTTCATTTCAAAATCGTTCACCTCTTTTTGTGCTTTTCTTAAAATTGCCGCTACGTCCATACCTGTGCAACCTGCGAGAGCGGTTAAAACAAATGGTTTTGGAATAGGGCCATTATCTTCTCCGCCTACTTTTTCCGGACCGTCCATTATAACTGTATGTCCGTTTACCAACGCATTAAACTGCATTTTTCCCATCCATTGTACTTCTACTTCGTGTGCCATGATTTTAATTAAATTTTATTATGATTGAATTGATTTTTTTCTTGTCTTGATTCCCAGCAAATAATAGAGCGGGCAAAAGCTTATTAAGCTGGTTAGAACCAGAATTATAGCAACTACTAAAAGTACAATTGCTGTTGTTCCTGTAATCACATTCGTGAAATACAGTATACCGATTGCGACTGCCGCAAGTATCCTTACGACTTTGTCTGCCATTCCTACATTTGCTTTCATTTTATTTATATTATTATTTTATTGAACTAAGATTAAAGATTGTCTAATTACCTTCTCTAGTTTTTCACTCACCTGCTTAGCCACACCACCAAGTGAATCATTTTTTACTCCTATCATTGAAGCAACCGGATCAACTGCACTAACTTCCACTGTTCCATCTATATTTTCTTCAACAATTACATTGCACGGCAGCATTGCTCCTATCTTATCTTCTGATTGTAATGCCTGGTAAGCGAAGTTGGGATTGCAGGCGCCGAGAATCCGGTATTTCTTAAAATCCACATCCAGCTTCTTCTTCAAAGTTTCCTGCACATCAATTTGAGTAAGTACACCAAAACCTTCTTTTTTAAGTTCCTCAGTTACATGCTCTATGGCTGTATCAAAATTTTCATTTACTATTTTTGAAAAATAATAACTCATATAATTTATTTTATTGTTCTTGTTGCAAAGTTCCTCCCGGTATTTTTTTCATACAGCAACTTATGTTACAGAGCAACAAACTTTGTCTTAAAATAAAAATGCTTAAAATTTGTTTGTTTACTGTAAATCGTTGTTTATCAAAAGTAAATAAGCAATAATGGTGCACTGCCAATCAACATCATACACAAAGCTGATCTTGCTCATGTTCTTCGATTTTATATCGCCGGTATTTTTGTTCTTTTCTTAAAAAGAGAAGTATATTAACACTATAAAAAAAGAAATGACCAATTGCTATCATTGTGGCGATGATTGTATCACTTTAATTACTGAAGGCGATAAAAATTTTTGTTGCCAGGGTTGCCGCCAGGTGTATTTATTGCTGAATGAAAACAATTTATGCAGCTACTATAATTTTGATAAGAACCCGGGGATAAAAGTGACAGGCAAATTTGCAAGCGAACGTTTTGCCTATCTTGAAGATGAATCAGTAATACAAAAACTAGTAAGTTTTAGAAGCGATACACAAACCAACGTAACTTTTTCGCTACCACAAATACATTGTTCTTCCTGCATTTTTTTATTGGAAAACCTGCATCGCATTAATGAAGGAATTATCAGTTCGCAAACCAATTTTCAACGTAAGGAAGTCTTTATCAGTTTTAATGAAAAAATGATTTCACTTCGAAAAGTAGTGGAATTGCTTGCATTTATCGGTTATGAACCCTTCATCAGTCTGAACGATTCAAAAGAAAAAAAGGCAATAAAATTCAACAGGAAACAAATCTATAAGATTGGCGTTGCCGGTTTTTGTTTCAGCAATATAATGATGCTCAGTTTTCCTGAATATTTTTCGCATGGAGTGATTGATGAGCAAGGGCTGAAAGCAAACTTTTTCATGGCTCATTTTTGGTTTATCATTGCCGGTTCTTATTCTACAGTGCCAGTGAAATTTTCAAATCAGCCTTTAAAGGTTTACAACAAAAAAATATCAATATTGATGTGCCGCTGGCGCTGGCGATTGTAATCACTTTTACAAGAAGTTATTATGAGATTATAAGTGGCACCGGCGCCGGTTATCTCGATTCCGGAACAGGAATTATTTTCTTTATTCTTATCGGTCGCTGGTTTCAAAATAAAACCTACGACGCACTTACTTTCGACCGGGATTATCATTCTTATTTTCCTCTGGGAGTTACTGTTTTAAAAAACGGCAAAGAAGAAAATATTCCTGCAACCAAACTTGAAAAAGGCAATCATATCATCATCAAAAATGAAGAAATGGTTCCGGCAGATGCATTGCTCACAGAAGGTTCCGCTTTTATTGATTATAGTTTTGTGAGCGGCGAAAACAATCCTGTTCCGTAAATAAAGGAGAAATAATATATGCCGGTGGAAAACAAATAGGGGCTTCTATAAAATTGCAGGTAATAAAAGAACCTTCACAGAGTTACATTACGCAATTATGGAATAACGAAATATTCGGACAAACAAAAAATACAGCCACTTCTTTTATACATCCATGGAGCCGCTATTTTACAGGCGCACTTTTCACGATTGCTTTTTGCGCTGCTGCCTTCTGGTATTTTCATGATCCGTCAAAAATATGGCCCGTTGTTACAGCAGTTTTAATTGTTGCTTGCCCTTGTTCGCTTTTGCTTTCTGCTACTTTCACTTTTGGAAATATGGTTCGCATTTTTGGAAAGAACAAACTTTATTTAAAAAATGCAAACGTAATTGAAACACTTGCAGGCAATTGATACCATTGTATTTGACAAAACAGGAACGCTTACTGAAACCAATATTGCAGATATACAATATACCGGCAATACACTTTCTGTAAACGATAAATCGCTTTTGAAAAAAGCAACTGCACAGTCATCTCACACCTTAAGCAAACTTATTTATTCTTCTTTTAATGAAGACGAGCATGGATTATGAAATTGCTGAAATAAATGATTTTGAAGAACATCCCGGGCAGGGAATTACTGCTACTATAAATAAGGTTCCGGTAAGAGTGGGAGCTGCAAGTTTCCTTGAAGAAAACATTCATGAATCATCAGCTAATAATGGTTCACGTGTATATGTGATGATTGATAATACTACTAAAGGTTTTTTTGAAATAAAAAATAAATACAGGCCGGGAATTAAAGATCTGGTAAATGACTTGAAGAAGGCAAACTATGAGCTACATGTTGTTTCAGGTGATAACGATGCAGAAAAAGAAAGGCTGAAGCAAATTTTTACTTCCACAACCACGCTCAATTTTAAAACATCTCCCCAGGAAAAACTAAACTACATCAAAAGCCTGCAAGCTGAAGGAAAAAAAGTTTTGATGATCGGCGACGGCCTCAATGATGCAGGCGCTTTGATGCAAAGTGATGCGGGAATTGCCGTAAGTAATAATGCCGCCCGGTTTACTCCTGCCTGTGATGCAATTATTGACGGAGATTCGGTTAAAAAGATTGCCCGGTTTATGGACTTTGCAAAAGCAGGGAAAAAAGTAGTTGCTGCGGGGTTTATTTTATCCATTCTTTACAATTTTATAGGATTATCATTTGCCGTTCAGGCAAAGCTAGACCCGGTAGTAGCAGCAGTATTGATGCCTGCGAGTAGCATTACCATTGTGGCGCTGGCCAGTTTGCTGTCTTCATTTATTGCCAAAAGAAAAAACCTTTAAAAAACTTCGATTACTAAACTGAGGAAAATCATATCCAGATTGACCAATCTCATCTTTCGAAATCACTAGCTCAATCTATTTTTGAAGCCATTTAATATTATACACTTTGAGCGTACTATTTATTCTTATTGGTATCAGCATTCTTGTAGCAGCAATTTTTCTCATCGCTTTCTTATGGTCAGTTCATAATGGCCAATATGACGATGATTATACGCCCTCTGTCAGAATTCTTTTTGAAAATGAACCTGAAAATAAAAGTAAAAAAAATCAATAAAAACCAAAATCACCTAAACACAAAAACATGCATTTAGAACAATCTTATTTAGATGACAATACTGAAGTGAAAACACAGGCCAAACCTGCTGTTGAAAAATTTTATTATGACAACAAAACTGTTAGAAATTTTGCTTTTGCTACCGTTTTCTGGGGAGCTGTAGGAATGCTCGTCGGTCTTTACGTATCACTCGAATTAGTGTTTCCTTCATTAAACATTATGCAATACGGTTCTTTTGGCCGCTTAAGGCCGTTGCATACCAATGCAGTAATATTTGCCTTTGTAGGAAATGGAATTTTTATGGGCGTTTATTATTCGCTACAACGCCTATGTAAAGCCAGGATGTATAGTGATAAGCTAAGCAAAATTCACTTTTGGGGATGGCAACTGATCATTCTCGCAGCAGCAATTACATTGCCACTGGGCATTACAACCAGTAAAGAATATGCCGAACTGGAATGGCCAATTGATATTGCCATCACGGTTATTTGGGTAGTTTTTGGCTGGAACATGTTTGCCACCATCATCAAAAGAAGAGAAAGACATTTGTATGTGGCTATTTGGTTTTACATCGCCACATTTGTAACTGTAGCCGTTTTACATTTGGTAAACTCCGCCGAACTACCGGTTACTTTATTTAAAAGTTATTCATGGTATGCAGGTGTGCAGGATGCTTTGGTTCAATGGTGGTATGGCCATAATGCGGTGGCGTTTTTCCTTACCACACCTTACCTCGGATTAATGTATTATTTTTTACCAAAGGCCGCTAACCGGCCGGTTTATTCATACCGGCTTTCCATCATTCATTTCTGGTCACTTATATTTTTATATATCTGGGCAGGGCCACACCATTTGTTATATACAGCTTTACCCAACTGGGCTCAATCGCTCGGAACGGTATTTTCATTAATGCTCATTTTTCCGAGCTGGGGTGGAATGATCAATGGATTGCTGACACTTCGCGGAGCATGGGACAGGGTAAGAGACGATGTGATTTTAAAATTTATGGTAGTTGCCGTTACCGCCTATGGGATGGCAACTTTTGAAGGCCCGATGCTTTCTTTAAAAAGTGTAAGCGCCATTAGTCATTATACCGATTGGATCATTGCTCATGTACACGTTGGCGCTTTGGGCTGGAATGGGATGCTCACTTTTGGTATTTTATATTGGTTGATTCCAAGAATTTTTAATACCAAATTGTATTCTAAAAAATTAGCAGCCAATCACTTTTGGCTTGCCACACTTGGAATTATTTTTTATGTAGTTCCATTGTATTGGGCCGGTTTTACACAGAGCAGCATGTGGAAACAATTTACTGCAAGCGGGCAATTAAAATATTCATTTCTTGAAACGGTTACTTACCTGAAACCATTTTATGCAATGAGGTCATTCGGTGGCACCTTATATCTTCTTGGCGCTTTTTTGATGGTTTACAATCTTTATAAAACAGTAAGGTCAGGTAAATTAGTTGCTAATGAAGCTGCAGAAGCAGCACCTCTTCAGAAACTTAAAAAATCTGCCACACATGAAAATTGGCACAGGATAATAGAAAGAAGACCCGTTCAAATGCTGGTGCTAAGTCTTATTGTAATTTCCATCGGCGGCGCTGTAGAAATCATCCCTACATTTTTGGTTAAATCCAATGTACCAACGATTAGCAGTGTAAAACCCTATACTCCGCTTGAGTTACAGGGGCGCGACATTTATGTAAGAGAAGGTTGTTATTTATGCCACTCACAAATGATACGACCTTTCCGTTCAGAAACAGAAAGATATGGCGAATATTCAAAAGCCGGCGAGTTCGTGTATGATCATCCTTTCCAATGGGGAAGCAAACGAACAGGCCCTGACCTGGCACGCGAAGGAGCAGGTAACCTGAAAAAATCAAACGGCTGGCATTTCCGTCATTTGCGTGAACCTTCTTCAATGAGCGAAGGATCGCTGATGCCTTCCTATGCTTTCATGCTAAAAAAAGAATTGGATACTTCTACCACCGCGGCTAAAATAAGAGCGATGCAAACCTTGGGTGTTCCTTATCCAAAAGGATATGACAAAATAGCTAATGCAGATTTGATGAAACAGGCAAGAGGAATTACAGACAATTTAAAAAGCGACAGCATTCGCATTTCACCCAACAAAGAAGTGATCGCACTCATCTCCTATCTCCAAAGATTGGGAACAGACATTAGTAAAATCAAACATTAAAAAATTAAGACCATGTATAAATTCATTCAAGACGTTACAGAAAACATAAAGGGAGCCGAAATCTATCCAATGATTTCGCTGGTTATCTTTTTCCTGTTTTTTGTTGTTTTACTGTGGGGTGTATTAAGGATGAGCAAAGAAAGAGTTGACATATTATCAAACATTCCACTTGACGAAACCGAAGAACCTACATCTAACAATTTATAAAGAAATCATCATGAGATTTAATAGAAACTATAAAAAAATTTCGCTCAGCATTGGTGCGGCAATATTAAGTCTGTCGCTACATGCACAAACAGCTTCTGATGCTGCACACATCAAACGATAAAACCAATTACGCGGTAATTTTAATGGTAACCGTTGCTTCGCTTCTTGCCTTTGTTATATGGGGTTTAAGCAGTGTACTGATGACTTATGCAAGAAAAGTTTTTGAAAAAAGTAAAGAAGCAAAAAAGGTTTTGCCGATTATATTATTGATTACATTTTCTCTGTTTACTTACACCTCCGGAGCACAGGATACTGCGCAGGAAGCAGTAAAAGTGGTTCATAATTACGCAGGGCTTTCGCCTGTTGCTTTCTGGGCATTGGTATCTGTAATTTCAATAGAAATGATCGTTATCCTTGTCTTTATATTTATGATAAAAAGATTTGAACGTGAACTCTTATCCAAAAAATCAAAAGTAAAATCTTTCAATTTTAGTGCATGGTGGGCAAGAATAGATAAAAAAATATTCACCAAAGCCATACCTGTAGAAAGGGAAGCCGATATTTTATTGGATCATGATTATGATGGAATACGTGAATTGGATAATCCATTACCACCGTGGTGGAAATATGGATTCTATATAACCATCGGCATTGCCATTGTTTATTTATTAAATTATGAAGTGTTGGGTTATGGAAAAAATCCTACCCAGGAATACAATGAGGAAATGGCCAAAGCAAAAATTCAAATGGAAGAGTATGCGGCAAAAAGTGGCAATACCATAGACGAAAATAATATTAAAATGCCCGATGCTGATGGACTTGCAAAAGGCAAAGAAATTTTTACCACCACCTGCTGGCCTTGCCACGGCAAATTGGGTGAAGGTGGTGTAGGGCCCAATCTTACAGACAATTACTGGATACATAAAGGTTCGTTGAATGACATTTATCTATCGATAAAACATGGCTATCCTGATAAAGGAATGCAGGCATGGGGAAAAACCTTTTCGGCAAAAGAGATCAACGACCTGGCAGGATATATTAAAACTTTAAAAGGATCTAATCCTCCTAACGGCAAAGCGCCCCAGGGAGATTTATTTACGGATGATGCATCCTCCGATTCATCGGCTGTAAAAAAATAAAAACAAAAAATGGCCGAGCTGGAAACAACATACACGCAGGAAAGTTTCAGGGATTCTGTTGCTACTATTTCAAAGGAAGGCAAAAGGAATTTCATTAATCCTAAAAAACCGAAAGGCAGGTTGTATAATCTGCGTACCAGGTTTTCTATATTTTATCTTATTGTATTTTTTACGCTACCCTTTATAAAAGTACATGGCGAACCATTGCTGATGTTGAACATCCTTGATAGAAGATTTATCATTTTCGGAATGATCTTCTGGCCGCAGGATTTTTTCATCTTTGGAATTGCCATGTTAACCTTTATCGTTTTTATTATCCTTTTTACGGTAGTTTTCGGACGTATATTTTGCGGATGGGCATGCCCGCAAACCATTTTTATGGAAATGGTTTTTCGTAAAATTGAATATTGGATCGATGGAGATTCAACCCAACAAAAGCTGCTGAAAAAAATGCCATGGAATGCCAAAAAAATAAGGAAACGCAGCTTAAAATTTGTGATCTTTTTCCTGATATCTTTTATCATCGCCAACTTTTTTCTTGCTTATCTTATCAGCATGGATCAGCTGCTGACTTATATTACACATCCGGCTGAAAATATTCCTACACTTATTTCTTTAACCATCTTTACCAGTGTTTTCTTTTTTGTGTATTGGTGGTTTCGCGAACAGGTTTGTATCGTTGTTTGTCCTTACGGAAGATTACAAAGTGTGCTGCTTGATCAAAATTCGATTCTTGTTGGATACGATTATAAACGTGGTGAACCGAGAGGAAAAATCGCTAAATCCCCGCAGGAAAATAATATTGAAGTAAAAGGTGATTGCATTGATTGTTCTGCGTGTGTGCGTGTATGTCCTACAGGGATTGATATCAGGAATGGCACACAACTGGAATGCGTAAACTGTACTGCGTGTATTGATGCCTGTGATGCCATCATGGTAAGTATTGAAAAACCAAAAGGCCTTATACGCTATGCCTCAGAAAATAGTATTAAGAATGGTGTAAAATTAAAATTTACCAATCGTATTAAATCTTATACAGCTATTCTTAGCCTGCTGATTGCTTTGCTGGTATTTTTAATGGTAAGCCGCACCGATCTTGATGCCACCTTAATGCGCACTGCAGGCATGACCTACACTTCACTTCCGGATGGAAGAATCAGTAATCTTTACAATTTAAAATTGGCCAATAAAACACATAAAGACATTCCTGTTTCTTTAAAATTAGAAAACATTCCGGGAGAAATTCAATTGATCAATAATGATCACCCGGTAATAAAAAAAGAGGATTACATAACCCTGCAATTTTTTGTAAAGCTGAACAGAAAGGACGTTACCAATTGGGAAACGCCCGTTATTATTGGCTTGTACGATTCTACAGGAAAAATAAAAACCATTACCGCAAAATTTATTGGCCCCGAAGTGTACCAATAAACTTGTAAAACTTTAAAAATTTAAAACATGAACTGGGGATATAAAATATTATTTGTTTACCTGTTTTTTATTGCAGGCATTCTTGTGCTGGTTTATAAATCATCTTCTCAAAAAGTAGATTTGGTAACTAAAGATTATTACCAGAAGGAATTAAAATATGAACAAAAAATTGATGAAGCTGAAAGAGCCCAATCTTTATCATCGCCATTACAATACGAAGTCAATCATAATAAAGTTTCCATCTATTTTCCTGAAGAGATGAGAGGAAAGAAAATAACTGCGAAACCCTTCTTTATTATGCTGCCGATGAAACCAGGGATTCTGTTTACAACCTTCAAACTGATTCTGCAAAAATAGTAATGGTTTTACCCACTACAGATAAAGGAATGTATCGAATTGAAAATGGATTGGAAAGTAGATACGACAAGCTATTATTCCGAACATAAAGTTTTAATTAAATGACAGGCTTATTTATTACTGCATTTATTCTTGGGGCATTGGGAAGCGTACACTGCGTGGGCATGTGCGGACCAATAGCTTTGTCGTTGCCTGTAGTAAACAAAGGAAATAATTCAAAATTTACCAGCGTGCTTTTGTACAATATGGGCCGTGTAGTAACTTATGCTGCATTCGGTATTTTATTTGGTACAATAGGAAAAACTTTCGCGCTGTTTGGTTTCCAGCAATGGTTGTCAATTTCCCTTGGAGGGCTTATCATTATCTTCTTAGTCCTTCCCAAAAAAAGTAAAGTTTTTCAAAAGACCAATATTTTTATTCATTTCTTTTATAAAATAAGAACAGGATTAGGGAAACTTTTTAAAAAGAGAAATTACAAATCTGTATTTTTTATTGGTTTACTGAATGGCTTATTACCATGCGGCCTGGTTTACATGGCCGTTGCCGGTGCTATTGCCACAGCATCAATTCTTAACAGTGCACTTTTTATGGCTTTCTTCGGATTGGGCACTTTTCCGATGATGCTTAGTGTTAGTTTTTTTGGCAGTTTTATCAATGTAAATGCACGGCAAAAAATAAGAGCCGCTTACCCTTACCTTATGTTCCTGATGGCTTGCCTGCTTATTATCAGAGGTTTGGGATTAGGAATTCCCTATTTAAGCCCTGAGGGATTGGCAAATACCCGCACTGCTATTCTTTGTCATTAGAAATTAAGCAAAGCTTTCTTCGTTCACAAACCAGGAAATAATTATGATTCCAATCATAATGCGTTCTGATGATTGTCATATTTATGTCAACAAAACGCTGATAACTTGCATCAACATTTTACTCAAATCTTTCCAAACACATCCATTTCACAAAAGCAAGTTTATGAAACTTTTAAAAACAAAATACATGTGGGTAATTACTACCCTCGTATTATCAATTGGCTATTTTTTTAGTTGCACAAAAGATAACCAGGTACTTGATGTACCGCAAGTCAACAGTGCTACCGATTTGGTGTCATTAAAAACCAATACACCGCCCAACATTGATGGAACTATTGATGCCGAATGGAACAATGCAACGAAACTGGAAATTCTTCCAACCGTTCCAGATCCGGGAAATGGATTATTTTCTGGCTATAGTGGTCAAAAATATGCTGCAACAGTCCGCTCTATGTATGATGCACAGAATATTTACTTCCTGGTTGAAATACAAGACGCAACAAAAAGTGTAAAAGTAGCTCCCTGGTATTTTGACCCGTCTGCAAATGTAGAAGGCAAAACCGGCTGGGCAAAAGAACCGTCCAGCGATTCTTACGATGCAAACGGGATTTTATCCAGGGCCGGATGGGGTGAGGATAGAGTTGCTATGTTATGGAATATCGATAACTCAACGCCCAAATTTATTTCACAAACCTGCTATTCAAGCTGCCACATTTTTACCCCTTATCTTGATTATTCAAAAGATCCCGCGGTGATGAATGCGAATGCAAGTGGTAATCATTACACCAACGGTGCCAGTGAAAAAATAGATATGTGGTGGGGACGCCTGGGATATATGAGCCAGGATGCTTCTTTACATTATATGGATGATAACTACCAGGATTGGGCAGGTGGCCCTTCTGTTTATAACCTTACAGGTGGCAACGCAAACGGAAGACATGTAGACGGAATTGTACCTGATGGAACAAAATCCGCAACATGGCCATATAAACCCAATTACACTTCATCACCTACACAAGGGGAAGTAAGTAATTCTCAAAGTTTGAAATTAGATGGTAACGGCGCTTCCGTTTCAGTTCCTATTTGGATTATACCTGCATCAACTGATGCCGATTATATTTTGGTATCAGATACCGCCAGTGGTAAAGCTAAAAAAGTAATGGCAGTAAATGCTTTAGGTGTGTTAACCCTGAGTGATGGTTCAACCATTGACCCAAATGTTGGTACCGATTATTTAAGGACAAGCAGTGCTACCTCAGCAGTTACAGCAAGGTATTCAATCCCTTCATATATAGCAGTTCCGTTAATTGGAGAAAGAGCTGATATTACTGCTACCGCAATGTATACAGGCTCAGGCTGGACAGTTGAATACAAACGCGCTTTAAAGACAAATGACATTCTAAAACAGGATATTGATTTTTCAAGTCTCCAGGACCAGGTTTTTGGAGTAGCCATCTGGAATAACTCAAATTATCAACATGCTATTCAGCCCAATCTTGTCTTGAAATTTCAAAAATAAACAATGGCAAAGTGAAGATAATTCACCTAAAATAAAAGACTATGTTACATAAAAAAACAGTTGCCATTTTTGTATTCTTCTCCGCAACTCTTTTCATACTCGCTGGCTGTTATAAAGATAAAACTGTGCCTGTTGACGTGGCAGCGATAACGAAGACTGTAAGCTTTTCCAAAGACATTGTACCCATATTTAACCAAAGCTGCAACACAACGGGCTGCCATAGTTCCGGAGGTCAAACACCCACGCTCACAGAGACAAATGCACTTAGCGCCCTTACCATTGGCAACTATTATTCCAAGAGTGCGCCTGAAAGCAGTATTATTTATGAAAAGATGACCGGAAAACGTGGTACACCAATGCCTGTAAGCGGAGTAAATAAAGAATACGCAGCACTTATTCTTGCATGGATTAAACAAGGTGCAAATAACAATTAAAAATGAAAAAATGAAAAATTATAATAAATACCTGGCGCCACTTGTGGCAACGTTTTTCTTACTCGCGTTGGCCGGAAATCTGTTTGCCCAGGATTCAACCGAGTCCCCGGTAGTTAAAAAGATTAAACCGGTAAAATACACTTTTGGAAGTGTATACATTATGGACAATCAATCGGTAATGGTGCCGATAAAAGGCACGTTGGAAATGGCTATCCAACATAGGTTTGGAACGGTAGACAATGGTAAAAAAGATCTTTACGGAATATTTGCACCATCCAATATCAGGATAGGACTAACCTATGCTCCCCTCAACAAACTGATGGTGGGTGCCGGCGTTACGAAAGAAAGGATGCAGGTAGATATGCTGGCTAAATATGCCCTGCTGCAACAAACACCTACCCAAATGCCGGTTAGCGTAACTTATTTTGGAAATGTAGTGATAGATGCAAGAGATAAAAGCAATTTTAGAAATAGTGTAGACAGGTTTTCATTTTTTAACCAGTTGATCATAGCCAGAAAAATAAGTGAAAAAATATCTATACAAGTGGCGCCAAGTTTCTCATGGTTCAACAATGTGGAAGCTTATGTAAACACCAAGGGAGCCATTTTAGAAAAAATGCATAATTATCATTTTGCTATATCTGCTGCAGGCCGGTATAAAATATCTGAAAAATCTGCAATTACCGTTGGTTACGACCAACCCTTAACGCAGCATCCAACCAATAATCCTCACCCAAATATCTCTCTTGGTTTTGAAACTACCACCAGTTCTCATGCCTTCCAGGTATTTGCCGGAAATTATTATAGTATCGTGCCACAGAGCAATAATATGTTCAATCAAAATGATTATACAAAAGGGCAATTCGTGATAGGTTTTAACATCACACATTTATGGAATTTCTAAATATTTTAAGCACAGTATAAAACTTTTTAAGAAAGGCGCAGGTGTTCACTTGCGCCTTTCTTATCTGACCAAAAGAGTATTTCCATTAAAGAACTCTTCATCTTGGCGCCTTGGCAAATATGATTCAAATCATTTTCCGCTTTGATGGTAGTCATAAAATGATCAGCCCCAATCAAATAATTTGCATTAGAATTAATAGCTGTTTTAAAAAGCTAATTTTTATAACCAAAAGACAAATAATAAAAAATGAAAACAACAAGTATACTCGCAACAGTAGTCGCCGGATTTATGGTAGCCAGTTTTACCTTAAAAACCGTGGATCAAAAAAAACCATGGCCTGTTCCTGCTGCAGCCAAAGCTCAAAAAAACCCTATAGCCAAGTAATGCAGAATCAATTAAGGCAGGTAAATCATTATGGAATACCCACTGTAAATCCTGCCATGGATCAAAAGGTCTGGGCGATGGAACCAAGGCTTCTACCCTGAAAACCGATCCGGGAGATTTTACAAAACCAGATGTACAAAACCAGACTGACGGAGAATTATTTTACAGGATAACTGAAGGAAGAGATGACATGCCTTCTTTTAAAAAGAAACTACCTGATAATGACGACAGGTGGAACCTGGTTAACTTCATAAAAACACTGAAGTAAAATCAGAAAAACAGCTCACAAAAGGAGCTGTTTTTTTATGCCTTTTTGCTAATGATTACAATCATATTGGCAACTGGCATAGCTCATAAATTAAAAAATCCATTAGCCTGTAGTTTTAAATCATTCTTTTAAAAATCAATTATCAATATGCAAGAAGCACAACCAACCACATCACGGAAAAAATTTCTGTTGTGGAGCGCAACCATCCTTTCATCTGCTACAGTTTTTAGATTCATTAAATCCCCTAAAAAGAAAAAAACCAAACGGTAAAAATGCTAACGCAGGATGGCAAGCTGGTAGAAATAGACAAGAAACTGCTTGTTTCTCCCGGTAAAAAAATAACCGACAAAGAATTACAACAATGGGTAAAAAAATAATACTATTACAATGAATGAAAATAACACAAAATCCAGAAGAGAATTCCTGGTAGCAGGACTCCTGGCATCGGCCACCGTTGCGGGCTGCAACACCAGCAACAATCCTTTTGCACCCGAGAGCGCAACCATAAAACCATCAGGCCAAATGGTAAAATTGTTATCTGTTGACGGCGAAGTAATCGAAATGGATAAAGCTTATTTAAAACCCGTTCCCGATCTTCCTGCAGTTTCAAACACTGAAGCCAGAAGAGGTATTCCGGGTAAGAAATTTGTGATGGTCATTGACCTTTCAAGATGTAAAAATGTAAGAGCTTGCCAAACAGCTTGTAACCATATGCACCAGGTACATCCCGGGCAAAACTGGATTAAAGTGTTGAGCATGGAAGAATCAGCTCATACCGCTCCCTACTGGCAACCCACTACCTGTATGCATTGTGATGAGCCGCCTTGCGTAAAAGTTTGCCCTGTAGATGCAACTTTTAAAAGGCAGGATGGAATTGTATTGATAGACAGCGATCGTTGTATCGGCTGCCGTTTTTGTATGGCTGCCTGCCCTTATTCTACCCGTGTATTTAACTGGGAAGAACCAATATTAACCGAAGAAGAAAAAGAACAACCCTACTCAAGCGAAACCAGCATGCCTCAGAAAAAAGGAACTGTGGGCAAATGTGATTTCTGCCCGGATATGACAAGAAAAGGAGAATTGCCTCACTGCGTTTCAGCCTGTCCCAACGGTGTATTTATGTTTGGTGATATGATCCAGGATTCTGTAACCAATGGCGCTGAAACCTTCCGCTTTAGCGATTTGATAAAAGACAAAGCCAGGATATCAGTTTGCTCGAAGATCTTGGCACTAAACCAAGTGTTTACTACCTGCCTCCGGTAAACCGGAACTTCCCTTACGAATCAGGCCTTGAGAATAAATACAATCCTGATCATATTTATGAAGATGCAAAAAAACTTTCAACTAAAATTAATTAAGCCGTGGAAAAATCAATCTCTTTAACTTCCGAACAAATAACCCGGGATCTTCTTCCGCAAAAATTTGGAAAACGCGGAATGGTATGGACGGCAATCCTGGGGGTTATTGCACTTTTTGGCCTGTTTGCTTATTATCCGCCAATTAAGATATGGCCTTATAGTTACGCACATGCGTGACTATGTTTCATGGGGAATTTACATCTCCAACTTTGTATTCTTTGTTGCCATTAGTCTTGTAGGATCTTTGATAACAGCCATTTTCAGGCTCACGAATGTAAAATGGCGAACACCACTCACGAGAATTTCCGAAATAATTGCTGTCTCTGCCATCGTTTTTGCAGCGCTGATAATTGTAGTAGATATGGGGCGGCCTGAAAGATTTATGAACCTCGTTCTTCATGGCCGTATTCAATCGCCAATCCTTTGGGATGTGATCGTGATAAGCACTTATTTTTTTATCAGTATCCTCTTACTGTATTTTCCTTTGTTGCCTGATTTTAAAATCCTTTTGAAATTTAAAGAAAAGAGCGGCAAAAGATTGAACAAGCTTTATCGTTTCCAGGGATCTTTCTGGAAAGGAACCAAAGTCCCAATTTCGCATCAGCGATAAATCAATAAGCATTCTTTGTATCTTGATCATTCCCGTTGCTTTCTCGATTCACACAGTTACTTCATGGTTGTTTGCCACTACGTATCGCCCCGGATGGGACAGCACCAACTTTGGCGCTTATTTTATTTCAGGCGCTTTTCTTGCCGGTGCAGGCGCAGTAGTTGTAGCCATGTATGTTTTTCGCCGCTACTATCATCTGGAAAAATATATTACCGAAATGCATTTTGAAAAAATGGGAAGGATCGTGGTAATGCTGGCCCTTGTTTACCTCTATTTTAATGTAAATGAATTTTTGACACCGGCATTTAAAATGAAAGAATCAGAAGAAGGCCTAATCAGGCAACTATTTATTGGATCTTATGCGCCCATGTTTTGGTTTGCCATTTTAGTAGGAATGATCATTCCCATCATGGTACTGGTTTTTAAAAAAGGAAGAAAACCGCTTCCGATGTTTATCATAGGAATTATGGTGGTGGTAGGTGCGTGGTTTAAAAGATATATAATAGTAACACCTACCTTATTACACCCGTTTTTGCCCATGCAAAATGTGCCAACCAGTTTTATGACTTATTTCCCCAGTTGGGAAGAATGGGCCATTGATGCAGGATCGCTGGCAGGCGCATTATTGGTAATTACTTTTTTTGTAAGGATCTATCCTATCATACCTATTCACGAAACTATAATCGAACAAAATGAAAAAGATGAATCAAAATAAATATTATTGGCTGCTTCTGTTCTTTGCCTTCATTGCAATGAATAGTAAAGTGGCAGCTCAAACCGATTCAGTAAAACCTGTAAGTATTGTATCGCTTCGGTATTTTAATATCAATAACAGCACGCAATATCTTCTTTTAAAAAGTATGTCAAAGCTTGGAAGAGTTTTAACTCCGCAAGAAAATAAAACCTATACAATTTACCTCGACTCCAGTACTCAAAATAACCTAATTGGTAAAGTAACCACCGATGAAGAAGGGCTGGCAAAAACTATATTTCCCATCACGTTAAGCGCACAATGGAAAGCTTCTCCCCAACATACGTTTGTGGTAAAAGAAGGAGATGAAGAAGTATTATCAGATTACACCATCACTAAAGCAAAAATCAGCCTTGATACATCAACCGTTGATGGAGTAAAAAATATCACCGCATCAGTAATGCAGCTTAATGCAAATAATGAATGGGTGCCCGTTCCGGATGTAGAAATGGCAATTGGTGTAAAGAGAATGAATAGTATTCTGCCGGCTGGTGATGATCCTACTTACACCACGGATTCAACAGGCACCGCTACTGCAGAATTAAAAAAAGACAGTCTTCCCGGGGATGAAAAAGGCAATTATGTGATTGCCGCAAAAGTGGAAGACAATGATGTGGTTGGTAATTTAAGGGTTGAAGAAACCGTTCCATGGGGTGTACGCACGGAAATTGACCGAAGTTTTTTCAAACAACGTACCTTATGGTCTACCCGTTTTAGAACTCCTTACTGGCTATTATTCACAGTGTATGGCATTGTTATTGGCGTGTGGGGAACTTTGCTTTACCTGGTTTTCAACCTGGTTAAGATTGGAAAGATTGGTAAAAAAACTACTTTCGAAAAACCGATAATTAAAGATGAATCAATGCTGGTATAAAGAAAATAAATAGTTCTTTATGAGCCTAAAGAGTGCGTGTTTAAAACAATCCGTACTTTTTTATACCTTACAAAATCCTTCTTGCCGTTTCCACAGTAAACCAATAAATAAGGGCAAAATTAATTATGGGTAACGATATATTTGCCTACATTCAAAAGCTGGAATTGTTCGGATTTTTTTCGGGCTATTGCTTATTTATACAATTGTTTTTTCCTTAAGAAACAACCATAACAGTAAAGCACAAACGCTTTTTTAAAAAAAGTGGCGGTTTTGCTACTTCCGTATGCGTATGCGCTTATCGGCACTTTATATTTAGGAATGGTTTTGAAAAATTTAAGCCTCGGTTTTTCAATAAGAAATTTATATGCTCAATTCCAAGTTCCTTTTCTCCAAATTTTTGCACTTCTTGCGGTGCTTTTCTGGATTCCGCTTTTCAGTAAAAAAACAGTTTTTAGTTTAATTCACAGCCTTGTAATTTTTTTCTTTTTGCTGAAAGATATTTTTATGCAACTCAGGTTGCCACAAGGCAAAGAGATCATACACAATGACATGAAAGTCTTTACAGACAGCCTTTTGCTTAACCTGATCACTTTGATATTTATTACGCTGATGTATTTTTTATCTCTTCTATATTTCGAAATGCAAAAAAATATCCTTCTTAAAAGTTTCTCATAAACAATTGAAAATAAAAATCTGCCTTATTTGTTGGTTTACTGCAAGCCTTTACGCTTAACCATTGGTCCTTTTTTTAGTGTGATTTGAATCATATTCCTGCATTGACTTGAGTCATTAGATTGCAATGCATGCCAGCCATAGCTTTGTGTTAAATATTTAATAATTATCAAAAAAAAGAATTATGAAACTCTTTAGCAACAAAACGCTCCTGGCGCTGCTACTTTTATTAAGTGGCTTTGGGTATATCACCAGCTGCACACACGAAAATGATTTTTTACCAGCTCCTGCATCCAACACTGTAGTGATTAATCGCGGCGACGTCGTTCTTCTTCCCGGAAACATGGTTACAGGTGATACCACACAATGGAAATTAGATAAAGCTCACTCCAGTGTATTATGGCAGACCAATTATGTAGGTTTAGCCGGGCTACTTACCGGCCGTTTCAATCAATTTGGTATTCACAACGTAACCGATGCAGAGATGCAAAACTATACAACTAAAGGACAGCCCTTGAAAGATACTTCATGGGCGTTTTATGAAAACGATCCTTCTAAAACTTACTTTAGCGGGTATGTTCAAATGAACCAGGCAAATACGGGCGAGCCCGGAAGAGATGGAGGTTGCCTTTTGTCTTCATTTGGTACCACTCCTATAGTAGCCGGCACTCAAAATCTTACTTTAACCAACATCGCCAAAATAAAAACCACTAAAGTAGAATTTGATCCTTTAAGTGAAGACTATATTGTAACACTTAACTTAACATGGCAGGGACCAGCAGCTGCTCCTCTTACCGAATCCATCGTTGGTAAATTAAAATATATAAGAAGAGCCACTGTTAACGCAGGCACTGCTTCCGCATATGATGTATTTGGTTTACAACTCACCTTCCAGTTTAATTGCCGTGATTATGGAGTAACCAGCACAAGTATCGCTGATAATGTGCAGATTGAGTGCAACATGAATTTCAACAATAAATAATTCACCGTAAAAAGATATTATCATGAAACGAGTATTAATTCTTTTCGGGCTCATCTTAACTCTGGGGTTGTTTTTATCCAGTTGTTACAAAGATGTGATACTTCCCGAAGCAGCCGTTGATCCTGATGGGCCACCACAATTTGTAAGCTATTCAACCGACCTGGCTCCTTTGTTCAACAGCAGTTGCGCTCTTTCCGGATGCCACGTAAATGGAGGACACAAACCTTATATGAACACAGACATTTCTTATAAACAAATAGTTAACGGTGGTTTTATAAATACCGATCTCCCAAAAACAAGCATCCTCTATATTCAAATAAACGGCGACATGAAGGAACATATTCCTTCCGCTAAAGACAGGCAAAAAGTGTATGACTGGATAAGAAACGGTGCTCCCAATAATTAATTGACTTTTAAAAAATAAATCAATATGAAAAGTTTTATAAACACAGGAACAAGGTTGCGGGTCTTTTCTTCCTTCCTTATCATTTGCCTGTTGGCATTCAGCAGCAGCGGCTTCGCACAGGATTCTGCCGCGGTTGAAGAAACTCCTGCACCGGTAAAAGCAAAGCCTGTAAAAAATACTTTTGAAAGTATTTGGATTTTAAACAACCAAACCATTTTGGTTCCGCAAAAGAAATCGCTTGAAGTAGACATCCAGCACAGGTTTGGCGTAGTCACCAATGGCTATGACGATTTCTGGGGATTTTTTGCGCCTTCCAATATTCGTCTTGGTGTAAACTACGTTCCTATCAACAAACTTAACCTGGGCGTAGGAATTACCAAAAGCAATATGCTGCTTGACGGAAATTTAAAATATTCTCTCATTACGCAAACACCGCATAAATACCCTGTAAGTGTTTCCTATTACGCTAACATGGCGTATGATACAAGAAAGGATCCTGACGGTGGAATTTTCAAATACAACTCTCAACGGTTCTCTTTCTTCCATCAAATTTTGGTTGCACGCAAAATCACTGATAAACTATCTGTGCAAGGTGGTTTAAGTGTATCTCATCAAAATTCAGTTGACGGATATTACACAAAAAATGACAGTAGCGGAAAAGTGATATTTAAAGATATGCACTTTGATCATTTCGCTTTTTCTTTCTCAGGAAGATACAAAATAACCGATGTTACTTCTATCATGTTTGATTATGATCAGCCAATCACCAAACATGCCACTAATAATCCGAATCCGAATTTATCTCTTGGAATTGAATTTTATACAGGCGGTCACTCATTCCAGTTCTTCTTAGGAAACTACTCATTCATGAGCCCGCAGCGTGATAATCTTTTCAATACCAATGCACCTTTTGGATATACTGATAAGGTGACCGGTAAAAAAGTAAAAGGTGGACAATTCCTGATCGGGTTTAACATTACAAGATTGTGGAATTATTAAAATAATATTTATAGAAAGCAGAGAAAAACAGCAATAATATAAAGGCCTTTAATTATAGGATTAAGGGCTTTTTTATTTTTGCATGCCCACAAAATTGATTACCCTTTATTACCTTCAAAACAATTTTTAAAAAGATGATGATCGATTTAAAAAAAATCTGTTTAAAATTGAGTCTCGCTTTATTCTCCGCGATTTTGTTCAGCAACTGTTCTGACAGCACGAAAAAGAAACACCCTGCCGCGCCTCAACATAGGACACTCGTAAGAAAATTTATTTCAAAGCCACCTTCTTCCTTTGAAGACACTTTGATCATAAAAACCCCATCTGCCGTTTTTTACAAACCGGATTCTGCACAACTTGAAAAAATAAAAGCGATCAATAAACCGATGGTATTTGAAGGCCTGATGCATGATTGTTTTTTTCAAATGAGAAACGCCCATATTGTTCTTAAGAAATATTATCCGAAAATTAAAATAATCGAAACCACCAAAGCACGTTACCTTTTATTTGTAAAAGAAGATAAAAGCAGCACCTGTATTGATCTCAACGGCAACAATGATATTTGCGGCATGTATTTTTTCAACACCAAAAAAGATCCGCTGCTTGCAGACATGACCAATGTAGATACGGACCTGGAATTTTATTTTAAAAAGTGATTACCCGTGTCTCTGTTTTCTTCCGTTCCCTTGCTGGTGTTCCCTGAATATCAAACAGTGAACTAATAAAAATGAATAATTTTTATTTTCCGTGAAAGGCCATTTAAAAGATTTGACCAAAATCCTATTAATTCCATTTTCAATACCCTGAAAAATAACCAGAAGACAATGCAGTAAAAAGCCCTTAATTAATAATAATTAGGGCTTTTTCTATAATGGGACAATCAAGCAGAAATGAATTTTAAATTTATTTTGATCATGATTTTTTTACGATAGTTTTTATCGCGTGATATAAACCTTTTCTGTATATTTTTCTCCCTTATTGTTGGATATCATTAATATATACATTCCTTCGGCAACTTGTTGAGGAATGTGTAAAGCATTAATATCCACTCCGTATGTAGTGAACTCTTGCTTAAGGATTGACTTACCACTAAAATCCAACAATGACGCAATGATTTTTCCCCCGTTACTAAAATGTTCATTATTCCGGATATAAATTTTGTTATACGCCGGATTTGGATAAATACTAATTGCTTTTAGATTAAATCTTACCATCACAACTGATGAATAAGAAACCTTCCCTCTTTTATCAACCTGTTTTAACCGATAAAAGTTATTTCCGTCTTGTGGCAAATAATCGGTAAAAGTATAATCATGTGATTGTGAAGGAGTGCTACTGGCTTTTACGTTCCCTATTGTTTCGAAATCAGTACTGCCACTACTTCTTTGAATTTCGAAATAGTCATTGTCGATTTCATTCGTAGTTGTCCAGATAAGCAAACTATTTTTATTATTCTGGTTCTTACCCCCAAAGGTGAGAAGGTTGGAATCAAGAACACCGCCGATTCTTAATGCCACATTATCAACTTTTGTAGTATCTAAGAATCATATTAACGTGAGTCGTATATGCGATGCCAACATAAGGATTTGTTCCTAAAGCTAATGTAACTGAATCCATTTTAGTCCAGTCAGTTCCGTTGGCAGAATAATAGCAAATATATTTATTCCCTTTGTTGTAGATTCTTAACCAATAAGGAGCGCTTTCAGTAACAGGATCTCCGCAATGTAACAGCGCTGATATTTTGGGCGGTTCTTTTGTAAAGAATTATTTGGTTAGATGGAATTAGGCTTAAGTAAACAAATGGCGAACCTGCATCTAAATTTTGCCTAAACATGATGCCGACTTTTGCATAGTCATTCGTGTGCTTAATGGATGCCACTCTTATGGTTAATTCTGTTTCATTAGTAATTACTTCTTGAAATAAATAATGAAAGGCATCTGTTTTATCCCAGATATCACTTCCGGAAGCTGAAATTTTATATGCTCCATTAGTTACACATACATCTCCGGGATAGGCTACATAACCTATATCTGCACTTTGCCACATCGGTGGAACTGTGGAAGAACACGGGGAAACAGGGGGTGGATTTAATCCATAAACATTCAATTTATTGGAAAAAGTAGCCATATATACTTTTCCATTAGCAATGGTCGGTGGGGTGAATTTTGCAAATTTACCAATGGAATCGCGTTTACTACTCCAGTTACTGTTCCACAATTCGTGGGTCACATCTGTAGCATCAAAAGCTTGTAATACTCCCGGAACCACAGCATATTGTTGGCATTACCATCAGCCGCATGATTTACCCAAAGAATTCCAGTTCCTGTTTGGGATTCATTAGAAGAAAGAGAAAGTACGCCCCCGGGCATATATCCGCTCGGTAAGGTGGTAATTCCGAGCTTGGAATTAAGTGTATCAAAACGCATAGTAGCTCTGTCAAAAGGAATCTGCTTTAATAACCCTCCTTCTGCCCAGCCATAAATATATTCGTTATTATATTTATCTTTAAAATAGACAGGTGAACCATATAAATGCCGGGTATTTACTGTACCCCAATCTCCAAAATTTATTCTTTGTAATACATTAGAGTTATCTACTTTCATACCTCCCATATTCTCATTATCAATCAGGTACAACCCTCCATCTTTGCTTCCGGATAAAGACAGATGTGTGCCAGGAATTATTAATGCCCCATTACACCCATAATCTTTGTCATAATCATTCAAATAATTATAATTAGCAGGAGTAAAAAAAGATTTTACTTTTAATTCCGGCGAAAGTTTGATCAGGCTGGAGGCACGATTTATCGTATCATTTGGATCTCCCCCCTGCCCTGTTGTCCCATTCCCTGTAGTAATCAGCAAATTCCCATCGTCATCAACCGCAGGTGGCTGCCCGCTCATCCATATTCCCGCAAGGCCACCATTAGGAGTCGCATTGTAAACATATTTTTGCTCCAATGTTGCGGCATCATACCCCATTACCCAACCATGATAAGGATACCAATCGCAATGAGATGCCCAACATATATACACGGTTCCATTATATAGTAAAAGCCCCGGCCTTTGATTTTGAGTTTGTGAATTAAAGGTAATTACGCCATTTACACTTCCATCGCCTGTTCCTTCGCACTCGGCTGTAATTAAAACGGGCCCATCACATTTTTCTTTGCCGGTTGCCAGATCGATGGCATGTAAATATTGAACATAATTTGAACCAACATTGGATTTACTTCGTGCCACAACATATAAGATATTAGTAGAAGTATCAATTGCAGGGGTGCCCACAATTCCCATATTTCCACTAAAATCCGAATAATGTCCGCTACAAGCTCCTGTCATATCCGCTTTATTTACAGGTTTGTAATTAGCCGGATCGTAAGTCAAATTTTTTTGCCAATATGGGGTTGAAGCGTTTGGATCATCAGCATCAAAGGCGTAAAGAGTATTATTAACTGTTGCCACAATAACTATATTATGCACGCCCCCCGCAATTGAAAAATTACTTACAATAAGTGGCTGGGCATAAATCTCATCGTCTACCTCCCTCGAAAAAATTTTACCAAAATTGCCACTACTTACATTATCGGTCGCCAAAATAGTTTCCTTATCATTCCAGCCGGTTCTTTTCAAATTGTTATGATTCATAATCACATCAACCTGCCCGAAAGAGTTAACCTGAAGGAACAAGAGAAAGAGAATGGTAAGGAAGATTGTAAGCAAGCTATGACTTGCAGGATAAGCTTTATTCATACCTGATTTCATGAGGGAGTTTTCTAAATTAACAATTGGGGATACTGGATTATTCCACAGTTAAATTTATTGCTTAATTTTTAAGAAAATTAAAATCAACTTCCAACTTTGGGGTAAGCTCTTATAACAACTATTGCTGCCAGAGCCAAAGACTCAAAAGTACGAATTCTTTCTGTTTAATTTTCATATACTAAAATTCAAAAAACTATGTGGTTGATAATTAATGCTAATTATTTTACGCATCAAAAAAACGAAAAATATAAAATTCAAGGGATAGTCCTCATTTGCTGATTAATTTTCAAAAGATAAAATAAAACTAAGGATAGCAATTTTAATTTTATTCCCAACCACTTGCCAGCACATCGGCAATATGCATTGTAGTTAAGGGAACGGCTTTCATATTAATGATTCCCTGCAAATGCATCAGGCAACTTAGATCAGCAGAAATGATGTGAGTGGCGCCGGTATTTAAGGCATTCGTAATTTTTTGATCGGCCATAGCAAGCGAAATATCCGGAAACTTAACTCCAAAGGTTCCTCCAAAACCGCAGCAAGTTTCGTTGTCCTTCATTTCAATCATCTCAAGCCCTTTCACTTTTGCCAATAAATTTCTTGGGCTTTCTTTTATTTTACACTCACGAAGTGCTGCACAACTATCATGATAAGTAGCTTTTACATTTAATTCCGCCCCGTAATTTTCAATCTGTAAGATTTTAGTTAAAAATTCAGTGAATTCAAATATTCTTTCAGTAAGATTTTTTACCAGGTTATGCTGGGAAGAATTTTCAAATAGCCCGGAATAATAATTTCTGACAAAACCCACACAGGAAGCTGAAGGTGCTACAATATAATCCGGCGAATCAAAATCTTTTATGAATTTCCCGGCAACAGTTTTTGATTCTTCCCAAAAACCGGCATTAAAAGCCGGCTGGCCACAACAGGTTTGGTTGGTATTGTATGAAACATCACAACATGCTTTTTCAAGTACTTTTACCATGTTAAAAGCTGTCACCGGATATAACTGGTCAACAAAACATGGTACAAATAATTGAACTTTCATTACAAAGAATGTAAAAGATTTTGAACAAAATATTCTATTTCGAATATTTTAAAGTAATCATTTTTAATGCGGTTAATGCGGCCTCTTCGCCCTTATTGCCATGAGCGCCACCCGTTCTTTCATCAGCCTGTTGCTGATTATCTACCGTGAGTACGCCAAAAATTGTAGGAACCGGCAAAATGAAATTTAACTGTAAAACGCCATCTGTAATAGCTTTGCAAACATAATCAAAATGAGGAGTACCCCCTTTCAGAACACAGCCAAGTGCTATAAATGCCTGCGGTTTTTCAAATTTATTCTGATAAGTTTCCCAAAAGTTTTTAATAGTAAACGGAATTTCAAAAGCGCCCGGCACACAGATAACTTTATAATTTTCCATTTGATAGTGATCTAACACTTTTTTACATCCTTCCAGTAATTTATTTACTATTTCCGGATTCCATTGCGTATGTACAATAACGATACAGGCATCCTTTGGAAGAATGCCTGTATCAATATCATATAAATTCTGGTTGACTATTGCCATATTATAATCATAAAAATTATTGTTCTGAAAATTCTCCGGCTTTAGCCAAATACTTGTCCACATCAGCCGCTTTCTCTGTCAAAGGATAATCAGTTTTAATTTTTTTGAATAAACTAATTGCTTCTTTTTGCTTACCTATTGACTGCGCGAATAATGCTGCCCTGAAGAGAAACTCAGAGGAGGTATAAGTATCTTTATCATTTACGTTAGCCGCTTTTTCATAATAATCCAATGCATCATCGTTTTTATTTAATTCTGCACTGGCATCTCCCATCATTCCAAGTGCACGGCTTTTTATCTGGTCAGCGCCATTAGCATCAAAATCTTTCAGGTATTTAATTGATTTGGCATACTGTCCCAGTTGCAGATAACAGGCTCCGGCATAATATTCACACAAATTAGCAGCAGGTGTCCCTGAATATTGATTGATAATTCTTAATGCACCGGGATTAGCTCCGTCACCGTTTAAAACTTTTGTTGCCAATAATATTTTTGCAGAATCAGTAGCGCCTGTAAATTCAGAAAAATAGTTTTGGGTAACAAAAACAACTTTGTCAGCCTTTTCCTGTTTTGGTACCTTAAACATATAGTTATAAACCATCCAACCAATAAACAGAATTACGATTGCAGACCCGATATAAGAAACAGGTTTATTATATTTAGCCCAGAAACCACGGGCTCTTTCTACTACATCCACCTCAGTTGAATGTGCTTTTTTCGCAGCCATTTATATTTTTTATTTTAAATTTTTTGGAATGAATTAATCGGTAATAAAAGGATAGTCATCTTCGGCATAGACGTCTTTATAAATTTCATCATCATCCGGATAAGGGCTTTCCTCTGCAAACTGAACCGCTTCTGCTACTTCATTTTTTACCCTGTCATCTATTTGCTCAATTTCTTCATCCGTAACGCCAAAATTTTCCTGTAGTTTAATTTTAGTAGTTTCAATCGGGTCTTTCAGCTTGTATTCTTCCATCTCTTCTTTACTGCGGTATTTAGCCGGATCGCTCATGCTGTGGCCTTTGTAGCGGTAAGTTTTTATTTCCAGTAAAGTAGGGCCGCCTTTTTCGCGCGCTCTTTTTACGGCTCTTGCCACAGCCTCGTGAACTGTTTCTGGAACCATGCCATCTACCTGGTCGCCGGGCATTTCGTAAGCATCGGCCAATTTATAAATATCGAGCACATTAGAAGTACGCGCCACTGATGTTCCCATTGCGTAATTATTATTTTCGCAAATAAAAACAACGGGAAGATTCCAAAGCATAGCCAGATTAAAAGTTTCATGCAGGATACCCTGCCGTGCGGCTCCATCTCCAAAAAAGCAAAGAACCACATTTTCAGTATCCATATATCTTTCTGCAAAAGCTAATCCTGCACCAGTTCCAATTTGTGCACCTACGATACCATGGCCTCCGTAAAAGCCATGATTTACACCAAAAAAGTGCATGCTTCCTCCTTTACCTTTGCTGCAGCCTGTGGCTTTACCATATAATTCAGCCATACATTCTTTAGCAGGAATTCCTTTTGCTATGGCCAGGCCGTGATCCCGGTAAGCAGTTATAAATTTATCTTCCGGAATGGTTGCTGTCATACAACCGGCAGCCAATGCTTCCTGCCCGATATATAAGTGACAAAACCCCCGTATTTTCTGCATTCCGTACATCTGGCCGGCTTTTTCTTCAAAGCGGCGAATCAGGAGCATAAGCTCGTACCAGTATAGATAAGTTTCTTTAGAAAACTTTGTAGCCAAGACTTTTTAATTTTAGGTCGCAAAGATAATGGAAAACAACATAAATTTTAGTGAAAAATAGAATTGAATAAAGTTGTCGATTAATCTATAAATCTCTTTCGCCGATAGCCTTTTTTATAGTAAACCCACAAATAAATATAATTTTTATTTAGACTAAAAGTATTTTAGCCTGAAGGTAACTTATGACAAATTCTTTAGATTGTGTATCTCATTACAAAATCATCTTACCTGCATCCAAAAGTTTTAAAAATGACAAAGAAAAATTTTGATTTAATAATTATTGGCGCCGGTTCGGGTGGATTAACGCTTGGATTATTTATGAGCAAAGCCCATTTTAAAGTTTTGATGATTTCTAAAAGTGATACAGATATCGGTGGTGATTGCCTGAATGACGGTTGTGTTCCCAGCAAAGCAATAATACATCTTTCTAAAATAGCTTACCATGCAAAACAGGCTTCTCAATTCGGGCTGGAAGTAACCGGGAAATTGGATATGGGAAAAGCTATCAAATATGTATATCAACGTCAAAATATTATCCGCGAACATGAAAACGCCCGGTGGTTGAGAAACCAGGGAATTGATGTTGCGTTAGGTCAAGCGCATTTTACAGGCAAAAACGAAATAGAAGTTAGGGGTATAAGATATTCAGCAAAAAAAATAGTGATCGCAACCGGTTCGCTACCAAAAAAATTAAAAGTTCCCGGGGTTGAAAAAGTAAAATATTTTGATAATGAAAACCTTTTTCATATTTCAGAACTACCGGAAAAAATGTTGGTAATCGGTGGCGGCCCCGTTGGAATTGAGATGGCGCAGGCTTTGAACAGGCTGGGAAGCAAAATAACGGTGGTGCAAAAGGGAAACCGGGTATTGCCTCATGATGATAAAAAGCTAACCGCAGTTCTTTTGGAACAATTAAAAAAAGAAGGGATTCGGTTTATTTTCAACACTGAAGTGGACCATTTTATAAGCGACAAAGAAGCGATATTAAAATCAAAGGAAGGTAAAGAAGAAATCATTCAGTTTGATGCCGTGTTCGTAGCTATCGGAAGAACACTTGATTTGGAACCACTGCAACTTAAAAATGCCGGAATCAAAATTCACGATAACAAAATTACCAGGAATAAATATCTGCAAACCACCAATAAAAAGATTTTTGTTTGTGGCGATGTAGCCGGTGATCTCCGGTTTTCGCATGCTGCAGAATTTCATGCACGCATTTTACTAAATAACTTTTTTTCGCCTTTCAATAAAAAACTAAACGATGATTACATGTCGTGGGTAACTTTTACCGACCCGGAACTGGCTACTTTCGGGCTTAATGAAAAGCAATTGAAGGAAAGGAACTTGGCTTATAAAAAATTAGAACAGGATTTTAAGGAAGATGACCGGGCCGTGACAGATAATTACGAATACGCAAAAATGATCCTGTATCTTTCTAAAGGTAGCTGGTTTAAAAAACAAAAAATCCTGGGAGGAACAATGATAGCGCCACACGCAGGAGAAATAATACAGGAACTTATTTTAGCCAATTTTGCGAAGCTTTCTTTGAACTCACTATTCAATAAAATTTATCCTTACCCTGTAGCCTCAAGAATTAACCAGCAAATTATTACTAATTACAAGGAAATTATTTTGAAAAAACGATTTATTAAAAAATTATTACACACGGCTTTTAAAATTTTCAGCTAAAAGCATTGTTTATCTCCCTCCTTCTTCCAGGGTCACTGGCTGAACCATTATCGTTTTCACTTTTTTACCATCATGTTCTGCAGGAATCCAATTGGGGCCGCCGTCTATCGCATTGAAGGCTATTATTGCCAGCCTGGAAGTTTTCAAAGTGAGCGGCCGCACGCTCGTTATCTTTCCATCGGTATCCACTACAAATCTCAGTAATACTGTACCGTTATCTGCCTGCGTAAATTCTTCAATGTGGCTCATCAGGGCTTTTGAAATATAGCGCAACCATGCTGTACGCCCGCCCGGAAACGAGCAAACCGTATCATTATTAATATAAATTCCATTATAATCCTGCGGCACCTCTTCCCGGGAAAGCACATCGCCATTGCCATTATATAAACTTGCGTAAAATATATTGTTGCTTACATCATCCACCATCACGAGTTTTTGATGGTTTGGAGGTATTTCATAAAATCCTGTACGTATCAACACCCTGCCGTTTTCATATTTTACAGAATCAATGATGACTCCGTGGTCATCATAATCTATCCACCAACCTTCTTTTTTATTATCATGGTAATCGCCTTCAGTTCCTGTTTTGCCATTTTCAAAAAAGAAGCGGTAATATCCTTCATGTATACTTTGGGCAGAATCCCTGAAATGCGCCACACAGGCCAGCGGATGTTTTCTCTTCAAATAATAACAGGTTAGTTTATACAAACCGCTGTCCATTATACCCGTTCCGAAAATCGAAGCTTTCTTTTTATCTACGGGTTTCATATCCTTGTCAAAATAAAATCCGGTAGCCGATTGGCTAAAACCTTCTACGGAGAACAAAAACAGTAAAGCAACAATACTGATCTTCATATTTTTAGTTTAAATTATGGCGAATAGAAATCAACTCACTCAATTCCAGGTTGTACAGTAAAGCAACGCTTAAGCCATATTTTTATTTTGAAGAAGGCAAATCTGTCTCCTTTATGTAACCCAAAGCTGCGGCAATCGTCAGATATTTTGATAAATGTGTAAATTAAAAATTTCTATTATCTGAAACTAATTATACATTATATTTATTGTTTATAAATTTTATATCATGAAAAAAATTCTGGCAGGTATAGTGCTTCTCTTTATACAGCAGTACTGCTTTGCACAGAACGATGCATCCCTTATTGATACATTGTTGAACGCCTATAACCAACTGAGCAAATTTAATGGCTCGGCGCTGGTAGCAAAAAACGGCACTATCCTGCTGAACAAAGGCTATGGCTATCGCAACGCAGAAACGCGGGTATTGAATAACGGGCGTTCAATCTTCCAGTTGGGCTCTGTTACCAAACAGTTTACCTCGGCGGTGATACTGAAACTGCAGGCAGAAAATAAATTGTCAGTATCCGATAATCTCAGTAAATATTTTCCGGAGTATCCGAAGGGCGACAGCATCACTATTAAAGAACTGCTGACCCACACATCAGGAATTTACAATTATACCAACGATGAAAATTTCATGAAAAATGAAATTACGAAACCTAAAACCCGTCAACAAATGATGGCCCTTTTTGAAAATAAACCGCTCGATTTCACACCCGGCACTGCCTGGAGCTATAGTAACAGTGGCTACTCTTTGCTTGGCTACATTATTGAAAAAGTGACTAATACTTCTTACGAAAAGGCCGTTCGTAAGTATATTTTCTCACCATTAAAAATGACCCATAGCGGCTTCGATTTTACCAACCTGGAAAGCCCGGATAAAACAGTAGGTTATTTCGTCTTAAACGCGCACGACACCATGCGGGCTCCCATTGTAGATTCCTCAATCTCATTTTCTGCAGGAGCCATCTATTCAACTACTGATGATCTGTACAGATGGAGCCATGCATTAGAGAATAATTCTATTTTATCAGCCTCACAGCAAAACGAAGCCTACACGCCTGTAAAAAATAATTACGGTTATGGGTGGCAGATAGACAGCATTGACGGAAAAAGGAGATTAGCTCATGGCGGCGGCATACCCGGCTATATCACTATTATATCCAGGGTTCCTGCTGATGAAGTAACCATTATCCTTTTGAGCAATGCTTCCAATGAAACGATAGGAGCCATCTCAAACAGCATTTATGCCATTCTTTATCATCAACCCTATGAACTTCCCAAAGAGAGAAAAGCAATCATCCTTGATGAACAAACCATGCAGCAATATAACGGCGAATATGGAATAAAGCCGGGCTTAACGGTGACAATAAAAGCAAAGGATAGTGTATTAATAGCGACGCCGACCGGGCCAGACAGACAAAATGCTGTTTGCAGAAAAAAAGATTTTTTCTTTGAAAAAGAAGAAGATGTCCAGTTGGACTTTACAAGAAATGACAAAAACGAAATAGATGGGTTCATGTTTCACCAGTCTGGCCGCGAAATCAAGTGTAAAAAAATTAAATAAACCCGGAAGATTTTCCCCAACAGAAAAGCTGCTCTCAGTATTATAAAGGAACTACACGAACTGTATTTATTGATTTTGAATATCCTGTTGTGCTTACTTCTTAAGATCTGCTGCAATAAGTTCATTGTCACTTGCCGGAGCAATAGCCAGCAGATTGCTGTTTTCATCTACTGTAGCCCTCCAATATTGGCCATTGAAATAATAAAAACCACGCTTACGAACGATGTAGCCTTCGCTCACCTTTACCCAGTGAGGCCACGCTTTAATTATTTTATTGGTTTTGCGGCTTAGTAAAACGTTTTTGGAAACACGCACTCTGCGTATTTTTAAGGTGTCCTGGCCTTTCACCTTTAATGAACAGAACAGGGGCATAATTACTGAAAATACCAGGAGGTTAATTATTGCTTTCATAGAATTAAATTTTTCTAAAAGTTTGGATTCCCGCCTTGCGTTATTCCAATACCATGCCATTTTGTGATAACCAAATTGCATTTTTAAAGGTAAAGCGACGTTTTTGCCGCATTTCCCAGGTGAATTTTTGAGTTAAACAGGAGAGAAGAAAACCACGAAGACATGATGGAAGCATTGGATTATCCGGGAAATAAAATTTGTTGTGCTTTGGTGCTCCAGGTAAATAAATATCTGGACAATAAAATCGATAATGCCAGCAATATGTCTTTTACCAACACACATATAGATGGGCAGAATGGGGCTTGACGACCACAATACCTTTTACATAAAAAAATCTGACGGCTTTCTTAATATCACACTTGATAAAAATAAAAATTCAGATAAAAGTTACCGGCAAATAAAATCTATGTGCGAAGGAATTAAAAAACTATTGACGAATAAATAAGCCATTCCGCGCCGTCCCATCCCTGTCCTTCGGAAGCCTTCCATATTAAGGCACATGAAAAGGAAACTATAAACCGGCATCCGCCTGAACGAATCATTTGGGCAGCAATGCCCACGATTTTTATTTTTATAAATTATACAATGCCTTAACCACTGGAAATATTTGTAATAAGTGATCAGCCATTCAATTGTTCGAACTGTAGTCGGGTGAAATAGCCAACCAGTAAACCCACAAATTTCCCCGATTCTTATTTTGGTAACTTTATGCAATGGCGGATGTGCACACCAAAGAAATACGCAGCAAAAACACCTGTTCCGTTCATACGGGAACTTGTCCCGATTTTTTCGGGATGGCGGCTATTAAAGGCAAAAACACAAAGCCTGAAATGCTCGTTAGAAAATTTCTACACTCCAACGGCTATAGCTGCAAGCTCCACGATAAAAGCCTCCCAGGCAAACCCAAAGATGATTTTATTTTCAGTCTAACCTAAAAGGCTTTTGCCACGCGCAAGCATGGAAAAACGCGCAGACGTTAGCTTACTTACATTTCTTAAGCTGATCTTAAGAATACATTAATCTGTTACGAACCCTTGCTGGTTCATCTTTGTAAAAAAAAATCATGTTTACAGCAACCCATCTCCACGCCATGTTTATTCACTTCCCGATTGCCCTTCTCGTTGTAGGGTTTCTCGCAGAAGTAATTTCATTATTTTCAAAAAAAGAATTCTTTAAAAAAGCAGGATTCTATCTGCTGGTATTAGGTACATTAGGTACCATAGCGTCCTACTTTAGTGGCAATGCTGCAGGTGAAGGCATTGAAGAAGGACCCCTGGGAAAAGCAATGGAACTGCATGAACAGGCTGCCACCATTACTATGTGGCTTGCCATTGCAACCTCATCAGTATTTGCAGCGATTTTAATTTTTAAATACAAAAAAAGCTGGGCAAAAATTGTGAGTATTATTCTATTTGCGGCAATAATTGGCGGCATTGCCCGTACCGGGTATTTAGGTGGCCAATTGGTTTATAAGCACGGAGCCGGGGTACAATTAGCATTACCTGATTTCTCAAATGCTGATACCGGCAGCGAAGAAAAATAAACCGACTGTATCGTCTTTTTATCTAACTTAACCATATGAGAATTTTATTAGCCGAGGACGAGTCAGCAATTGCAGGCTTCATAAAGGAAGGACTGGAAGAGGAAGGGTTTGCAGTAGATGTAGCCAACAATGGAAGGCAGGGACTTGAAATGGCAATGGATTTTATAGATGAATATGATATTTATTTACTTGACTGGATGTTGCCTGGAATAAGTGGAATAGAAATCTGCAGGAGTATCCGCAAAGAAAATAAAACAGTACCGATCATATTTTTAACCGCAAAAGACACCGTAGACGATACGGTCTTTGCCCTGGAATCAGGTGCCAATGATTACCTGAAAAAGCCTTTTGCTTTCGAAGAATTATTAGCCCGGATTAAAGTTTTGCTTCGCAATAAAGAAGGGGAACAAAATATTTTTGAGGCAGAAGATATCAGTCTGAATACAGAAGTGCACCAGGTTACAAAAGACGGGCTGCCGGTAGAACTTACTCAAAAAGAATTTGCATTGCTCGAATACCTGCTGCGCAATAAAGGCAAAGTGTGCAGGCGTACCCGTATCATTGAAAAGGTATGGGATGTGCATTTTGACAAAGACACCTCTGTAATAGATGTTTTTATTAATTCTCTTCGGAAAAAGTTGGACACCGCCGGAAAAGAATCTTTCATTCAAACGATACGGGGAGTAGGTTACCGCGTAAATGACCATTAATGAAACTCAGTTTTAAGAAACGCATTGCTCTTTTTAATACCATGGCTGTTGCCATAACAACGGCTATTGTATTTATAGTTATTTATGCAGTTGTTCATTTCAGTTCTTTCCGCCATCTCGATAATGATATATTACAGGAGAAGACAGAAATTCTAAATTCACTGGATTGGAAAAATGACAGCATTATCATTAATAAAATGCCGGAATGGGAAGAGGCGGAACATAAGAAAGTAGAAGTAAATCCCACCTTTATTCAAATAGTAGATAAGGAAGATAAGCTGGTATTTAAATCAGCCAACCTGCAGGCGAATAACTTTTTATATAATCCCAACATTAAGAGAGAAAACTTCTACAATACCCGGATCGATGACCAGCGTTTAAGGATTGGTCAGTTTCCCATAAAGAATGATGAGGAAAAGATTATCGGGCATTTAACTGTTGGCGTTTCTCAACAGGAATCTTACTATGTCTTAAATAATTTGCTCTTTACACTTTGTATTATTTTTCCGGTTGTTTTGGTGGTGATGTATGTGGTTATTTACCTGGCTGCCTCAAAAGCTATTGCACCGGTCAACCAACTGATACAAACAGCCTCGGGTATAACAGATTCCAATATAAACACACGGTTACCCCTACCCGCAAATGAAGATGAATTATTTCAACTGGCTAAAACCATTAATGAATTACTTAACCGCATAGAAAACAGTATTCAACAACAAAAACAATTTACTGCCGATGCATCACACGAAATAAGAACACCACTCTCTGCCATAAGAGGAACCCTTGAAATTTTACTACGTAAAAAAAGAGAACCTGAACAATACGAAGAAAAAATTAAAGAAGTAATGGGTCAAACAGACAGGCTCAACTACCTCCTGGATCAATTATTACAAATGGCCCGGATGCAATCGGGATCCATAAAAAAGGAAATGGTTTCTCTCCATAGCCTGGTTAGTGAAACAGCAAAAAAATGGGAAAAGCAAATGGCTGAAAGAACTGTCCGGCTAAAAATTTTGGTTCCCGAAAACAGTACCGTATACGCAGATAGTTTTTTAATGGCTATTATTATGGATAACCTTTTTAGCAATGCAATAAAATATGGTGCAATAAATGGAAATATATCCTGCGATTGGGACGCAAGCAACAAAATATTCTCTATCACCAATGATGGGCCCGGAATACCCGGAGAACAAATACCTTTTCTGTTCAACCGCTTTTACCGCACCGATGATTCACGAAGTTCCCAAATACCGGGAAGCGGATTAGGACTCGCTATCGTCAAACAATTATCCGATCTGCAGCACATTAATATTACTGTGCAAAGCCACCCTGGTAGCACTACCTTTCTTTTACAATTTCCTGCAAAATCTTAAGCCGATCTTAAGCAAGTACAAAGAAACCCTGAATGGTTGCAGGTATAGCTTTGCCCTATTAATTATTTAAAAACAATAAAAAAAATAACAATGAAAAAATCATTAATAATTCCGACAGTATTATTAGCAGCAGGGAGTTTGTTTTTTGCGTCTTGCGGAAGTAACGATACCGACACTGCTATGAAATCGCCTTCAGCAACAAATACTGAGATAGCCAATCAAAAAGAAAATGTTGAAAATGAAAATAAAGCTATCGCAAAGCAGGTAAGCATGACAACGAGTACCGATGCAAAATCTAAAACTGTTGAAAATATGCAGGCTGCCTTTAAAGGCGAAACAACCGCCAGTGCCAAATATGCAGCCTATTCTAAAAAAGCAGAGCAGGAAGGTTTTCATCAAATTGCATTGCTTTTTAAAGCAGCGTCAACTGCAGAAAATATCCATGCCAATAATCACAAAGCTGTTTTACAGGAGTCCGGAAATTCTGTACCGGTGATAACTCCTGAATACATAGTAAAATCAACTAAGGAAAACCTTGAAGATGCAATTAAAGGGGAAACTTATGAGGCAACAACTATGTATCCTCAATTTCTCACCGTTGCTCAACAGGCAGGTGATCAGTTGGCATTAATCAGCCTGAATTATGCATACAAAACAGAAAAAAAACATAAGGTAATGTACGAAACAGCGTTGGCAGCTTTGCAAAATAATACAGCAAATACTTTACCTGCAGTTTTCTATGTGTGTTCTACCTGCGGTAACACGTATGAAACAACAGCTCCGGCACGTTGCGGAATTTCAATGACAAAATCTGACAGATTTATAAAAATCACTGCCCTATAAAAAACCCCTTTTTTGGTTTTCACCTCTGTGCTAAGCCTAAGGCGGTGCACGGAGGTTTTTTTGCTGAGTTATTGTATAGGACAGCATAAATAACTAACTTCATACATTATAACTACTTAACCAAATGAATAATAATATTCAAACCGAGGTGGATGCCGGTTATTTATACAAAAAGCTGGCTGAGAATGAAACAGAAGAAACCATTGCGAATGTATTTCGCCAGATGAGCGAAATTGAAAAAAGCCATGCAGAAGCTTTTTTGCAGAAGCAAAAAATTCAAAAAGAATCTGCTTTGCCGCCGCCATCTTTCAGAGCCAAAATACTCAATACCATTGGTAAAATATTTGGATACGATTATGTATTAGGCGTTTTAATGGACACAGAAAAAAGTATATCCAATGCCGTTATCAATGCAAAAAATAAAAACAAACTCCCGGTTACCGGTGCTGAAACAAATCATGTAACGATTTTACGTTCCCTGCTGGAAAGCGAATCTAAAGTTACGGGCGGCAATGTGGCTAAATTTGAAAGCAGGCATCGTTCTGTTGGCGGCAATGCATTACGGGCAGCCGTTTTAGGTGGTAATGATGGCTTGGTTTCAAATTTTAGTTTGGTAATGGGTATAGCAGGCGCAACAGAAGGTGGCAGTGGCGTATTGTTGGCGGGGGTTGCCGGTTTATTAGCCGGGGCCTTATCAATGGCTTTGGGTGAATGGATATCGGTTAAAAGTTCACAGGAATTGTATGAAAACCAAATGCAGCTGGAAATGGATGAGTTGGAGACTAATCCTGAAGGGGAAGAAAAAGAATTAGCGCTGATATATATGGCAAAAGGAATACCTGAAGGCCAGGCTCATGAAATGGCGGCAGGTATCATGAAAAATAAAACGGAAGCCCACGAAGTATTGGTAAAGGAAGAATTGGGAATTAATCCTGAGGAACTAAAAGGCTCTGCCATGGAAGCCGCAATTTATTCATTCATATTATTTGGTATAGGTGCTGTAATACCCGTGATTCCTTTTATGTTTACTACGGGCATTACAGCAATTTTAATAAGTGTTGCGGCCAGCGCCATTGGGATTATTTTTAATCGGATCTGCCATAACATTATTTACAGGAAAAAGTATTTGGTACTCCGGATTCCGGCAGGTAATTTTTGGTCTTATAGCAGCAGCCATTACATTTGGGATAGGGAAATTAATTGGGGTTTCGCTCGCGGGATAAATTAGCGCCCCCCGAAGGAGTTTTCATAGCAAGACAAGGTGGGGGGCAGAAAGCTGCGGTGGCGTTTGCCGGAAAGACGCGCAGAGCGATCGTATTTTCCTTGTCCCGGTTGTTATCGGCGATTGTTTCTCTGCCTGGACCAGGCAGGTTTTACATCAAGGCAAAAGAAAAGGAAACAGTAAACCCACAAATATCCGGGATTCTTACTTTGGTAACTTTATGTGATGGCAGATGTGCACACCAAAGAAATAAGAAGCAAAAACATGAGCATGATTAAAGGTAAAAACACAAAGCCTGAAATGCTGGTGCGAAAATTTCTATTTGCAAATGGCTACCGATAAAAGCTCCATGATAAAAGCCTCCCCTGCAAACCGGAAATTGCCTGCCCGCTGGCAGACGGGTTTTACCAAAATACAAAACCGTAATCTTTGTACATGGCTGTTACTGGTACTAAGATAAATACTTACCTGCCGGAAGGCAAGGCAGCAAATTTTTTGTAGTAACAAAAACCAATGGCAGGCATAAATACCAGACCATCAGTTGGTCCTGTTATCCTTATCAATCTTTTGCTTTTCGCCCTTCTTTAATTTTTTCTGTACTTTTTTAATACTTTCTGCTATTGGCAGATTTTCAGGCATCGTGCCGCCAATTTCTTTAATAGCCCTGCGCACCTTAACACCCACTTCGAAATGTGTTTGATTGGCTTTTTGTTTTCCTTTCGTATTTTCTTTACGCAGCTTTTCTTCTGTTTGTGTGGCACGAAAGAGATTGGCAGCAAGTTCGGTGCTGCCCATGTGATCTAATATTTGCTGACTTTTTTTTAAGCCTTTTTGTTTGTGAATACCTCTCGCATCCAAACCGCCATATAAACCCATATATCCGTGGTTTTGAAAGATTGCATAATCCAGGCCATCGTGTACGCCGGCATTTTTAGCGGCTGCGGCCAAATAGGTATTGTGTTTGCTCATTTCATTTCTCAGGAAAATACGGCGCTCTTCTTCAGTAGAGAGACGGTTGTATGCATCCATTTGCTGAATTTCCTGAATGCGGGTTTGCACTGCAAAATAGGTTTGCCCAATTGCTACTACCTCTTTTGTAGGGTCAGCATTTTGCACTATTAAATAACAGGCATAACGTGATAATTTGTAGCTTGGCATCTCTCTTTCTGCCCCTGAGCCAATTGCTACCATCTCGTTGGCTTCAACGATATGGTCTTTGGGATTATTCCCACTGTTTTTACAGGCATTCCACGCTTTTTCGATAACCCCTGTAAAGTTTCTGAAATCGGCATAATCGAGTACTTTAGAAAGTTGCCGTGCCATCCAGTATTCATTGCCACTTTGATCATTATGCCTGATTTGTTCAAAGAGATTGGCTTTGGGTTTAGATATTTCTTTTGCCATCTGGCGGGAGTTTATGAGTTTATAGAAATCTTTACAGTTTCGGTAATAACAGTAGAGCACAAATATAAATAAACAGAGACAGAAATTGATAAAATATTTAGCAAAAGGTCTATCTAAAGTGATGATTCCTTTATCTTTTCTTATCAGTCTGTTGTTGTAATTAAGTCTGTCCCATACCAGCTACCGCTACAAGCTCCAGAACAAAAGCCTGTACTGCAACCCGTGCGTTTGATTCTATTTTCATGACAACTCAAAAGGCTTTTGCCGCGCGCAAGCATGGAAAAACGCGCGGAGCGATCGGGTTTTCCTTGAACTTTTTGGTTACTTTTTCTTTCAAAAGAAAAAGTGACAGCAAACAAACAATTTCCCCTATTTCTTACTTTGGTAACCTTATAAAATGGCCGATGTGCACACCAAAGAAATACGCAGCTCCAACAACTTGTCCGCAGTGGAAGATGAGCATGTTTAGGGGCAAAACGCAAAGCCCGAAATGAGGCGTGCAAATTTCTTAATCATTTTATTTCTTTTCACTAACCAGTGAGGTATAAATTTTTTGCAATCTTTGGGCAAAAGAAGGTAACTCATTTGCAATAATATTCCATACCACCTGCAGATCAGTACCAAAATAATCATGGATAAGCCTGTTTCTCATTCCTTTAATCAATATCCAAGGAATATCCGGATTATCATTTTTCACCTCCTCTGGTAATTTTGATACCGCTTCACCTATTATCTGAATATTATATAGACATGCTTCCACCACCATAAAATTGGAAGAAAATTCATCAAAAGAAAGGTTCCGGGTATAATTGCCTATATGTTTTATGCACTTAAGAATATCACTTATGTATGCAGAAGGTTTTCTTTCAGACATAGATAATATCTTTTTCTATGTAAGGCAGGTATTCCGGTTTTACAGAATGCTTTGGTATTACATCTGTCTTAATTCCGAAAAGAGCTTCTATTTCATTGGCCATAGCAACAAAATTTAACCCCATTGTGCCCTCAATATCCACGGCTATATCAATATCGCTGTCCTGGGTAGCCTCGCCTCTTGCATAGGAGCCAAAAACACCAATGCCGGTAATCGGGTATTTTTTAACCAATTCGGGCTTTAGCTGTTTTAATTTGTCCACTATCATTTCCAGTGTATACATACATGCAATTTAATTTTATTTTTTTGAAAAATCCCCGCAAAATGCTACATGTTGAATCTATTCATAATCCTATTCTCAATTTTAAAAGAACGTTAGCTAACAAAACATTGGAATGGCAAAAGAAAAGTAATAGTAACCCGACAAATTCCTCTATTTCCTATTCAACCTCACCCCGGCCCTCTCCAACAGGAGAGGGAGAAGGGCATACCAATGTTGGCCACGAATTACACCAATACTTCGCAAGCGAAGTGCACGAATTTGATTGGTGAAAATTTGTGTAATTCGTAGCAAAAGAAAAGGTAATAGTAAACCCGCAAATTCCTCTATTTCTTACTCAGCCTCACCCCGACCCTCTCCAACAGGAGAGGGAGAAGCACATCCCCAATATTGGCCACGAATTACACCAATACTTCGCAAGCGAAGTGCACGAATTTGATTGGTGAAAATTTGTGTAATTCGTAGCAAAAGAAAAGTAATAGTAAACCCACAAATTCCTCTATTTCTTATTCAGCCTCACGCCGACCATCTCCAACAGGAGAGGGAGAAGCGCATCGCCAATATTGGCCACGAATTACACCAATACTTCGCAAGCGAAGTGCACGAATTTGATTGGTGGAAATTTGTGTAATTCGTAGCAAAAGAAAAGTAATAGTAAACCAACAAATTCCCCTATTTCTTATTCAGCCTCACGCCGACCCTCTCCAACAGGAGAGGGAGAAGCGGAACAGACTTTACCATGTGAAGGATTTTTATCCGGGTATCATGAAATATTAGGAGTCCTTTTTGTATCAGAAAAAGTGTTTGCGAAATGCAAAGTAAGACCGGACCTGGAAAAATTGATATTACCTTTAGAACAGGAGAAGTAATAAACAATGAACAATTGCCATGAACTAAAAGAACACATAAACAGATTTGTAACAATCAGCGACAATGAGTTTGAACAAATCCTGGGTTATGTAAATCCGGTTAGCGCGAAGAAAAAACAAAATCTTCATGAAGCGGGAAAAGTTTGCAGGTCAAATTTTTTCGTTCGTAAAGGCTGTTTGCGCCTGTTTTTTATTAACGATAAAGGCGTTGAACAAACCATACAATTTGCATTAGAAAATTGGTGGCTTTCCGACTATACCTCTTTTTCATCTCAACAGGCTTCGTTGTTTTATATCCAGGCCGTTGAAAAATCAGAAGTTGTAGCCATTGATTTTCCGGAACAGGAAAAAATGTTACAACAATTTCCCCAAATGGAAAGATATTTCAGGCTTATTCATCAACGGGCCCACGCTGCCTCGCAATACAGGCTGAAAGGTTTGTTTTCTCAAACGAGAGAAGAAATATACCTTGAGTTCTGTACACAATACCCGGCTTTCGTGCAGCGCATTCCCCAGTATCTTTTGGCTTCTTTTCTTGGGTTCACGCCTGAATATTTAAGTGAAATAAGAGGAAAAAGGATTTCTTAAACTGGTTTAAGTTATTTAACCTGCAAGCCCAATTAACTTTGTTGCCTTAAATAATTATCGAGATGGAACAAAGAACCAATATCGCGGAAATGCTTCCCTCATCCTACAAAGCGATGTATGATTTATCAATTACTGTAAACAAATCTTCCTTAACACCGATACAAAAAGAGCTCATTAAGATCAGGGCGTCACAGATAAACGGTTGCGGTTTTTGCCTGGACATGCACACAGCACACGCTTTGAACGCCGGAGAAAAAGAAGAGCGGATCTTTCTTTTGAATGCCTGGAAAGAAAGTGATTTGTTTTCAGAAGAAGAAAAAGCAATGCTTTCCATTGTGGAAGAAGTTACGTTAATCCATAATAAAGGTTTGTCAGACGCTACCTACCGGGAGGCGCAAAACTTTTTCAATGAAGAAGAAATTGCAGAAATTATTATGACCACGGTCGTGATTAACGCCTGGAACAGGATTGCCATCAGCACAGATCTTCCATTTTAAAACAAAGCAAAATAAAAAGTATGGATTCTAATAAGAACTCAAACAGCAAAACGATGAAAGCAGTCGTGGTAACGGACCAGGCTGCGGGTATTGCCGGAATGAAGCTGGCAGACCGGCCCGTGCCGAAAGCAGCGATCAACGACGTCATCGTAAGGATTCACGCATCCGGATTCGTCCCGACTGAGCTGGAGTGGCCGTCGACCTGGGTAAATCGTACCGGCCTCAACCGGACGCCTTCGATCCCCGGTCATGAGCTGGCAGGTGTGGTAACCGCACTCGGCTATGGAACGACGGGACTATCAGTAGGACAGCGGGTGTTCGGCCTCGCGGACTGGTATCGTGATGGCACACTGGCTGAATATGTAGCGATCGAAGCACGTAACCTCGCGCCACTGCCCGGCGACGTCGACTTTACGGTAGGCGCATCCCTGCCCATCTCAGGTCTCACTGCCTGGCAGGGACTCTTTCAGCATGGCCGGCTCCGGGCGGGGCAAAGCGTTCTCGTGCATGGCGCGGCTGGTGCAGTCGGATCGATGGTAACGCAGCTCGCACGTGAGGCCGGCGCCTACGTCATAGGTACCGGGCGTGCCGCTGACCGCCAGAAGGCGCTCGACTTCGGCGCACATGAGTTCGTAGACCTTGAGAACGACGTGCTGGAAGACGCCGGTGGAGTCGACCTTGTCTTCGATGTCATCGGTGGCGACATTCAGAAGCGATCCGCAGGCATGGTCAAGGCCGGGGGAACGCTGGTGTCTGTTGTGGGCCCGGTAGAGGCGCGGCCTGCCTATGGCCTGGCGGTTGATTTCGTTGTAGAGGCAGATCGCGCCCAGCTGGGTGAGATCGTGCAGCGGGTGCGCGACGGTCGACTGCAGACGAACATCGGCATCACTGCGTCCCTTGATGATGCGCTCGCCGCCCTCAACCCAAGCGGGCGACGCAAGGGGAAGACGATCATCCGCGTTCGCCCGTAAGGACGCAGCGGATGAAGCGTTTCTTTCCCTGGATATCACAAAAAGGCAAGATCCAAATTCTTTGAATTATTATTTTTCAGAATGGAGAATCATAAGGCTTGCTGGTTATGGAAAGAAGGAGTTGTTAAAGCGAAATACCTTTTAAATCAGGGTATAGGAACTATTGGAACGGACTTTGCCTTATTAGTTAATCTGAATAAATTATTTACTCTATGAAACAAAAACACCAGGGAATTTTACTTCTCTTATCAGCAATTGCCATGCTTATTCTTACGCTCAATTCCTGTACAAAATCTGACACTTCAGATAATCAACCTTCAAAAATTAATATTTACCTCACCGATGTGCCTGCGGATTACCAGGCAGTATGGATTGATATACAGGAAGTGATGGTTAAAAATAGCAGTGATACTTCAGCTAACGGGTGGACTTCCGTGCCGTTATTAAACCCCGGCAAATATAACCTGCTCGAGCTGCGTAACGGCAGGGATACACTGCTCGGGGGTGTAAGTTTGCCTGCGGGCCAGGTTTCTCAAATACGTTTAATTTTGGGAGACGACAACCAGTTAGTATTGGAAGAT
>CAVUJE010000007.1:0-20188 GCA_963741705.1 uncultured Chitinophagaceae bacterium | reverse complement strand
TTGTTTTGTTATCACTATTATTGCACGCAGATAAACCCGCTGCAAAAGTTAAGACTGCCAGGCATACAACATGGATTTTGCTATTCATGAATTGGAAAGTTTTTTATAGTTATTAATGTGGCTAATTTCAAACATTACGCGTTTTATAAAACAACGGCAAGCGAAGCTAATTAAAAAATTGTCTTTTTATAAAGGAAAATTAATTTTCGTTTAATGGTTGCCGTTATAAAAAGCTAAAATAAAAATTGGTTGATTTTCATGGCCGAAATCCGCCCGGACGGCCGGGTCGAACGTGGACGCAATCAGGCGGAGCTGGTTTAACGCATTTATACAGAATTATTAAGCCGGTAAATTTTGAGCTATTAATTGTCGCAAAAGCCTCACTAATTGTCATAATTCTCCCCTTTCGGGAAACTATTTTGTAACTATTTTTGAAGTGCAACAAAAAATGAAAAATGAAAAATAAATTATATCCTTGTCTATGGTTTGATGGCAATGCCAAAGAAGCCGCCAATTATTATTCTCCTGCCTTTGACAATTCAAAGATCATTTCTGAAAACCCTGTTGTAGTTATGTTTGAGCTGGATGGGTTTTTATTTATGGGATTAAATGGCGGCCCGATGTTCAAAATAAATCCCTCAATTTCCTTTTTTGTTTATTGTGATTCGGAGGAGGAGGTTGAAAAAAAATGGAACCACTTATCTGACGGTGGCAGCGTAATGATGGCACTGGATAAATATCCGTGGAATGATAAATATGGATGGTGCCAGGATAAATACGGTGTCAACTGGCAGTTGATGCTTCATGATACCGTTGGGCAAAAAATTGTGCCTGCTTTGATGTTTACACAGCAACAAAGCGGCAAGGCAGAAGAAGCTATCAACTTTTACACTTCTTTATTTAAAAACAGTGAAATACAATTAATAAGCCGTTATGGAAAAGGAGAAGGCGATGTGGAAGGTCATATTAATCATGCGCGTTTCACTTTGAACGGCCAGGTATTTGCAGCCATGGAAAGCTCAGGGCCGCATGCATTTACTTTTAATGAAGGCGTTTCGATTGTTATCCCCTGCGATAACCAGGAAGAGATAGATTTTTACTGGAGCAAATTAACTGAGGGCGGCAAAGAATCCCAATGCGGATGGCTGAAAGATAAATACGGTGTCTCTTGGCAAATTGTTCCGGCTGTGCTGGGGAAATTAATGAGCAATCCTGAAAAAAGCAAACGCGTAATGGAGGTGGTTATGAAGTCGGTAAAATTTAATATTGAAGAACTCGAAAATGCATAATTCTCATTTTAAATTTAGCTTTTATGAAGGCTGCCAAACCTGTTGATATAAATGCCTATATCAGTTTATTTTCTGAAAATGTCCAAAAGAAATTAGAGGAAATGCGGATTGCCATACAGAAGGCAGCGCCCTCAGCAAAGGAAGTAATCAGCTATGGCATGCCGGCTTTTAAATACAAAGGAAGGGTTATTATTTATTTTGCCGGCTACAAAAAACACATTGGTTTTTACGCCACTCCCTCGGGGCATGCTGCTTTTGAAAAAGAATTATCAGCTTATAAGCAGGGAAAAGGTTCCGTGCAGTTTCCGCTGGATAAGCCGGTCCCGTTAAATTTAATTTCAAGGATCGTAAAATTCAAAGTAGAACAGCAGGAAAATCAACAAAAAGATCTTTTTCCAGGACTTTCTGCGCCTGCCAGGCGAGCCTTACAGAATAATAATATAAAAACATTACAACAACTGGCCAAACATTCCGAAGTTGAAATATTGAAACTTCATGGTATTGGAAAAACGGCAATACCCAAATTGCAAAGCATATTGAAACAAAAAGGACTTAGCTTTAAAATTCAAGAGAAACCTTAAACGTTCATTAGCCTGGCAGTGAACAAAGAAATAAGATAGAATTTTATTTTGCCAGTGAAGTGATCTATTGCTTTTCAACAAAATCTTTCAAAATAAAAATATCTGAATCGCTACACCAATAAAGTAAGGATTTCTAAAATCACTTCTTGGCGCTAAAAAGCTCACTTTTAGGAACCACTTTCACTTTATCTCCTTCTTTCAATGTTTTTGAAACCACGTCATAAGGCCCCGTTACGACATCATCGCCTTCTTTTAATCCATCTGTTATTTCAATATAATTAATATCCTGGATGCCTGTTTTTACTATTTGTTTTTTAACCTTACCATCCGGCTGCAACACAAAAACTACAATATCCAAATCATCGCCCCCCTGGTTGCTGACAGCTAATTGATCATCGGCGACAGGGTTATTTGCCGGGGCATTTTTGGCGGTATCAACCTTCTCTCTGGTTGTTACTGCATTGATAGGAATAGACAAGACATTCTCATGTGTTTTGGTTTGGATGTCTGCGCTGGCGCTCATGCCAGGCCTGAATGGAAATCTTTTTTTATTCGGGCCGTTCAAAAGATCCTGGTATGAATCAGGGTTTAAGCGGATAAAAACTTTGTAATTGGTGACGTCAGTGCTCGTGTTGGAAAGGTCGCTTTGTGTGGAAGCGCCATTATTACTGCTTGCAATTTGAGTAACCACACCAGTAAATTTCCGGTCATTATATGCATCCACCTCTATGCTGGCGCTATCGCCAAGGCGTACTTTCGGAATGTCATTTTCGCCCACATCCACTCTCACTTCCATTTTGCTCATATCTGCAATTCGCATCATTTCAGTACCCGCCATCATTGAACTTCCTACTACTCTTTCTCCCTTTTTTACGCTTAATAAAGAAACTACTCCGTCCATCGGTGATCGCAAAGTGGCAAGGCTTATATCTTTGTTAGCTTTTTGCAAAGCCGCCTGCGCACTTGAAACGGACGCCCGCCCGCCTATTACGCCTTGTTTGGCTGCATTAAGATTTGCCTGTGCTGTTTTATACGCGGCATCTGCAGTATTAAATTCATTTCTTGAAATTACTTTTTCATCATACAGTTCTTTTTGCATATCGTAAGTTTTCTTGGCCTGGTCCAGTTGTGCTTCCAGGGCGCCCAGCCCGGCCTGCGCATCAGCAAGCTGAGCTTTTTGTTGATTTACGATTGCGGCTGCCTGGTCTCTTTGCGTAGCATAAATATCTCCATAGATTTTTGCAAGAACCTGGCCTTTTTTTACGCTGTCTCCTTCTACCACATCAAGGTCAATAATCTCGCCGGAAATATCCGGGCTAAGCTTTACTTCCACTTCGGGAAATATTTTGCCACTTGCATTTACCGTTTCTACAATGGTTCTTTTTTCTACTTTTTCAGTAGTCACTTTTATTCCTTCATCCTTGCCAAGGATACCTGCTTTTTTCAAAACTATCAAAACCACTATGAGCGCTACCAGGGCTATTATTATCCATTTAAGTTTTTTATTCATAATTTCTTATTTGCTGTTTTTTCCAGTATTTATTTTTATTTAAAATTTTAATCCCTCGCCCTTGTAGTATTCCAATACTTTCATCTTAAAAACATAATCAAATTGGTTTAAAGCATATTGAAGTTTAGCGGTAAACAAACTGTTTTCATTGGTAATCAGATCCAGGGTTCTTAACATTCCGGCCGAATATCTTTTTAAAGCATAGTCATACGTTCTTTGTGCCGCTTCTACCGCTCTGGAAGTAGAAGATAATTTTTCCATCGCCACTATTGCCGCATTATATGCCTGGTAAATATTTTGTTTGAGTGTTTTATTATCAAGATCCTGTTGGTATTCCAGGTTTTTAATATTAATCTTCGTTTTTTGATAAACGGCTTTTGACTGCCATCCGTTAAAAATAGGAATGTTTATATTAATTCCAATTCCCTGGCCAAAGTTATTACTGAACTGAGTTCCGAAAGGATCGGAAGTAATGTACCCGTTTCTTGCGCCATTTACATATAATGGTTTTTGCACATCAATAATTCCACCTGAATTATCCTTCACTACCAGTCCACTTGGCCCATAACCGTTAAATACCTGCGTATAGGTTGGCGAGCGAAAATAGCCATAGTTCGAATTAAGATTTCCATAAGCGGAAATAGACGGATACAATGCGCCCTTTGCCGCGAGGCTGTTTTTTTCAGCAGCCATCAGGTTGTATTCATTATATTTTTGTTGGGGTTGATTTTTTAATGCCGATGCATACACATCCGCAGGCTGCATATCTCCAATAGCCATCACCGGAATTTGATCCATGGAAGGTTCTGCAATATCAAAAGAATCTGCCGCATCCAGGTTGAGATACTCTTTCAAAACATATTTTGCCTGTGCTACGTTTCCGATGGCCGAGATCAGGTTGGCCGAATCGTTGGCTAACTGTGATTCAATTTCTGAGGCATTAAATTCTGCGAGAGTGCCTGCGGCCACTTGCTTCTGTACCAAATCCAATTGAGTTTTTGATTGTTGTACCTGCACCTCAGCAATTTTTTGCTGATCATGCGACAATAAAATTTGCAAATAAGAATTGGCAACTTCCAAAGCAATGTCGTTCTTTAATTTATCTGTGGCAGCTTTTGCCGCTTCCACTGACCATTGGTTAGCAAGAATTGTATTCTTTTTAGAAAACCAGTTAAAAATTTCAACGCTGGATTGCAGGTTAAAACCTACCGAAAAATAGTTTTGATTTTCCAGGATGCCTGAAGAAGGATTTTTGGATTTACCATAACTTAAGCCTTCGCTGTTCGAAAAATTAAGTGAAGGAATTTTGGAAAGCTTGCTTTGTTTGTAATTGATGGAAGCTACTTCTTCCTGCAGCGCGTTTTGCCTGATAGAAATATTATGATCCATAGCATATTGCACACATTCCGGAAGGGTCCATTTTTTTTGAGAAAACGCAAAACCGGAAATTAACATGAAAATGAAAAAGAGTTTGATTTTGATAGACATAAAACAAAAATAATCATTTGAATTTATCGTGAATTAAGAGTTGGATAAGTGGTAAATATTTAAATAAGATAAGGTTTTTAATATTTTGTAAGAATTACACTTTGAAAGATATTATTTAGTTTTTATTTGCGCAAAACCTCTCTCCAAATCTTCAATAATATATTCAGCATTTTCCAGCCCTACGTACATTCTTAATCTTCGCTGGTCTCTTTCGGCAGGATTAAAATCTTTTTCTTTTATTGAAGCGCAGGCCGGAATTATCAAAGATTCATAACCGCCCCAACTTACCGCCAAAAGGATATGTTGGAGGTTTTCGCAAAAGCGCTCAATATCTTTCAGGGAAGTGGTTTTTAAATAAAAGGAAAACAACCCACAAGCGCCCCGCATTTGTTTTTTGGCCAGTTCATATTGTGGAAAATCCGGATCAAAAGGAAACACTACTTCTTCCACTTTTTCATTATTTTTTAAAAAGTCTACCACTTTCAGAGTGGTTTCTGAAATGCGTGATAATCTTAAGTCAAGCGTTCTTAACCCACGAAGCATCAGCCAGGCATTAAAAGGAGTGGTACTAATTCCCATATTCAAAAATTCGCTATCGAAGATCTTTTTCAGCATCTCTTTTTTTCCTGATAAAACGCCTGCTATCACATCGCTATGGCCATTTATGTATTTAGTAGCGCTTTGCAAAACAAGGTCAATTCCATAATCAATTGGCCTTTGGTATAAGGGCGTACAATAACTGTTATCGCAAATTGTGAGAATATTTTTTGAACGGGCTAGATTTCCAACGGCTTCCAGGTCTTGCAAATCAAAGCTCCAGCTATTGGGCGTTTCAAGATAAATAATACTCGTATTTTTCCGAATAGCATTTTGAAAATTTTCAATCTTTCGCCCGTCCACATAAGTTACCGACACATTGAATCGTGGCAGGATGTTGTCAAACATTTTTTGTGCCCAGGTGTAGGGCTTGTTGACAGATATAATGTGATCGCCGCTTTTTATATTGGCCAAAACCGCAGTAAATATCGCCCCGGCGCCACTATTGAAAACAAGACAATCATCTGCCCCGTCAAGGGCTGCCAGCTTTTTAGACAAAATCTGAACGGTTGGATTTAAGCCACGCGTATAAAGAAAAGTTGATGATTCGTCTTCAAAAGCTGCTCTTAGATCCGCTACTTTCTTAAAAGCAAAGTTGCTCGTTTGCATAATTGGCGGAGCAATAGCGTTGAAATAATCTTCCCTGTTTTCGCCGAGTTCATTTAGAATATTAGTGATTGCTTTAGGGTCCATATATTTTTCAACGAAGAATTTTTAGATTAAAAGTTTGAAAAGTTTTTGAGTTTTATGGTCATCCAAAATTATTGCATGGAAAGAGGAAACAAAATTGCAGTAAACAAACAAATTTGCATGATTTATATTTTATAATAAGGAAGGTAAAAAATTATTGTGAGTTACCTTTGAATTTCTAATAACTTTCTATGAAAAAATTAGTGATACTTTTTTTGGTCTTTTCCAAAACAATTTCTGCACAAACAACTTATAACGAAGATTCGGCCCGAACGCTAGAAAACGTGATCGTAAAAGCGTATGAACAAAACCGTAGCCTTATTGATGTGGCAGCGCCGGTGAGTGTCACCGGAAAGGCGCAACTGAACCGCTTTGGTAATATGAGCATTTTGCCAGCATTAAATATTACGCCTGGCGTAAGTATGGAAGAACGTTCGCCGGGAAGCTACCGGTTAAATATCCGGGGTAGTTCGCTCCGTTCTCCATTTGGCGTTCGTGATGTAAAAGTTTATCTGAATGACATACCTCTTACCGATCCAAGTGGCAACACTTATTTGAATCAATTAAGCTTTTATAATTTTAATTCTATTGAAATAATTAAAGGGCCTGCGAGCAGTTTATACGGCGCCGGTATTGGCGGAGCGATGCTGATTCATACTTTGCCAATCGACTGGAATCCCGGAATTTCTCTTGATTATACAACCGGCAGTTTTAATACCAATAGCATAAACGTCAATGTAAAAACGGGTGATGAGAACAGGGGAAATAGTTTCAATTATTCTCACCAGACAAGCGATGGATATCGCCAACAGGCAAAGATGCGAAGGGATATTGCTACATGGGAAAGCCAACTCAAAGTCAGTGACAAGCAAACGCTGCATGCTTATATGTCGTATGGCGACCTGTATTATCAAACTCCCGGCGGATTAAACCTGGCTCAATATAATGCTGACCCAAAACAGGCAAGGCCAGCCTCAGGCCCATATCCCGCAGCTGAACAGGCCAAAGCCGCTATCTATCAAAAAACTTTTCTTGTGGGATTTAGTAATGAATACCAATTTAATGATCACTGGCACAATACAACTTCTTTATATGGCTCTTATACTGATTTTATCAATCCAAATATAAGAGTATATGAATATAGTACAGAACCCCATTTTGGAGGCAGAAGCGTTTTTGAATTTAAAAAGAAAATCAGCCAAACCAGCTTGCAACTTGATTTTGGGACAGAAGCGCAAAAAGGATTTTTTAATACGAGGGATTATAGGAATCAACAAGGAATTGCTGATTCGTTGTTATCGGATGACAATTTAAACAACTGGCAATATATGTTTTTTGCGCAGGCGAATTTTGAATTGCCGCATGGCTGGACCATAACAGGAGGAGCAAGTATTAATAAATCATCTATTAAAGATGTAAATCTTTCTGCAAGGCCTTCCACCACCCAGGAGCGAATTTTCAAAAATCAATTAACGCCGCATTTTGCAGTTCTCAAAGAGTTAAAGAAACATATTTCAGCTTATGCCAGCGTTGCCCGTGGATTTTCTCCGCCAACGGTTTCGGAAGTGCTTCGGTCTGATGGATTATTCGGCACTAATTTGCAACCCGAAGACGGAATGGATTATGAATTAGGGCTTAAAGGCGCATTATTGCATAACAAGCTCTATTTTGATATAAGTGGTTTTGCCTTTGATTTGAAAAATACAATTGTCCAGCGTATAGATGCCGATGGTGTTTATTATTATATAAATGCCGGTTCTACCAAACAAAAAGGAGTGGAAACTTATGTTTCTTACCAATTAATTGATAAGCCCACTCATTTTTTTAGCGGAGCCAAAGTATTTGCAAGTTATGCCTGGCATGATTTTCATTATGGTGATTTCAAACAGGTGAATAATGATTTTTCCAAAAATAAATTACCGGGAGCAGCGCCAAACGTAGTGGTTTCCGGCCTTGACATCAATTCAAAAGTGGGATGCTACTTAAATATAACTTATAACTATACCGATAAGATTGCTCTTAATGATGCCAATTCTGCGTATGCTTCCTCATACAATCTTTTAGGCGCAAGACTCGGTTACAAAAAAGATTTTTCCAAAAAGATTGGCGTAGAAATTTTTGCCGGGGCCGATAATCTTTTTGATACAAAATACAGTTTGGGTAACGACATTAATGCCGCAGTGGGACGCTATTATAATGCTGCGCCGGGAAGAAATTATTATGCGGGAATATCGTTTAGCTGTAATAAAAAGTAGCTATTGTTTTTGTAGTAAACCAATAAATTACAAAGATTTCTATTTTGGAGACATTTATTTAATCGTAACAAAAAAATTGCTTTAATACTCTTACGAGCAACCGGTCATTTTTCATTTTGGGCATTTAATTATACAGCATTGTGTATAATTCATTTTTGAATTCATATTTTATTGCTTTTACATTTGCAGCGTAATTGGTTTCAGTCCCGATAATTATCGGAACAGAATTAAAAAGGGAATCCGGTTCAATTCCGGAGCTATCCCCGTAGCTGTAAAAGGACTCAAATTTGAGAAGCTTCAATCTTAACCACTGCTTTTTGCGGGAAGGCGTTGAAGTAAAACCTTAAGCCAGAAGACCTGCCACTTGCATATAAAACAATTCAAAGCTTTCGGGAGAAAAGCGTGGAGTGTAAAAGCTGGGAAGCATTTATATTTCTCTTTTTTTATTCGAAAGCAGTCACAAAGAAAATTTTCTATTAAATGAAAAAAGGAATTTTTATTGCGGCTGCTGTTATGTTCAGCAGTTATGTGCAGGCACAAGAAGACACCAGTATCAAAACACTGGACGAGGTAGTAGTAACCGCTACAAAATCTGAAGTAAAACAATCACAAACCGGAAAAGTAGTTGATGTAATTACACAAGAGGAATTACAAAAAAGCTTTGGAAAATCTTTAGGCGAAGTATTAAATGAGCAACCAGGATTAACAATAAACGGGGCAGATAACAACCTGGGGACTAACCAAACGATTTATACCCGCGGCGCCTCATCGGGGAATACATTAATCTTGCTTGATGGAGTACCATTATACGACGCATCGGGCATCAGCAGCGAGTTTGACATTAATAATTTTGCGTTGGAGAATATCGAAAGAATTGAAATTTTAAAAGGAACGCAATCTACTTTATACGGATCTGATGCAGTAGCCGGTGTTATCAACATCATCACCAAAAAAGGTGGTGGAAAACCTTTTAATCTAAATATCGATCATTCAATCGGTAGCTATCATACCTATAATGATGCAGTTTCAATAAATGGATCTAACGGTAGAGGTCAAACGTATTTTATTTCCTATAATAAAATTTACAGCAACGGATTTTCATCGGCGTATGATTCTACCGGGAAAAACAATTTTGATAAAGATGGTTTCGACCAGGACGCTTTCATGATAAATTATGGATTTAAACCTTTCAAAAAAACGTCTGTAAGAATATTGGGTAAATACAATAACAACCATTTTGATGTTGATGCAGGTGCGTTCCAGGATGATAAAGATTATACCAACCATAATAACAATGCGATTGCAGGAGCGATAATTGATTATAAACTGAAGAAGGGATTTATCCGGCTGCAATACAATTATAACCGGTTCAACAGAAATTACGTGGATGACTCTACTGATATTGGAGGCTATTCAAAATATCAAAAAGGAAAATATAACGGCACTTCTAATTTTGCGGAATTATATACCAGTTTAAATTTAACCAATCACCTGGAACTATTAACCGGCGCAGATTACCGGCAAAACTCAAGCAGCCAGCTTTATATTTATTTACCTGACTATGGTTTTCCTTCTTTGCCCATTTCTGCTGATTCTGCAAAGACTAACCAATTCAGTTATTACGCTTCCCTGATGTTCAAACAAAAAAAGGGATTTAATATGGAACTCGGCGGCAGGTATAATCATCATAATATTTACGGATCTAATTTTACCTATTCTGCCAACCCGTTTTATATTTTTGATAAGCATTATAAAATTTACGCCAACGTTTCTTCGGGCTACCGTGTACCTTCTATTTATCAATTATATTCAGAATATGGAAACAAAGATCTGAAACCGGAGTTGACCACCAGCTTTGAAGGCGGATTGCAATATTTTTCAGACAATATTAATGCAAGAATAACGGGATTTGCAAGGGATGGGAAAGACGTTTTTTATTTTTACTCTGACCCCGTTACATACGCAAACAATTATATTAACGCGGATAAGCAGCAGGATTATGGAATTGAAACTGAGGCACAAATAAATTTCTCACAAAAGGTTGCTGCGATTTTAAATTACACTTATGTGGACGGAAAAGTAATAACTACCGAAGGAACCGGAAAAGATACTTCATACTTCAATCTTTATAAGAGGCCAAAAAATGTTTTAAATCTTTCTTTGAATTTCCAGGCTACAAAAGGCTTGTTTATCTCGGCCAAATTAAAAACGGCAAGTAAAGCTTTTGAACCAAAATACAATGGCCCATCTTATGAATTAAAAGGATACTATACTTTAGGATTGTATGGCCAATATAATTTCAGTAAAAAGTTCAACATCTTTGCGGATTTTCAAAACATAACCGGGCAAAAATATTTTGTGACCACCGGGTTTACTACAAAGGGTTTTAATTTTGATGCAGGTGCAAAAATTAGTTTATAGCAGAAGGCACTGAACCGACTTTTTGGCTGTAATACTTCTGAAGTACATTTGCTAAAAAAAACGCAATGGCCAGCTTTGCAAATATTTCTCTTAAAGAATCTATTACCATCACGTTTACACTTTTTGCGGTGATTGATATTTTAGGATCTATTCCTATTTTAATTTCTTTAAAAGATAAAATGGGAGGCACCATTCGTTCTGCCCAGGCAACGCTTGCTTCAGGCCTGTTCATGATCCTGTTTTTATTTTTAGGGCAACCATTCCTGAATCTCCTGGGTCTCGATGTGGAATCGTTTGCGGTGGCCGGAAGTATTGTAATTTTTATTATCGGCCTTGAAATGATTTTGGGAATAGATTTCATGAAGCAGGATAACAATCCTAACAGTGGAAGCGTTGTTCCCATTGCCTTTCCGCTCATTGCAGGTTCCGGTACCCTTACTACGGTTATGTCTTTAAAAGCAGGTTATCATGATATCAACATTTTATTTGGCATTATTATAAACTGTGTGATTATTTTCACGGTACTGAAATCTTTGAATTGGGTTGAAAAAGCTTTAGGGCCAAGTGGATTAATTGTAGTAAGAAAATTTTTCGGTGTTATTTTGCTGGCCATTGCCGTTAAAATATTTGGAAGTAATATTGCAGCTTTCGGCAGATAAAGTTGACAGTTGATTTTTGAAAGTTTTAAGGTTTGGCCTCGTAGTACAATGGATAGTATAAGAGTTTCCGAAGCTCCAGATACAGGTTCGATTCCTGTCGAGGCCACTAAAACTATCTCCCAATAAATATAATTCCTATAAATCCTATCTCTTTTTTTAAAGAGAATGATCCCTGATCTTATTAAATTAAAATAAAATTCCGGCCTATTTGTTGCTTTACTATAATTAGAAATTTATCCAAAAAAAGTTAAAAATTATTCTTTTAAAGGCAATTATTTCCAATTTATAACGTTATATCATTTGTGTGCTGAAGGATTTTTTTAATTAAAATCAACCTCCTATGATAACAATTGCTTTCATTATCACTACAACATTGATGATTTCTATCGCTTATTTGCGTATTATTTCTTTTATCTCAAAAAGAAAAAAAGAAAAATTATTTTCCCAATTGAGTAAAGAAGGCGATACAAATGGCCTTACCTTTTGCAGCCAGGAATTATTGGTAGATAAACTCATTGGTATTGATGGCATTCATAGAAAAATAATGATTCTCGAAAGAGATAAAAAGGGTTATTCGTCTTCCATCATTTCGTTGGATGAAGTACACCATTGCCAGGTAGTAACTAATGAAAATGAGGTGGCCCGTTCCAATTTTAAAACATTTAGCGACCAGATAAAAAGTATCGTATTAGAGCTTCGTTTTGAATTTAATAATTCACACGAAACCGCTTCAATCTTTTTTGCAAAAGGATTAAATACTTCAAAAAAAGAAATTGAATTACTGCGTCAGAAAGCTGATTTTTGGTCAGTTATGTTTTCAAAAATGATGACCCATCACGTAAGCGTGAGAGCGTAATCAAAGCCATTTTGAAGTTAAAACGCAAGACTCTTTTTAACAAAAATCCACAACTCAATACCGCCATTTATCAGAAGAAGTTTCATGTTTTTTGTCACTTGGAGAAACATAGATGAAATTCTTTAAGATACCCAAATATCTTTTTCCAGTAAAATCATTTTCATAAATAGAGAAAATGAAAAAATTGTACTTCTTATGTAAGGCTTGAGCATCTTTACCAGCTAAGCCTGTAAACTCTTTAAAATTAGTATATGTGGGATTTAATATTCCTAATATGATTACAAAAAAAATTGTAGTAACCCATTTTTTAGATAAAAATCGCATTTTTAAAGATAGTAGAAAATAGCCTTCATAAAAGGATGAATTATTTTTAAGAAGATAAATATTCAATAATTCATTTCAGTATATGACATGACTACACAATAAGAGAATTACCATCCCCCGCTGGCGCCGCCGCCGCCGCCACTTCCTCCGCCGAAGCCGCCAAAACCACCACCCCCTCCTCCGAAACCACCGCCGCCTCCAAAACCGCCGCCTCTACCACCACCGCCGCCGAGCATGTTTCCCAGTAAAAACCACGGTAAAGCATTTCCAAGAAAGCTTTTCGAACCTTTTCGGCTCATATAAGAACCACCTCCTCCTCCGCCTCTTCCGGAAAAAAGAAAAAGGATTATGATAAAAATAACTGCAAGAGGAATGATTTTTCCAAGCAAAGATCCATTGCCTTTTTTTGCATTTGGATCCGCTTTGTATTCGCCGGCAGCCGCTGAGAAAATTGCATCTACAGAATTATTTAATCCGGCATAATAATCTCCATTTTTAAAAAAAGGAATCATTCTTTCATCGATGATCTGTTTGGCAAGGATATCCGGTAAAACACCTTCCATGCCATAGCCTGTTTCTATGCGTGCTTTATGATCTTTTGCGGAAACAAGAATAACAACGCCATTATTTTTTCCTTTCGATCCTATCCCCCAATCGCGTAAGTATTTTAATGAAACCTCCGGGATGTCATACCCGTTCAGTCCGGGAATAGTGATAATCACAATGGCCGAAGAAGTAGAATCGTTATAGGCATCCAGTTTTTGTTCCAACGATTGTACCTGGAATGGTTCCAGCAAATGAGCAAAGTCGTTTACAGCTCTTGGTGGATTGGGCTTCGGTTCAATTTTTTGTGAAAAACCCGTTTGAAATCCTATAAAAATAAAAAGCAGTAAAAGTAATTTTTTCATGAATGGGAAGTTACACGTTCATTATTTGCCGAAGACAATTTCGTCAGGAAGTTCATTTTTGTCAATTTCCCGGTTGTAAGGAAAATGAGTTTTGAGTGCTTCGCCTATTTTATATATGGAAGTAGTAATGCCTTCAGTTATATTTTCTTTACTAAAAACCGAAAGGATTTCCTTTACAGAATTCGTCCAGTAATCCGGGCCGGTTGCTTCATGAATTCCTTTGTCTGCAAAAATGGCAAGCTGCTTATCTTTTATGGCGATATAGAAAAGAACGCCATTTCGAAGGTCTGTTTTTTCCATCTCCAGGTTATCGAAGATTTGTTTCGCCCGGTCCAGCGCATCTACATATTTGCAGCGACTTTCCACAAAAATCCTCACTTCACCACTGGTTTGCATTTCAGCTTTCTGAATTGCATGAACAATTTTTTCATTTTCTTCTTCGGTAAAAAAAGGCTTCTTCCTGGAAAATCGCCACATAAGGTTTAAATTTATTTTATATCGAAATTGATATCCGGTGCTTTTTCACTTCCGGCATCTGCCTTATAAAAGGCCTTTTCGTGATAACCAAATATGCCCGCAAATATATTATTAGGGAAAGTTTTTACTTTCAGGTTATAGGCTTGTACAGCAGCATTATAATCCTGTCGTGCCACATTGATGCGGTTTTCAGTTCCTTCTATCTGGGTTTGAAAACCCTGGAATTGGGCAGTAGTCTTTAGATCAGGATAATTTTCTGCAACCGCGAGCAATCTCCCGAAAGAACTTTGTAATCCGGCCTGGGCGTTTTGATAAGCTTCCAGTGATTTTGGATCATTAACATCTACTTTAATGGAAGTTGCTTTTGAACGGGCTTCAATTACCTGAGTAAGTGTGCTTTTTTCAAAATTGGCTGATCCCTGAACAACTTTTATAACACTATTATATAAGTCTGTCCTTCTTTGATAATTGGTTTCCACATTGCTCCATTTGGTTAATACTTCCTGGTTGGCAGTTACCAGCCCGTTATAAGAACCGCAACCCCAAAACAACAAGATTACAACGATTCCGAGGATAACAAACAGCGTAGTCTTTGATTTCATAAAATGATTTTTTTGTAAATGAAGTTTTAAAGATAGATAATTCGATATGAAAGGGGTAGTTTATTACTTCAGTGGTAACTATTTTATATGATAAATAAAAATCAGGAGAATTTGTTTGTTTACTGGTAGTAATTCATAATTCATCTCGCACGTCCTTATTCTTTTATCGCTTTTATTCCCGGTAATTCTTTGCCTTCAAAATATTCAAGTAAAGCGCCACCACCGGTAGAAACATAACTTACTTTATCCGAAAGGCCAAATTCATTTACGGCTGCTACACTGTCTCCTCCGCCAACGAGGCTGAAAGCGCCATCAGAAGTGGCTTCGGCAACGGCTTCGGCAATACATTTGGTACCATGCTGAAATTTTTTCATTTCAAAAACGCCCATTGGGCCGTTCCACAAAATGGTTTTTGAATGATGAATCACTTTTGAAAAAGTTTCACAAGCCATCTCGCCAATGTCAAGTCCCATCCAATCGTTGGGAATATCGTTACTTAGTGAGCCGGATACCATTGCATCCCCGGCAAATTTATCGGCGATAATAGAATCGGCAGGCAAATGGATACAAACGCCTTTTTCATCGGCTTTTTTCAACAATTCTTTTGCTTTGTCCAGCCTGTCGTCTTCGCAAAGGGAATTACCTATTTTTCCTCCCATGGCTTTGAAAAAAGTATAAGCCATGCCGCCACCGATAATGATGTCTGTAGCCCTGTCCAGTAAATTTTCGATAATGAGAATTTTGTCGGAAACCTTTGCTCCGCCAATGATAGCAAGAAATGGTTTTTCAGAATCATTCAACACTTTGTCGGCATTCGACACTTCTGCATTCATCAACATACCGAACATTCTTTTATCTTTTGGAAAAAATTGGGCGATAACCGCTGTGGAAGCATGCGCGCGATGCGCAGTTCCAAATGCATCGTTTACATATACATCTGCCAGTGAAGCCAGTTTTTTTGCAAATTCTTCATCACCTTTTTCTTCTTCCTTATAAAAACGAAGGTTTTCCAATAGCAAAACTTCTCCCGGCTTTAAATCTTTTGATTTTTCTTTGGCTTCATCACCGATGCAATCATCTGCAAACAAAACATTCACGCCTCCAAGCAATTCTTTTAAATGTGACAATAAATGCTTCAAAGAAAATTTGTCCTCTGGTCCGCTTTTAGGTCTTCCCAAATGCGACATTAATATTACACTTCCCCCATCTCCAAGAATTTTTTTGATAGTTGGCACAGCGGCTTTCATTCTTGTATCGTCTGTGATATTAAAATCCTTATCAAGAGGAACATTGAAATCAACCCTTACAAGGGCTTTTTCATTTTTAAAATTGTGTTCTGAAAATTGGCTCATGTTATTTTTAATTATTCTAATTATTCGATATATATTATTTCCTCTTTTGTTTTTTACAAAAGCTTAATTGCTGATTTAAAATTATCTCGATATTTATGCCATAATATTTTTGTTGGCAAATTTCCAGCATTCAATTTAATAATTTTTGGGGCAACCATACTGGGCAAAAAGTGTTTGAAAATCAGCATCTTTAGTAATAATTATCACATTTCCATTTTTTTTCGCATTCAAAAAAATCTCTCTGTCATCCAGCTTTTTGTTTTTCAAAATAAATGAATATTTCACTAAAATTCCCCATTCCTCCTGCATGCTTTTTGCAAGTACTGAAGAAAACTGATTATCAAGCCATATTTCCCAATCAGGCTAAATTAATTATTAAAGTATTTTTGAGCCGCAAAGATGCATATAATAACGCAGCTCTAATATCATCTCTTTCCAAAAATGGGAAATCGCTGAATATTTCATCGGGAGTCATATCTGCCGAAAGTAAATCCAAAATATCAGCAACAGTAAATCTCATCCCCCTGATAATGGGTTTGCCATTAAATATCCCCGGTTGATTGTAATTTCTTTTAATAACTCTGTTTCCATGAATTATTTTTTTTCAAATTTACAATTAATATCATACTGTCAAAGAAAGATAGTTTTAATTAAAATGATGTTCTCATATTACAGAAGCTTCCTGAGATTGAAAATTTATTTTATTTTTTTGTTTAATGCAAACGGCTTAAGATTATTTTATCAAAAAAACCATTACTTTTGCCGCCCCAAAAGCGCATGTGGTGAAATTGGTAGACACGTCAGACTTAGGATCTGATGCCGCAAGGTGTGGGGGTTCGAGTCCCTCCATGCGCACTTTCTTCAACTAATTTTCTGCAAAAGAAAATGAAAACCGTGTTGAACGGTTTTTTTAAATTTTAGAGTAATGGCAAGTGTTATAAAAGAAAATATTGGCAATCTGCATGATAAGCTGACAGTGAAAATTTCTAAAGAAGATTATCTTCCTGAGTTTGAAAAAGCAATAAAAAGCTATAGTAAAAAAGCGAATATTCCCGGTTTTAGAAAAGGAATGGTTCCTTCAGGTATGATTAAAAAAATCTATGGTGCTTCGATATTTTCTGATGAAGTAATAAAAACTGTTGAAAAAGAATTGCAGGAATATTTGGGAAAAGAAAAGCCTGAAATGTTTGCACAGCCATTACCGATGGAAAGTGACCTTGGCAAACTGGATATGAACCAGCCTGAAGAATACGATTTTCCATTTGAAATTGGCCTAAAGCCTCAAATTAACCTGGATGCACTTTCTTCTGCAAAGCCTACTTTTTACAAAGTGAAAGTGACGCCGGAAATGGTAAACGAAGAAATTGAAAAACTGGTAACTAAAAATGGCGATCTGAAAGATGCGGAAACAGTTTCTTCGCCTGAAAACGTATTGAATGTTTTATTTGAAGAAAGTGATGCTGAAGGAAATGTAGTGGAGGGGGGTATTTCAAAAGACAATTCTATTTTATTAAAATATTTTTCAGAAGATTATCAACAAAAATTACAGGATAAAAAAACCGGCGATTCTATCGTTCTTCAATTAAAAGATGCATTTGCTGATAAAGAAAGAGAATGGATCTTGTCTGATCTTGGGTTGGATAAAGAAGATGCTTCTTCTGTAGAAAAGTACTTTAAAATGTCCATTTCTAAAATAGGTGTGGTAGAAAAAAAAGAGTTGAATGAAGAATTCTTTAATCTGGTATTTCCTGGTAAAGAAATAAAAACGGAAGAAGATTTTCGTAAAAATATTGAAGAAGAAATTCAGAAGCAATGGGATGCTGCCGGCCACAACCAGGTGCAGGACCAATTATACCATACTTTGATTGACGCTCCGGTTGAATTTCCTGAAAACTTTTTAAAGCGTTGGCTGGAAGTAGGCGGAGAAAAATTAAAAAGTAAAGAGCAGGTGGAAGAAGAATTTCCAAAGTTTGTTGACCAATTAAAATGGACACTCATCAGCGATAAAATTATTAAAGACAATAACCTTGAAGTATCGCCTGAAGAGCTGAAAAATAGTATGAGGGAAGAAATATCCCGCTATTTTGGCCAGATGAACCTCGGTGAAGATGTTTCATGGTTGGATAGCTATGTGGACCGAATGATGAAAGATGAAAAGCAGTTGGATGCTTCTTACCGAAAGCTTATTACTGAAAAATTATTTAACTGGCTTGAATCGCAGGTAACACCGGAAGAAAAGGAAATTTCTTCTGAAGACTTTATAAAAATGCAGGAAGGACATCATCATCATTGATAGTTTAGAAGGTTTGGATTATAAAGTTTAGAAGGTTTAGAAAAGCTCACAGTTTCTCAATAAAAATTAGCTTTTTGTTTTTTATTGCTTCGGCTAATAGCACATAAATCATTTATAACTATAAAAAAGCGTTTTATCCCTAAATAAGATTCTATCTTAATTGTCGGTTTACTGCAGCCAACTAATACCTCTTTTCTTACCACTTATAACTTATTCCAACCTGTCCTTTTGTCTTATTTTTTTTGTTAGCATAATATTTGGAACTTCAACGCCGGTAAATTGTTTTTACATTAAATTTAGTTTATGAACACAGGAAAAGAATTTGAAAAATATGCCATTAAACATAGAGGCATCAGTAGCAATACGCTCGATGGATATATCAAACATAATATAACTAATTTAACTCCAAACATTATTGAGGAAAGGCCAATGAATGTTGCCGTAATGGACGTTTACAGCCGGCTAATGATGGACAGGATTATCTTCCTGGGCTATCCCGTTAATGATGAAGTAGCTAATATAATTACTGCGCAATTGCTATTTCTTGAAAGTACAGATAGAAACAGGGACGTACAACTTTATATCAATTCTCCGGGAGGAGGTGTTTACGCAGGTTTAGGCTTGTACGATACTATGCAGTTTGTAAATCCGGACGTGGCCACTATTTGCACAGGTATTGCCGCAAGTATGGCAGCCGTGCTGATGGCAGCAGGTGCTCCCGGCAAAAGAAGCGCTTTAAAACATTCAAGAATCATGATGCACCAGCCGAGCGCGGGAGCCGCCGGTCAGGCATCAGATGTGGCCATCACTGTGAACGAGGTAAGAAAGATCAAACATGAACTCTACGAGATTCTTAGCAATCATACAGGACAAAGTATGGAAAAAGTGGCCAAAGACAGCAACCGGGATTTCTGGATGACCGCCCCTGAAGCTAAAGAATATGGCCTGGTTGATGAAGTTTTGGGTACCAACGAAAGAAAAGAAAAAAAATAGTTAGACAAAAAAATATTGTAAAATGAATTTCTATAAAAATAATTTAATAAAATCTGAAGAAGAAGAGCCTGAAACACCGGCTGGTGAAAATCCGATCGAAAAAATGATGGGCGGAATGATGTTTGATAAAAAATTCATCGAGCAAAGAAAAATATTCCTCTGGGGCGAGGTCCATGATAAAAGCGCAAGAGAAATTACCAATCGTCTTTTGTATCTGGAAGCAATTGACCCTGGTAAAGAAATTACATTTTATATTAATAGCCCCGGCGGCGTTATCACCAGCGGAATGGTTATTTATGATACCATGCAAATGATATCTTCACCCGTAAGTACTGTCTGTATGGGAATGGCGGCCAGCATGGGAAGCATTTTATTAAGCGGCGGACAGAAGGGAAAGCGTTTTATTTTCCCTCATGGCGAAGTGATGATTCATCAACCAAGCGGCGGCGGCCAGGGCACCAGCGCAGACCTGGAAATTATGGCTGTTCAAATTCAGAAAGCGAAAGAGATTGGCGCAAAAATATTGGCGGAAAATTGTGGCCAGACTTATGAAAAAGTGATGGAGGATTTTGACCGCGATTATTGGATGGATGCCGAAGAAAGTAAAAAATATGGAATTGTAGATAGCATTATTAAAAAATTGTAATGCATCATTTTGGCAGTTTTAGCTGTCATATAATAAAACAAATAGAAGAACCCAGCGTTTCTTTATAAAATATTGGTAACCTCATGGCTAAACAACAAACTTTACATTGCTCCTTTTGCGGAAGAAACCGTGACGAAGTAAAAATTCTTATCGCGGGCCAGGAAGGGCATATCTGCGAAAATTGTATTGAGCATGCTCAGGAAATTATAACGCAGGAAATTGTTCCACAGGAAAATAATGCGGGGAA
>CAVUJE010000006.1:0-43197 GCA_963741705.1 uncultured Chitinophagaceae bacterium | reverse complement strand
AGTTGATTATTTTGTAGTGAACGTAAGTTCGCCAAATACACCGGGCCTTCGGGATCTTCAGCAAAAAGATTCTTTGAAAAAAATTCTTACCAACCTTCAAAAAATAAATAGAGAGAAAAAGATTCCAAAACCTTTGCTGTTGAAAATCTCTCCTGATCTAAATCAAAATGATCTTGATGATGTCATTGATCTTGCGATGGAAATTAAATTGGATGGTTTGGTAGCGGCCAATACAACGATCAGCCGAAAAAATTTAATTACATCCAAGAAAGAGATTGATGAAATGGGCGCTGGTGGATTAAGCGGTAAACCATTAAAAGAAGAATCTACACGAATCACCAATTATATTTATAAAAAGACAAAAGGAACCATTCCTATCATCAGCAGCGGCGGTATATTCTCTGCAAAAGATGCAAAAGAAAAATTGGAAAGTGGTGCAGATCTTATACAGGTTTGGACAGGTTTTATTTATGAAGGACCGGGGATAGTTAAGAAGATTATAAACTGGTAATTTTATTTAGCCTGATCTCCTAAATTCACTTCGTTCACGGGATAATTCGGTTCATCCAATTGAACTACTTTCCGGTTTTGCTTTTTCATCATCACCATGTTCAGCACTTCAACAATAAATGAAAATGCCATACCAAAATAAATATAATTTTTCAGATGAAGATCTTCTGCTTTATCTGCCGCCCAGCCTTCTATCACAAGGCTTAATCCGATCATTACCAAAAATGAAAGCGCCAGCATTTTAAACGTCGGATGTTTGTGAATAAAAGCGGCAATGAAAGGGCTGAAAGAAAACATAATGATCATCGCGATGATTACTGCCGCAATCATAATTTCCACATGTTTAGCGGTTCCTCCTGCAGTAATCACGCTGTCGAATGAAAAAACCAAATCCACTAAAACGATTTGAAAAACAGCATTTGAAAAACCAAGAGGCTTTGCTTTTGGTTTTAAAGTATCAGGATTTTCACCTTCCAGTTTTTCATGTATCTCCCGCACTGATTTATAAATAAGAAATATTCCACCGGCCAGCATTACCAAACTTGCAATATCAAATCCTTTGTCAAAAACCGTAAAAACAGGTTTCCCTTTTTGTGATAGCAGCCAGCCCAAAGCCAACAACAACCCACTTCTCACGATCGACCCCAGTATAACCCAGGCCAGCCTCGCCTTCCTATGCTTTTCTACCGGAAGCCTGTTGATGATTATGCTGACAAATATTACATTATCCACTCCGAGAATTATTTCGAGAAGAACAAGTATAAAAAAACTGATTATGCTGTCAGTAGTCAATAAATGGCTCATTCTGTTGATAATTTATGTTTAAAAAAAAGCCAAAAAAATTGATATTTTTTGGTTGCGCAAACATAAACATTCTATAAAAAACATAATTGCATTATCCGGCAGGAAAACCAGCCCGAAAGATTTGTAAATTGCATAGTTTTTAAATCATCATCTATGAACATAGGAATTGTATGCTACCCTACTTTTGGCGGAAGCGGTGTGTTGGCCACAGAATTGGGAAAAGCGTTGGCAGAGAAAGGTCACAATATACATTTCATTACTTATCAGCAACCGGTAAGGCTGAGCTCGTTTCATACCAATATATTTTATCACGAGGTAAGCGTTCCTACTTACCCCTTGTTTGACTATCCTCCTTATGAAACAGCGCTTGCAAGCACAATGGTGGATGTAATTATCAATCAAAAAATTGATCTGCTACATGTTCATTATGCGATTCCGCATGCTTCAGCCGCCTATATGGCAAGACAAATCCTTTTAAAAGAAGGACTTGACATTCCGGTGATCACTACTCTACACGGAACGGATATTACGCTGGTAGGGAAAGACAAAACTTATTCGCCGGTAGTTACTTTTTCAATGAACGAAAGCGCCGCGGTTACTGCGGTTTCAAAGAATCTCCGGGATGAGACTTACAACAATTTCAAGATGGAAAAAGAAATTGAAGTAATTTATAATTTCGTTGATGCCAAGCGATTTAATAAAAAACCTGTTACACCATTCAAACAGGTAATAGCTCCCAATAATGAACGGATATTAATGCATGCTTCCAACTTTCGAAAGGTAAAAAGAGTGGAAGATGTTGTTTATGTTTTTGAAAAAGTAAATAAAGTAATTCCTTCCAAATTACTATTTGTTGGCGATGGGCCCGAACGTTCTTTTATTGAAGATCTTTGCAGAAAAACCTGTGCCCGCACTGACATCCGGTTTCTCGGCCGGCAGGAACAAATGGAAGAAATTCTTGCCATTTCAGATCTTTTCATTTTACCGAGTGAGTATGAAAGCTTCGGCCTCGTTGCGCTGGAAGCTATGGCTTCGCAGGTTCCTGTGATTTCTACCAACGCTGGCGGCTTGCCGGAAATAAATATAAACGGCGTTACAGGCTTTACAAGTGATGTTGGAGACACAGAGGGCATGAGCCGCAATATCATTAAAATTCTTTCTGATGAAAAAGGGTTTGCGAAAATGAAAAAAAATGCATTGGCGCAGGCTTTTAAATTTGACATTCATAATATCGTTCCCCAATATGAAGCTTTGTATCAAAAAGTTTTGGAGCCGGTTTTAAAATAAAAATATCATGAATAGAAAAATGAGGAATGCAATGAGGAATGCCTTAACATCCAGGGGATTTATTTTATTCTACTCTTTTAGCAGGAAAGCGCTTTTTTACTAAAAATATTTTTCATTTTTAATCGTAGCAGTTCTCTTCTGTTACCTTTTCGGATTTTTTTACAAGTTCATTTGGATGAAAGAATAAAAAAGAAGAGATTAGGGAATGACCAACCGCCAAATATTTTTAAACCATATCGGGCAAACCTCACCTGACCCGCTCGCTTTGGAAATCGTGAAAGCCAGCGGCAGCAAGCTTTACGATGTAAATAACAAAGAATATATCGACCTTATTGGTGGTATCAGTGTTTGCAATATTGGCCACGGCAATAAAAAAATAATCGATGCCATAAAAAAACAGGCGGAAAATTTTATGCATGTGATGGTAAATGGTGAATTGGTTTTATCTCCACAAACCGCCTATGCAAAAGCGCTAACGGACAATTTACCTTCTTCTCTTAATTCAGTTTTTTTTACCGCTTCAGGCACAGAAGCTACAGAAGGCGCAATGAAATTGGCAAAACGGTTTACAGGAAGGACACAAATTGCTGCCTTTAAAAATTCCTATCATGGAAGCACACAAGGCTCACTAAGTATTATGGGAGATGAATATTGGCGCAATGCTTTTCGTCCTTTATTACCCGGGATATCTCACCTTGATTTTAATTCTTTTGAAGCGCTTGAATTTATCACTACAGAAACCGCGTGCGTAATTGCAGAAACCATCCAGGCAGAAGCAGGCGTAATAATTCCGGATAAAAAATGGATGCAGGCATTGAGAAAAAAATGTACTGAAACAGGAACTTTATTGGTTTTAGATGAGATACAATGCGGCTTTGGAAGAAATGGTACGCTTTGGGCATTTCAACAATTTGATATAGTTCCTGATGTATTATTATTGGGTAAAGCACTGGGCGGAGGAATGCCTTTGGGAGCTTTCATTGCCGATAAAAAAATCATGGATTCTTTAACTAACAATCCGGTTCTTGGGCACATCAATACTTTTGGCGGCCATCCGGTATGTTGCGCAGCCGGGCTTGCCGCTTTTCAGGTTTTGCAGGAAGAAAATTTGATTGAGAATGTTTTTGTAAAAGAAAAAATATTTTTAGACAATCTTATAAATGTAGATAATATCCAAAATATCAGGAGCCGTGGGTTGATGATTGCACTTGAATTTAAAAGTTTTGAAGAAAATAAAAAAGTGATTGATGAGCTTATTGAAAGAAGGTGTTTTTACAGATTGGTTTTTATTTGCTTCAGATTGTTTAAGAATTGTTCCCCCACTTATTATTTCTGAAGAAGAAATTGCAACAGCCTGTCACGCAATAAAAAAAGTAGTTTCGGGTTTGAAATAATTTTTTAAAAAAATCAACTTATAATGTCGCGAGTTATTAAATCTTTTGGCTGGGCTTTGAATGGTTTGAAAGACTGTATCCTTCATGAAAAGAATTTTAGAATTCAATACATCATTGCGCTTTTTGTAATTGTTGCCGGATTCTTTTTTTCTATTTCCTCCATTGAATGGATGATAATATTGCTCTCATTTGCTGTTGTTTTAAGCTTTGAAATTATCAATTCTGCCATTGAAAAACTTTGCGATTTGGTTAGCCCTGATTTTAATTTGACCATTAGAAAAGTAAAAGATATGTCGGCTTCGGCAGTCCTGCTTTCCGCTATTATTTCTTTTATTATTGGTTGCATTATCTTTCTGCCAAAAGTTATTTCCTTGTGGTAAGGATTTGCATTTTCGCCCGAACATATTAATTTAGAAAAAAATGCCCTGAGAAATGTATAAGCTTTCCTTTGTATTCATATTGATTTTGATGAGTGTTAATAGTTTTGCACAAAACTGGAAAGTATATCCTTATAACCCGGCCGGAAGCCAGCTCTCTTTTCCAAAAGATGAAGGACGGCATGCCGGAGAACCTATTGAATGGTGGTATACTGCCGGGCAGTTAACGGGTAGTTCCGGAAAAACATACAGCTACATGCTTACTTATTTTTATTATCCTGCTGCTTCTTTTGATGGCTTTAGAATATTGGACATTACTGATGACGCTACAGGGGATTTTTTCCAGGATACGAAGCCGGTTAATTATACCAAAATGTCAAGCTCCCGTCTTGACATTAATGCTTCTGTTTATTCCGGCGATGACGAAGAGTGGGTTACAAAAACCGACGCCAACGACAAACTGATTCCTTTTGAATATTCTGTCAAAGCTGCTTCTGCATCGGGTAAATTAGACCTTGATTATAAAAGCCTGAAAAGGCCGCTGATATTAGAAGACAGCGGTTACCTGAAAGAAGGAATTTCCAATTACACTTATTATTATTCCCAAACAAGAAACCAGGTATCCGGTAAAATCACTTTGAATGGAGTTACCGAAAGTGTAACAGGCACTTCCTGGATAGACAGGCAATACGGTAATTTCAACCCACTGACAAGCGAAAAATATGAATGGTTTCTTCTTCAACTTTCCAATGGAATGGACATCAATCTCTGGAACATTTTTACACTCGATAATCAAATTCCGGACAATCAAAAATACCGGATATTAGCTGCCTATGTAAATGACAGCTCGCAATATACCGGCAGCGATTTTAAAATAGAGCGTTTAGAATTTAACCGGATGCCTGATAGCCAGAAATGCTATTCTGATAAATGGCGCCTGACTTCGCCCACTAATAAAATAGACCTTACCATTACTGCTAAACATAAAAACAGCGAAGTGCAACTTCCTTTCCGCTTTTTTGAGGGAGCTACCAGTATTTCCGGAACCGTAAATGGTATTCCGGTTAACGGGTTTGGTTTTGCAGAACTTCTGCATTCATACGATGTCCCCTCTCTTGAACTGAAATATCCGGAAAGCAATGATTATAATAATAAAATACCGGTTTCATGGCAGCTATTAAATCCTGATGATGGAATGCCCGTCAGTTATGACCTTTCCTATAGCATTGACAACAAAGTTTCGTTCATTTCGATTGCGCAGGATATAAAGGATACTTTTTATTTATGGAAAAATGCGGATGTAAAAGCTGGCGCTAACGTTTGGTTTAAAATTACAGCACATTCAATTGACGACGAATTACAAGGAACTGTGTTCAGTTCTTTCGCCACACAAATAATAGTGACAAGCCATCAAAAAATAAAAATATATCCAAATCCTGTATCTGATATTTTGAGCCTGCAACCTGCTTTTCAAATGGACAATCCACCCTGCAGAATTATTGATGAAGCCGGCCATGTAGTTCGTATTTATAAAAGCAAATCCCTAACTAATCATATTGATGTGAGCTTTTTACCAAAAGGTATTTATTTTTTAAAAATTGAAAATGAAAGCAAGCAAAGCCCACTAAAATTTATCAGGAAATAAAAAGAGAACAACTTACTGAAAATGATTTTCGGAAATCACTTTGATTCTGAAATAGAAATCCCTGTTATTTGTTGGTTTACTATAAAATTAATTGGCAACCGCAAAAAACTATTTTGCAGGTTGCCAATTATAAAAGAAAGTGATTTTTAAAAGTCTAACCCCATACTGAAATAATAAATGGGTTTGCCCCGGAAAAAACCATTCATTGGCCATCCCGCATCAAACTTTAAAAAATAGCCCAATAAAGTGCTGCGTGCGCCAAAACCATAGCCACCGAGGAACGGACCCACGCCCGGCGCTTTAAGATTTACAGAAACAGTAGGATTTTGAGGATCAGAATAAGTAATGCCAGGCCTGCCTATCTTATCGTAAGCACCGTTCCACGCGGTTCCCAGGTCAATGAATTGTATCAGTTGGAAATTTCTGATAAAGGCATTATTAATAGGCTTATCCAAAAAGGTAGTAAACACCGGCAACCTGAATTCACTGTTAATGACGGTTGCATTATTTCCATTGGCCGCATTTTGGATAAACCCGCGAAGGTTAACTGCCAGAGATTGAAAAGCATAATTCTGATCCGGGGCAGGTTGATTAGCCGGGTTGAAATAACGATAAGTGACGTTACCGTTCTTATCCGTTTTTTGGTTTGATCCAAACAGAAACCAATTGTCTATCCCACCGAGGTAATAAATCAGTTTTTGATTACCCCAACTAAAATCACCCGCTACCCTGCCTGCCCAAATAAAATTTCTGTATATGGGATAATAGGCTCGTGCGTCAAATCCCAAATTAAAAGTGTTACGTCCTACATCCGATGATGGAATTTTATTTATTTGTGTATTATAATCAAGATATATCTTGTAACGCACGCCATCCCATATATTTTGAGCCGGGTTTAGCGTGTTATCATAAACATATTCCAGGTGCAAGAGGCCATACGAATTAGCCCTGTTTGGAGCATACAGGGATGAGGGATCGGTGCCGCTGACTATTATATTATCTCTCCTCACGCCAAAATTCATGCGAAGGCTTCTGATTTCATCAAATGGATAAGCAACACTTCCCTGGTAAAGATTTGAATTAACTTTTCCATAATAATACCCGGTGCTGTCTCCAAAAGAAACTGATTGCACATTCCGGTAATACATCAATCCCCAGTCTACTCTTTTCCGCAAGTTTGAAAACTGGAACAGCCAGTCATTATCTTTTAAATTGCTAGATAACCGGAAACCACCTGATATTTTGATATCCTCCATAATATCAGCAGTTCCCAGGTTGATAATTCCATTTAATCCATTATTGCTGGAAAGTGTGATAGGGCCGGAGCCCCCGGTATAAATCTGGTATTTTGTTCCCAGCACATTATTATTAAAACCTGCTACAATATAGTCGGCCGCAAATTTTTTAGGCTTGTAAGGATATAATCTGGCGGTGGCCAAAACGAGCGACTTATCAGGATGAGCCTGGTTTTTTAGTTCCTCAATCCGGGCACTGTCTTTCTTTTCAGGCTCGAATTCATGTTGAAAAATATCTTCTTCCTGTGAAGTTGGTTCGGACGCTGCTATTTTTTCTCCCGCACCCAGCCTGTCTTTAGCCATTACTTCTTTCATATAAGTAGTAGCCCTCGCTGTTACATTCCGCCTTCTAAGGGTGTTTTCATCTATTCTTAATTTATAAAGAATCTTATCATCACTTTGACGGGTAACTTCGCTTACCTGGTGATCCTCTCCGGCTTCTTTGCTTTCCAGGATGCTGCTGCCATAATTAGACAACGGAAATACATAAGCCGAATCGTGTGAAATAGCCACCACTGCTATTGAATCTACATCCGTTTTGTGGTAAACTTTAAGAGTTGAATCAATTTCAGGAATATCAGGATTTCTCAAAATTTCATCTCCGATTATTACCAGCGTATCAACGCCGGTAGTCTGTGTAGTAAAAAATCCCGCATACCGGTTCTGTATGCCGCTCATATCGCTCAGGAAGGTGAAATACGCATCACTGTAAGTGGAAGGATTGCGCGCATTTCCAAATTTTAATTTTGTTAACTGAGTAATTTGGGCAACTCCGGGCCTGCCGGTTTCAAAATTAGTTACCAGGAAAATATTATACCGGTTATTCATCAGGGCAGTATCACCACCTTTTGCATCTTCGGTTGGCCTGTTGCTCGAGAAAATAATTCCTTGTTTATTGGGCAGGTTAATGTACGAAGGATCAAGATCGTCATATACATCATCGGTCACCTGTTTTACCGTTCCTTTTGCCACATCATAAGTATAAATATCCGAATGGCCATTTCTGACTGCGCTGAAAAGTAATGTCTGGCTGGTGACCATATATTTCATATCCTGCACCTGGTCAAAAACATCTGTAATATCCCTGTCGACAGGTTTTTGCCTGGATATAACGTCATATACAAAAAGCCTCAATCTTCCTTTATCTTCATACAACACTGAAAGTCTCTGCCCTTGGGGATCCCAGGCCATCATTGGATAATTCGGGTTTACTGTATTCTGTTGTGTTTTTACGCCAAACTTCAGCAAAACTTTTTCATCCCCATCTTCATCCAGAATCAAACTGTACTTTCCTTTTTTATATTGAACTACCGCAAAAGAATTATTTCGTTTATGTGGGTTTACATTAAAGTGAAAATAATTAACTCTTTTTCCTACAGTATAATCTATGATCTCGCTTCCTTTAGGATAATTTTTTCTGTGGGTAATATCATTTTCATACTTGTCTTGCTCATATTGCATGAAATTAGCCAGCAGATCTTTAAATCTTCTCACCTTGGTAACCTGTTGCGTAGCGCGCTTTAAGCTCTTATAAACTCTTGCGAGATATAACAAATAAGAGGTGTTTTCTTTCTTATACTTCTCTTCAATGTAATACCAAAATGCGTGTCCTGCAAGCAAGGGCTTATCAAAAGCAAGCTGGTAAAATGTTTTGTATTTGTAACTAAGAATTTCATTCTTCAATTCATCATCCAGTTTTGGGCTCCAATTTTCACCAACATAAGCGATATATCCGTCGATCAGCCATTGCGGCAGATCCAGTAAAGCAGCGTTTCCGGCTACCTCTCCCAAATCTTCACCAAACAAAATATTTTGAACCAAAATGCCGGCAATGCCTTCCCGTATCTGGCGGCGGAGATCAGCATGATTTCCGTTGTAATACACAATCATTTTATTATTCACCAGCTTGGTAACGCCACCTGCGTTTTGCCAATCCTGGCCAAGACCGATATTACTTTGCTTCATTTCGTCAAAGGTGTTATAAACCACAATATTGGCCCGCCGCTGCAAATTATATTCAACAAATTTTTCAATACCCGGAAGTTCTTCCTCTGCTACCTGCGCTACAAACTTTGCGAGTTCCTGGCCGTTTTGATGGAAATAAGCATTAAAATTTAGTGTCTGGTAATATTGCCATTTGAAGTCTTTATATTGAACACGGTTTTTACCAAACTGAACCGTGCTTACCTGGGCATTTGCAAAACCCACCGCCAACACTAAAATGAAAAATGGAATTATTTTTTTGTATATTACTTTCTTGTGATCTTGCATTTGCTTTACATTATATCGCCCTAAAATTAAACGTTTCGACTTAATCAATAAAATGAATTTATTGGTGCCTCAAATAATACAATTATGTTCCAGATAAAAGTTTTTACTTTCAATCCTGTTCAGGAAAATACTTATGTTCTTTTTAATGAAAACAATGATTGTATCATAATAGACCCGGGTTGTTATTTTGATTCTGAGAAGGAAGAAATTAAGACTTTTATAGACAATCACAAATTACAACCTAAACTTTTATTGAATACTCATTGCCATCTTGACCATGTATTTGGCAATAAATTTATTGCAGAAGAATTTAAATTAACGTTAAATACGCATGAACAGGAAAAATCAGTTCTGGAAATGGCTCCTGCAAGCGGCCTGATGTTCAATCTTCCTTTTGATAATTACCAGGGCGAAGTGACTTATTTGAAAGAAGGTGATATTGTCACTTTGGGAGATGATAGCTTAGAAGTAATTCATGCGCCGGGCCATTCTCCGGGAAGTATTTGCTTTTATTGCGAAAAACAAAAATTCATAATCGGCGGAGATGTGCTATTCCAAAACAGTATTGGCAGGACGGATCTTCCTTATGGCAGCCATGAAGATCTTTTAAAAAATATCAAAGAAAAATTGTTTAAACTTCCGCCGGAAGTGAAAGTTTACCCTGGCCATGGCGGCCCGACCACCATTGGCCAGGAAATAACAGAAAATCCTTTTTTAAAATAAAATGTCTTTTATGTTTGGCGCCCAACTACAGTAAACCGACAAATTATACAGATTTTTATTTTAACATTTCTGCTACTTAAACTAAGAATTTTTACGACATCAATTCTGCAAAATATTTATGAAAATAAGGAATGGTTTCAATGCCTTTGTTGAAGTTCACAATACCAAATTTTTCGTTGGGCGAGTGAAGATTATCGCTATCAAGGCCAAAGCCCATAAAAATAATTTTTACGCCTAACTCTTTTTCAAGAATGGTGCATATCGGAATGCTTCCGCCACCTCTTACCGGAACCGGAGATTTTCCGAATGTGGTTTCAATGGCTCTTGTAGCAGCTTTATATCCTTTACTATCAATAGGGGTAAGATAAGGCTCGCCGCCATGATGTTCAAATGCTTTTACAGTTACTGAAGACGGCGCTATTGACGTAAAATAATCGATTAGTCTTTTGGTCATTTTTTCAGAGGTTTGATTAGGAACCAATCTTGCAGAAATTTTAGCGGTGGCCTTTGATGGCAAAACTGTTTTGGCGCCTTCACCTTCATAACCACCCCAGATGCCATTTACTTCTAATGTAGGCCTGATGCCGGTTCTTTCGATAGTTGTGAATCCCTTTTCTCCCCACAATTCTTTGGATCCTGTTTCTTTTTTGTATTCGTCCTCGCTAAAGGGAGCTTCATTCATTAAGGCTCTCTCTTTTTCAGAAACATCCACCACATCATCATAAAAACCAGGGATAGTGATGTGGTTATTTTCATCGTGACAGCTTGCGATCATTTTTGCTAAAACCGTGATAGGGTTAGCTACTGCTCCGCCGTAAGTGCCGCTGTGCAAATCTCTTGCCGGACCTGTAACTTCCACTTCAATATAAGACAAACCACGAACACCAACATCCAGCGAAGGCGTTTCCAAACTAAGCATCGAACTGTCACTGATAAGTATCACATCGGCCTTCAGCAGTTCTTTATTTTGCGATACAAACTTCCCAAGGTTTGGCGAGCCTACTTCTTCCTCTCCTTCGATAATGAATTTGATATTGGTTTGAAGAGTGTTGGTTTTGGCCATTACTTCCAGTGCTTTAACGTGCATGAAAAACTGGCCCTTATCATCCGCAGACCCACGGGCAAAAACTTTTCCGTCTTTTATTACCGGTTTAAAAGGTTCGCTTTCCCACAGTTCCAGCGGTTCAGCTGGCTGCACATCATAATGGCCGTACACCAAAACAGTGGGTTTGTTTTTATCAATAATTTTTTCAGCGTAAATCACCGGGAAGCCATCAGTTGGCATTACCTGCGCTTTCTCTGCTCCCGCATCCAGTAAACTTTTCTTAACCGCTTCAGCACATTTAGACATATCTTCTTTATGCTCCTTCTTGGCGCTTACTGAAGGAATACGCAGTAATTCCATCATTTGATTTAAAAACCTGTCCCTGTTTTTTTCGTGGTATTCTTTCCATTCTTGCATAACATTAGATTTTTTTTATTCAAACTGGGCGAATATAAAGTATTTTTAAAAGGATATGTTATAACAAACATAATTACCAAAATCGTAAAAAATCATCCCGATTTTTTTGGTTTTGAACGTCTGGATTCTTTACATTTGCACCAGATTGCTTTTCAATTTATCAGCCTTTGTTTAAGTTGCTCCCCCATGGTAGCCTCTTGGCAAAGGCTGAGACAATTAAGGGAGAACCTGCTTAAAACATTTAGTTTCTCAACCGGCCTGGCTGGTTTTTAAAGTTCCCTTTACACCGTTTAAGCCTCCCCTGATCTTTTTAAATAACCGATAATAATATTCCTTATTAAATAACTGCGAATCGTGCATGGCTTTATAGGTAAGAAAAAATCCTACCGGAGCCAGGATGATAACCGGAAGCCACATTCCGACTATCGGCACAAGTATATGGTCTTTTGTAAATTTTTCTCCAAAAATATTTAATAAGTAAAAAATCATAAAGAACAATAACGCCATCACCAAAGGCATTCCCAGTCCGCCTTTTCGTATAATGGAACCTAAAGGAGCTCCGATAAAAAACAACACCAGGCACGCTACAGACATTGACAATTTCTTATGCCATTCTATCTTATGCTGAGTAATATCACTCTCCTGAGCTTTATAATCAGCAACCGAAGCCTCCAAAATATTTCGTGTATTATTTACCTGGTTTAAAGCCTGATCAAAAACTAAATACTGCAATGTATCAGGAATTAACACATCAAAAGAGTCTGGTTTTTTTTCAGGAACTTTTTTCTCAAAGGCAGTAATTTCATTTTTTGTTACAGTGCTGTCTTTGAATCTTGAATACCTGACATAAGACGCAAGTTGAGTTTGATTTTTCCGGTACAGTGAATCCGGTGCTTTTTTTAGGGAATCAAGGTCCACATTCAACTGGCGCATAGTTTTCATGCGGATATTGTTCATGAAAAGGCTGTCAGATGTCTTTTGAAGATTAAGCTGACTAAGGTCAAAAAGCTTGTTATATTCTTTAAAACGCAGGTCAATAAATTCATTGCCTTTATAATTGAAATTCCCATTTTCCTGGTAACGGTTCCCATTTTTTAACTGGAATTGGAGAAATTTTTTATCTGTACTCATCGACATTTTTCCTCCTTCGGAAATGATTGTGTTATCCTGAATACTATTGGTTTGTTCATAGATAAGTACTTTATGCAGCGTACTTCTGTCCTTATCTTTTTTATCCACCTTAATAGAAAAACCCTGGAAACCATTGTAAAATACTCCGTCCTTCAAGTCGAAGGCGGGGCTTTTTTCATAAATATCATGATAGATAACTGCAAATTTTAAATTAGCTACAGGCGCAATATAGTTAGCAAATAAAAACGCAACTCCTGAAAGAAAAATCGTGACCAAAAATAAAGGCTGCATAAATCTCAACAAGGATATTCCCGAAGATTTGATGGCAACCAGTTCAAAATTTTCACCCAATTTCCCAAAAGTCATTATGGAAGAAATCAAAATGGAAATGGGCATTGCAAGCGTAACCAATGTGGCGCTTGCATAAATTAAAAATTCTGTCAGCGTCAGGATATCCAGGCCTTTGCCCACCAGGTCATCAATATATTTCCACAATATTTGCATCATAAACACAAACAGCGTGATAAAGAACGTGGCTATAAATGGACCTACAAAAGCTTTTAATATTAGTTTGTCAAGTTTTTTGAACATCTAAAATTTCCTGGCGTTAACTGTTTTGTTTGTAAATTTCAAAAATGAATGAAGCAGCAAAAATACAGCTTTCAACACGCGAAATGGAATTGGTAACTAATACCGAATGGATTTTTACAAAACAATTAATACTTGAAAAAGTATATAACCTGCTGGGAGGATTGCATCATAATTTTAAAACCATTGTACGTAAAGAAAAATCTTCTTTGCCGGTGGCGTGGCAAAAACCGGGAGGAAAAATTTCAAAAGGTGAAAATTATAAAGGCCTGCCCTACGCAATACTCGATTACCCGGCTATATTCAGCAAAGAAAATATTTTTGCTGTCAGGACCATGTTTTGGTGGGGAAATTTTTTTAGCATTGCTCTTCATCTTTCCGGGGAAAGTTTTAAACATATCAAAAATTTTAATGAAGGCATTCAATTCCTGGAGCAAAAGGACTTTTTTATTTCATTAAACGAAAATGAATGGGAGCATCATTTTCAACCAACTAATTTTATAAAAATTACAGCACTAAATGAGCGCGAAATTTTAAAGTTGGCTAATAAAAGTTTTTTAAAAGTAGCGAAGAAAACAGAACTCCCGGAATGGGATTCGGCTGCCATATTTTTAGAAAAAGGATTTGAAGAAATCGTTCAATTTGTAAAAATCAGCTTCCCAACCTGTGGAAAAGATCTTTAACCTGGGTTTCCCAAAGCTGGCTTTGATCTTTAATTTCTTTCTTTTCTGCAAAATCGTTGATAACCAAAATCGTTTGGTTGGTAACTTCAGATCTTTCAATACTAAATTGAAAAAACTCATCTTCGGGAGAATCTACCCAATGGAATTTAATTAACTTGTTTTCTTCTGTTTCTAAAACCTTTGCTTCCTCTGCCGCTCCACCTGACCATGAAAAACTAAAAATTCCATCTTCATCTTCCACCTTGTCGGCAAACCATTCCTGTAAACCTGAAGAAGTACTTAGGAATTCAAACAAAATGGCAGGAGAACATCTTACCGGGTACTCAACAGTGTATTGTATTTTTTTACTCATCTTGATATTGATAAAGTCATTATCTGCAATAATAGAAAATAAATTAACTAACAAGCCACATTTATCGTTTTTTTTATTAATTAATTTTAAAATAATCTTATTTTATACTGAAAATGAAATAATATTCATTTTCCACATACTTAAACATGCAAGGCTTACGTTGATTAATGTACAAAAACATTTGGAAGAAAAAAATCTCTTCAAATACATCTAATTATCTCTGTATGAGCCTGCGTCAATTAAAGATTTCAAAATCAATTACCAATCGGGAAAGTGAAAGTTTGGAGAAGTATCTCCAGGAAATAGGGCGGGTTGAAATGATTAGCCCCGAAGAAGAAGTTCGGCTGGCAAGGCTGATAAAGCAAGGCGACCAGAAAGCATTGGACAAACTTACCAAGGCAAATTTGCGATTCGTAGTGTCTGTGGCAAAGCAGTATCAAAACCAGGGACTAACCCTTGCTGACCTTATTAATGAAGGTAATTTGGGCCTTATAAAAGCAGCCCACAAATTTGATGAAACGCGCGGATTCAAATTTATTTCCTATGGCGTCTGGTGGATTCGCCAAAGCATAATGCAGGCGCTCGCAGAGCAGTCAAGGATTGTAAGATTGCCTCTGAATAAAGTGGGATTAACCAAAAGGATCAGCCATGCTTATTCTCAACTGGAGCAGGAATTTGAACGCCCTCCAAGTGTGGAAGAATTAGCAAACTACCTGGAAGTAGAAATCGAAGAAGTATCAGCCACAATGAATGTATCCGCACGACATGTTAGCATGGATTCGCCACTAAGCGAAGGGGAAGAAGGCACACTTATAGATGTGTTAGAAAATTCAAATGCTGACAGCGCAGATAAACAAATCATGTTCAAAGATTCTCTTCGGAAGGAAATAGAGCGGTCGCTATCATCGCTTACGCCTCGCCAGAGAGAAGTAATCTGCTATTTTTACGGAATTGGCGTAGATAATCCGCTTAGCCTTGAAGACCTTGGAGAAAGATATAACCTGACAAGAGAAAGAGTAAGACAGATAAAAGATAAAGCTTTAAAACAATTACAAACATATGCAGGATCTCATCTTTTAAGAGATTACATGGGAGTTTAAAATAGTTTTTCATTTTTTAATTATTATTATTTAGTGTGAACGTACTAACCCGCGTTCACTTTTTTTGTACTCTTTAGAAAATAAAAATCTTACCAATTTGTCCGTTTACTGTTAGTTGATCTTTCTTAATCTTAACCTGATATATTGCTGCATTAATATTGGATAGAGGTTATAAACAATATTGGCAACTATTAAATAAACCGCCCAGTTATAATACCCCTTCGCTATCGCAAAGATTGTTGTCTCTGCAAAAAATATAAAAAAAATAAAATGGAACTTTTCAAATAAATAAGATTGGCTGAAAAGTTTTTTAACCGCTTCTTCTTTAGTATAAAATCTTTTATAACCTGGAAATTTATTTTTTAAAAAGCGATTGATTAGAGTACCGTTTTGAATAAATTGGTTGAAAAATTCAACACCGGCTTTTTTATAAAAGTTGCGGCTTCTGCTAAGTTCCATTCTGTTAAAAGAAGAGGCGGTCAAAAAAGCAGGTGTCAGGCTAATTGCTGATAAAATAAATATCCAGTTTCTATCCATCCTCGTATAACAAAAAATCACAAGTGGAAACAGGAAAATAAAACTCCAGAGTAAATTTGGAATCATATTAATTTGTTCCACTTTTATCCTGATTTTTGCTTCTTGCTTTTTATTCATCCATTAAATTTTTTATCAACGCAATAGTCTGCATTTTTAAAATTAAATAAAACGTGGGCACCTGGCATTGTATGTTCTATTTTTGTAACCCGATGACAGAATATTTTAAAATAGGAAAACTGGCGGCCACCTTTGGAACAAATGGCCAATTAATACTTCAACATAATCTCGGGAAAAAAACATCTTTGAGAGGATTGGAGACCTTTTTTATTGAAGAAACAAATGATTTATTTCTTCCCTATTTTATCACTTCAGCCAAAATAAAAAGTGACCGCGAAATATTTATTGCTGTTGAAGGAATCGACTCTAAAGAAGCAGCGCGTGTTCTTTTAAAAAAAGAAGTCTGGCTTGCAGAAACTGATTTTAAAAAATTTGCCGCAGGCTCGGCTCCCATTTCTTTCCTTGGTTTTATGATTGTTGACAATAATAAAGAAATTGGAGAAGTACTCGAAGTAATTGAACAGCCTCACCAGGTATTGTGCAGGATAATGATAAACAGCAAGGAAGCATTGATTCCTGTTCACGAAAATTCATTGGAAAAAATAGATACCAAAAACCGGAAGTTATACGTACAACTTCCGGAAGGGTTGTTGGATATTTATAAAGATGCGTGACAAAAAAAGCAAATGTCCCGGTAATAAATACCTTGAAATCTTTATTGGGAAATTGAATATTATAATAATTGGAATAAATAAAAACAAGCTCCTGCTTTTTTGATTCCGGACAATAGACGGTTGCTTTGGATGCATTTCAATAAATTGCAGGCGGAAAAAATGCTTTAAAATTCGGGCGCTAAAATCAATAATGTTTAGTAAAATTCTTCTTTTTGCGGGAGCGATATTCTCTTTTTCGGCTGCCAATTCTGAAAGCCTTCAAAGAATAAACGAATCTTTAAGGGAAAAAAATGTGCAGGATAGCGGTAAACCGGCGGCAGCATCCCGAGCCTTTGCTGACGACCCTTATTTATTTTCAAAATTAAATATTCATTCTACTGCCAAACCTTCAGGAAAAATTCTTGGAGCTGATATTTCATTTTTACCACAACTGGAAGCAAGAGGGATAAAATTTTCTGATAGAGGACACAAAGATGTATTACAAATAATGAAAGATCATGGATTTAATTATATCCGGCTGAGGTTATTTGTCGATCCAGCTAAGGATAGCGGCTATTCTCCGGGCAAAGGCTTTTGCGATCTGCAGCATACCATGCAAATGGCAAAACGAATCAAAAAAGCGGGAATGAAATTTTTGCTGGATTTCCATTACAGCGATACATGGGCTGATCCGGGAAAACAATTTGTTCCTGAAGCCTGGAAGGATCTTGATTTTAAAGATCTTGCAGCCAGGCTACATGAGTACACAAAAAATGTTTTGTTGTCTTTAAAAGCGCAGGGAACTTTGCCAGACATGGTTCAAACAGGAAATGAGATCAATCACGGAATTCTTTGGCCTGATGGTAATGTGCAACATTTAGATAGTCTTTCTACCTTACTGAATGCGGCTTTGTCGGCAGTGAAACAAGTCGATCCTTCAATTATCACTTTAATCCACATTGCTTTAGGCGGTCAAAATTCAGAATCAGAATATTTTTTGGATAAAATAATCAATCGTGGCGTATCTTTCGACGTAATTGGCGAATCATATTATCCAAAGTGGCATGGGACATTGAATCAACTGGATTCTAATTTAAATCTACTACAAAAGAAGTACGACAAGCCGGTAATAGTAGCAGAATATTCTGAATTCAAAAAAGAAGTAAACCGTATTGCTTTTTCTTTGCCCGAAAATAAAATGAAAGGAACATTTATCTGGGAGCCACTAAATACCTGGGAAGCAATTTTTGATAAAGATGGAAAGGCGAATCAATACTTGTATGAATACGATGATATTAAAAATCAATTAATAAAAAATCAAAACTAAACCGACAATTTTTTTATGAAACTACAACTGATAGATTATCTTATTATTGGCGTTTATTTTCTTTTTGTAATTGGCATTGGATTTTTATTAAAAAAGAAAATAAAAACGGCCAGTGATTTTTTAATGTCCGGGCGAAATATTCCTTTATGGATTACGAGCCTCGCTTTTATTTCTGCCAATCTTGGCGCGCAGGAAGTGCTGGGAATGGCCGCCAATGGTGCTAAATATGGATTATACACCGCGCATTTTTACTGGCTCGGCGCTGTTTTCGCGATGGTTTTCCTTGGTCTTTTTATGATGCCTTTTTATTATGGAAGCAAAGCCCGAAGTGTACCGGAATATCTAAAACTTCGTTTTGATGAAAAGACCAGGACATTCAACGCGTTTACGTTTGCCGCAATGACGATTTTCTCCTCTGGCATTTCATTATATGCATTGGCTATGTTAATGCAAACAATTTTAGGATGGGATTTTAATGTCTCTATTTGGGTTGCTGCCGGAATTGTTTTGGCTTATACCTTTTTGGGAGGATTAACGAGCGCAGTTTATAATGAAGTGCTCCAGTTTTTTCTCATTGTTCTGGGAATAGCACCTCTTGTTTTTATCGGCTTTCACCAGGCTGGTGGACTTGATGGAATAATTGCAAATGTTGAAAACGCAAAATTGCATCTATGGAAAGGAATGAGCAGCCCTTCTGGAAACCCAATGGGAACTGATGCATTCAGTATGATATTTGGGTTGGGTTTTGTGCTGGCTTTTGGATATTGGTGTACAGACTTCCTGGTAGTCCAAAGAGCGATGATCTCTCACAATCTGAACGATGCCAGGCGCACGCCAATCATTGCAGCTTTACCCAAAATTTTTATGCCATTGATCGTTATCGTTCCCGGGATTCTTTTGCTGGCTTTACAAAAACAATTCACAGGCTTTGAACTTCCTAAAAATATTAATGGGCAAACGGATTACAATATGGCCCTTCCGCTCCTGTTGTCAAAATTGTATCCCAGCGGTATTCTGGGAGTTGGCATTACAGCGTTGATCGCTTCGTTTATGTCAGGAATGGCAGGAAATGTGACGGCATTTAATACGGTCTTCACTTATGATTTGTATCAAAGCCACATCAAACCTGATGCAAGTGAAAAACATTATTTAAATGTGGGAAAAGCCACCACTGTTGTCGGAATTTTATTGTCAATCATAACGGCTTATGTGGCCCGTGGTTTTAATAGTATTATGGATTTGCTCCAATTAGTTTTTAGTTTTGTCAACGCTCCGTTATTCGCCACTTTTCTTTTAGGAATGTTTTGGAAAAAATGTACGCCAAATGGTGCTTTCTGGGGATTATTATCAGGCACAGCCACAGCGGCACTTACTTATTCTTTAACAATGGCGGAAGGAAAAGGAGGCTCAATAGCGAATCTTCATACTTTTTATTCCGGAACCAGCCAGGCGTTTAACATTGCATGGATATCATTTAGTGTTTGTTTGATCATCACTTATGTGATCAGTTTATTCACCGAAAGAAAACCTGAAAATCAATTGGTAGGCTTGGTCTATAGCCTGACGCCGCGTCAGCAGGACAAAAACCGCATTTGGTATAAGAATCCATTGTGGCTTGCAATCATCGTTTTGATAATTACCGTTTTCTTAAACGTTATATTTTATTAATAAATAATAAAAATGAAAAAATTCTTTGACCTCCGTTTTGTAATAGGCGTTTTCTTTCTTGTAGTTGGCGTTATGTTATTGATCTATAGCTTTGTCAGCCCCAGTATTGCCCACCCTGAAGTAAACAGGTACAGTTCTATTTTTTTCCTGGTTTTCGCCATCATAATGATTCTCATGTCATTTGATAAAAAACCGGAAGATGAATTGTAGCAAAATAGAAAACTTTTTCTAAAACTTCTTTTTCGGGGGAATAAAAAATTAAATTATTTGTTCGTTTACTGTAAAACAAGTTTACACTTTTACATATATCTTTCTCTTATTAAGCCACCAACCTATGCTCCAGCAAAAAAGCATGTAGCAAACCGCAAAGAGAAAGGAACCAAATGGACCGGGAGCCACGACCTGGAAAAAATGCTTGTTTACAGAATCAAATAAACTTTCTTTTCCCACCGGGATCATAAAAAGAATTACCACAAAAAGTTCAGAAAGAACATAAATGAACAATGGATTTCTTCCAAAGATCAGAAAGAAATCAGGCCATTTTATTGGCTTCCGGTTTTTCATTTCAAGAATATAAACCAGGGCAGAGATCCATATAAGATCAATGCCGCAGGTAAGCAAAACAAAAGGGCTTGTCCATAATTTTTTACTAATAGGAAAAACAAGATTCCAGCACAAAGCGATAAAAATTAATAAAGATCCGGCCAGCATTAGTTTGGCAAGGCATTCAAAACTTTTTCCTTTTTGCTGAATAAATTTTCCCGCTAAAAATCCTATCACCACATTTACAATCGCCGGAATCGTGCCCAGCCAGCCTTCCGGATCAAAAGGAATTTTTTCTCCATGATAAAGGTGATCATTTCCCATTAAAAATTTATCAAGATATAATCCCGCGTTTCCCATCATGCTCAAGGGTTGGTTAGCATCACCAAAGGCGAGTAAAATAATCCAGTATCCTACCAAAAGAATAATGCTTACTATAATCACTTTTTTTGATGATAAATATTGGACCAGCAATGAACCGAAAAAATAACATAAAGCAATCCGTTGCAAAACGCCCATAATTCTTGTGTGGCTAATGGGCGCGCCGGTGATATGTCCTGCCGCATCCAACCTGAAAAATGGGAACCAATACATCAAATAGCCAATTAGAAAAATCAATATGGTGCGTTTAATTATTTTGGTAAGAAAAGCAGAGTTGCTGATCAGTTTGTATTTTGCCTGTGAAAAACTCATCGCATTGCCCACAGCAAATAAAAACGAAGGAAAAACAAGATCTGTAGGCGTAAACCCAAACCAGGTTGCGTGTTCCAATGGTGCATAAGGGCTGGCCCCGCTTCCCGCCGTATTTACAATAATCATAAAACAAATGGTCATTCCCCTGAAAACGTCCAGTGCTAAAAAGCGCTCTTTTATTGGCTTCATCTTGAAGTATTATTTTTAAGTAAATTATTTGTCGTTGATTGAAGAACGTATTATTGACAAACCGTCGGGAGTAAAAAAAACATCCCCGGTTTTCTTTTGCAATACATTATTGGAATCGACATATTGAAAGTCAAGCCGGTACCGGATTTCACTTTTCAAGCGTAGAGTTTTCGCCTGCATCAACAGTATCTTCTCTAAATTTCGTAATATCATAATTGCTGATTTTATGGAGTTTGCTCCTGATTTCATCTTTAGCTTTTATCTGTCTTTTATCACGATCAAAATTGTGGGTTTCGCACGAGAAAAAAGGTAATAGAAAAACAACAAATAGTAAGATGGCAAGGCTTTGCCGAAAATGATCAGGCTTCATTTAAATTTTATTTTATTTTTTAAACTATTGCACGGGAGCGAAAAGGAATTTATTAAAGGAAATTGGATAAAGTCAGTTTTAATTCATAATAAAATCTGTTTCAAATGTAATTAATTCCCGGAAATCATTTCAATTCAATTTTTGATGAAAGAGATCATCTCAATCTTTTTTCAAAAATCAATTAGTTTTACCACTAATCGTTTATTATGGGCCCAATCGCAGAAGATATACTTACATTTTTTAAAAAGCATAATTCAGAAGAAATAACCAGCTTTCAAAAGTTGCCAAAATCGGGCGGCGACCGTGTTTATTTTCGCATCCATACTGAAGAAAAATCTTACATAGCCACTTATAATGAAAACATACGCGAGAGCCAGACTTTTTTATATTTCACTCAACATTTTTCTAAGATTAACGCCCCGGTTCCTGACGTTTATTTTTGTTCTGAAGATTGCAGAATGTATACTCAGCAAGACTTTGGCCCGGTTTCACTCTTGAATGAGCTGGAAAAACATGGCGAGAGTGAATATGTGTATTCTTTGTTCCAGAAAAGCCTGAAAGCGCTTGCATGGTTGCAAATAAAAGGGTTTGACAAGCTGGATTATTCGTATTGCCTTACTTCAAAAAAATTTGGCAGACAGGCCATACTCAGTGATCTTTTGTATTTTAAATATTATTTTCTTGACACACTTAAAATACCTTATGATAAAGAAAAGCTTGTAAATGATTTTGAAAACCTGAGTACATACCTAACCAAAGTGGAACATAAATATTTTATGTTTCGCGATTTTCAGAGCAGGAATATTTATATCAAAAACAATGAAGTACATTTTATAGATTACCAGGGCGGAATGAAAGGCGCTTTGCAATATGATGTAGCTTCTTTGCTTTGGCAGGCACGTGCCAATCTTTCGGATGAATGGAAAAATTCTTTACTGGAATATTATATGGATTGTGCTGCTGATATTTTGAAAAAACCAATAGACAGGCAGCGATTTATCAATCAATATAATGGCTACGTATTAATAAGATTAATGCAGGTTTTGGGTGCTTATGGCTTTCGCGGCTTGTTTGAAAGAAAGGCGCAGTTTTTAACGAGTATTCCTTTAGCACTTAACAATATCAAATGGTTTCTCGGCAACAGGAAAATTGGAATTGAATTGCCTGAATATGATCGCATATTAAACCTGATAGTTCAGGATGATATTATCAATCGGTTCAAACCTTTGCAGGCAAATGATTCCACACCGTTGGTGGTAACTATCAACAGTTTCTCCTATTTAAAATCCGGTTATCCAAAAGAAAAAAGTGAAAATGGCGGCGGCTTTGTTTTTGACTGTCGCGGATTGATGAATCCCGGGCGATTTGAAGAATATAAAAATATAACCGGCCGCCATAAACCGGTTATTGATTTCCTGGAACAACAAACGGCAATGCCGGAATTCATGAACAGCGTTTACAACATCATTGACATTTCGGTAGAGAATTATATTCAAAGAAAATTCGCGTCTCTTACCATCAGTTTTGGATGCACCGGCGGGCAGCACAGAAGTGTGTATGCTGCCGATGCGCTTGCCCGTTATCTGCGAAATAAGTTCAAAGTTAAAATTGAATTAAATCATCTCGAACAGGGAATTCATGAATTGAAAGGTTTCGAAAAATAATTGAATATGAAAGCAATGATTCTCGCGGCAGGTTTGGGCACCCGGCTGAAACCTTTTACTGACAAGCATCCTAAAGCGCTGGCTATTGTAAATAATAAAACAATCCTTCAGCGCAATATTGAATATCTCGCTTCGTTCGGAATAAAAGAGGTTCTTATCAATGTGCATCATTTTGCGGATCAGTTGATAGATTTTGTGAAATCCAATAATGGTTTTGGAAGCAATATTTCCTTCTCTGATGAAAGAGATGAAGTGCTTGAAACGGGAGGTGGCATCAAAAAAGCTGCGTGGTTTTTTGAAAAAGATGATCAGCCATTTATTGTGATGAATGTGGATGTTTTGACAGACATAAATTTGAATTCAATGATTGCGCAACATCTATTGAATCAGCCGCTCGCAACCTTAGCTGTTTCTTCACGGCAAACTTCGCGGTATTTTTTATTTGATGAATCCGGCAGGCTCTGCGGATGGAGAAATGTAAAAACAGGAGAAGAAAAAATAAGCAGGCATTCCCAAAAGTATATTGAAAAAGCATTCAGCGGCATTCAGGTTATTTCGCCGGAAAGTTTTCCGCTGATAAAAATGAAAGGAAAGTTTTCAATGGTTGATGTTTACCTTGAACTTGCCAAAACCAATGATATCAAAGCTTATGACCATACGGGTTCCAGATTTATTGATGTAGGAAAACCTGAAAGTATTTTGAAAGCTGAAGAAATCTTTCCTTAAAAAATAAGAATTGGTGTTATTTGTTGATTCACTAAAGATGGAAAATTAGAAATTGTATATAAAGTTACTTCGCCAAAAAGTTGTCAATAATTTTTGTTATCTGTTCGAATTCCAATAAAAATCCATCATGTCCAAAATGCGAATGTATCTCCACAAATTCACCTTGCGGAATGTTTTCGCCAATTAATTTTTGTTCATTTACCGGAAACAAAATATCAGTAGTGATGCCGATCGCAAGCGCTTTGGAATTTACTCTTTGCAAAGCTTTTTCAACGCTTTCTCTTCCCCGGCCAACATTGTGAGAATCCATTCCTTTACTTAAAAAATAATAACTAAAAGCATTAAATCTTTTTGCTAATTTTTCTCCCTGGTATTTTTGGTATGATTCGCTTTTAAAATCATCTATTTTATTCAAATCAGTTTCACCCTGGGTAGCGCCGTAAGTTTCATAATTTCTATATGAGGCCAAAGCCACGCTTCTTGCAGCTTTCAGCCCTTCAATGCCAGCTCTTTTATTTCTTTCTTTCCAGGATTCATCAGCCTCAATACACATTCTCTGCGAAGCGTTCAAAGCAATTCCCCAGGGAGAATGTTGTGCATTAGTTCCGATAGGGAAAATATATTCAAATAGATCAGGTTCTTCGATAGCCCATTCCAATAATTGCTGTCCGCCCATAGAGCCCCCGATCCCAATTTTTATTTTTTCAATTCCTAAAAATTCTTTTAAAGGCTGGTACGACCGGATCATGTCCCTCGGAGTGAAAAAAGGAAAATCTTGAAAATAAGTTTGTCCACTGTCGGGATTTTTATCAAAAGGCCCAAGGCTTCCATAGCAGCTGCCGGGCATATTTACACAAACAATAAAATATTTTTGAGGGTCAAATAATTTTCCTTCACCTACCAGCCCGGGCCACCATTCTGTAGGAATACTATTAGCTGTAAGCGCGTGGAAAATCCAAACAATATTGTCCTTTTTTTTATTCATAGTGCCATAAGTGGTATATGCCAAATGATATTCAGGAAGAACATAACCGGATTCAAGAGCAAGCGCTTTCTCAGAAGAAAAAATACTATTCGTCAAATTCTTTGTTTGAAAATTTTTGCAAAAATAAATCATAACCGTTTAGTCAAAGTAATATTTGCACGACTAAACGGTTATGATTAAAGATGATAGCAGAAAAACTTTTATGAAAACACCTTTTCTAAAGATTGTTCTATATCAGCTTTGATATCATCAATATGTTCAATGCCTACAGATACGCGCAACAGTGTTGGCGTAACTCCTGCTGAAAGCTGCGCTTCATCAGATAATTGCTGGTGAGTGGTTGCTGCAGGTTGAATGATCAAAGTTTTTGTATCGCCCACGTTGGCAAGATGGCTGATCATTTCCAAATTGTCAACTAATTTAGTAGCGCTTTCTTTGCCGCCTTTTAATTCAAAAGAAAGAACCGCGCCTGCTCCTTTTGGCAAATATTTTTTTGCATTTTCATGATGCGGGCTACTTTCTAATCCCGGATAATTTACTGTTTCAACATTCGGGTTTTTCTCCAGCCATTGGGCGATTGCCAGTGCGTTTTGTACGTGACGATCTACGCGAAATGACAATGTTTCCAAACCCTGGATCAGCAAAAAGGAATTGAATGGAGAAATAGCCGGGCCAAAATCTCTTAAGCCTTCAACGCGTGCACGAATGATGAACTGGATATTTCCAAAAGGCCCGTTGCTTCCAAAAACATCATTAAAAACTAATCCATGATATCCTTCTGAAGGTTCAGAAAAATGCAGGAAATTTTCCATTGCCCCAATTAAAATTTCCGCCATCCACAATTACGCCTCCAATACTATTCCCATGTCCGCCAATCCATTTTGTAGCTGATTCCACCACAACGTTTGCTCCATGCTCCATGGGCCGGAAAAGATACCTCCGGCACAACGAATGTATTATCCACTATCAATGGAATGTCATGCTTTTTGGCCACTGCAGAAAGCTTCAAAATCAGGAATGTTGAAATCAGGATTGCCAATTGTTTCAGTATAGATGGCTTTTGTTTTTTCATCAATCAGGCTTTCGAAACTTTCTGCGTTGTTGTCTTTTGCAAACCGGGCCTCAATGCCAATGCGCTTTAAAGAGACTTTAAACTGATTGTAAGAACCGCCATAAAGAAACGGGCTGGAAACAAAATTTTCGCCCGCTTCGAAAATATTATTGAGTGCAAGAAATTGAGCCGCTTGCCCGGAAGCCGTTGCCAATGCTGCAACACCGCCTTCCAATGCTGCCATGCGTTTTTCAAAAACATCCGTTGTCGGGTTCATGATGCGCGTGTAAATATTTCCAAATTCTTTCAACGCAAAAAGATTAGCGCCATGTTCGGAATTTTTGAAGTTGAATGATGTTGTCTGGTAGATAGGAACTGCGCGTGCACCTGTTGTTGGATCGGCTTCCTGTCCTGCATGTTGTTGTAATGTTTCAAAATGTTGAGAACTCATAAATGAAGATTTATAAATTAAAATTAAAAGGGATGAATTTGTAAGATAAGGCAAAGCGCCTGAAAATGGGTGATATGGAAAATATTATGCCTTACGGCATACAACGAATTCGCCAGCAATTATTATTGTAGAAGGATGGTTTATATGAAATCAGAAACTGTGTCATAAGTAATATCCTACAAATATAGTAGGGAAATATCTATATGAACAAATTTTTTTTGTTTTGAAAAATGAAATGCCGGTAAACAAAGAAATAACCCAAATTTTTATTTTAATCTTGTTTATATAACATCAAAAAAGAATAATATTTTACAAAGCGCCAACGGGCTTTTTAAATTTTCCCACACAGAATTTAAAATTGTATGAATAGAATAAATCCTAAAATATTAAAGAGATTTTAATTTTTATTTTTGAAATTAATTTGGGTGTAAATTCGTGCTGATGGCATCCACGTTAGATATCCCAAAATATACGATGAACGAAGAAGAAGAAAAAAAAGAAATTCTTCGTAAGTATCGTGCTCTGCTTCGTGCCCTGAAAACCAAATTAAAACCAGGAAACAAAGCCCAGATCAGAGAGGCCTTTGAAATGGCCGCAGAGGCTCATAAAAACATGCGGCGCAAAAGTGGCGAACCTTATATTTTGCATCCCCTTGCTGTTTCCATGATTTGTGTTGAAGAAATCGGGCTTGGCGTCCGCAGTACCATCTGCGCTTTGCTTCACGATACGGTAGAAGATTCGGATATCACACTGGATATGGTTTCCAGGGAATTTGGGCCTGAAATAGCCAAGATTGTTGACGGGCTAACCAAGATATCAAATGTATTAGATGCCAATTCGTCCCAACAGGCAGAAAATTTTAAAAAAATATTGCTGACGCTAACTGATGACCCAAGGGTAATTTTAATAAAGTTAGCGGACAGGCTTCACAACATGCGCACTCTTGGAAGCATGAAGCGCGAAAAGCAACTTAAGATTGCTTCTGAAACGGTATATGTATATGCGCCACTGGCGCACAGGATGGGGCTTTATAATATCAAGACTGAGATGGAAGATCTTTCCATGAAATATATGGAGCCCGACAGCTATCGCTACATTGCCGAAAAACTCGCTAACACCAAAAGAGAACGCACCCGTTATATCAATGATTTTATCAGGCCCTTAAAAGAAAAACTGACCCAAAGTAATTTTGATTTTGAAATTTACGGCCGCCCAAAAAGTATTCATTCCATCTGGAACAAAATGAAAACGAAAGGCGTTTCATTTGAAGAAGTTTATGATCTTTTTGCGATAAGGATCATTTTGAATTCTGTGCCGGAGAAAGAAAGAGAAGATTGCTGGAAGGTTTATAGCCTGGTGACAGATGAGTACAGCCCTTCAACTAAACGCCTGCGCGACTGGCTGAGCAATCCAAAAAGCAACGGGTATGAAGCGCTCCATACTACCGTGATGGGGCCGCATGGAAAATGGGTGGAAGTGCAGATACGTACTAAAAGAATGAATGATATCGCCGAAAAAGGATTGGCGGCCCATTGGAAATATAAAGAAGGAACTACCGTAGAAAACCGGTTTGATAACTGGTTTAAGCAAATACGCGATATGCTGGCGGCACAGGATACTAATTCCGTTGACTTTTTGCAAGACTTTAAAGTATCTTTTTTAGCCGAAGAAATTTATGTGTATTCGCCAAAAGGCGATATCAAAATGTTGCCCAGTGGCGCGTCGGCCTTGGATTTTGCCTTTGCGGTTCATACTGCTATCGGGGAAAAATGTATCGGTGCAAAAGTGAACCATAAATTGGTACCAATCGGCTATAAATTAAAAAGCGGAGACCAGGTTGAAATCATTACTTCTACCAAACAAAAACCAAAACAGGAATGGCTAAAAATGGTTGTGACCAGCAAGGCCCGTTCAAAAATTAAAGATTCTTTAAAAGAAGAAAAAAGAACCATCGCAGAAGATGGAAAAATATTTCTACAAAAAAAACTGGATGCTGTTGGCGTTCCTATGAGCAACGGAAACCTTGATGAGCTGGCAGAATTTTACAAGGTCAGCTCCCACCTCGACCTTCTTTATGAGATCGCTATAAAGAAGATTGACCTTAGTGAACTAAAGGATTTCCAGGTTTTGGGCGATAAGCTTTCTTTGCCCAAAATTGTTAGGCCACCGGAAGAAAAACATGAGATCAACTCTAAAAAAGATAAGAAAGATAATGAGCTTATCATTTTTGGCGAAAGCAGCGATAAGATCATGTACACGCTTGCCAATTGCTGCAAACCCATCCCGGGAGATGATGTTTTTGGTTTTGTAACCCAGGGCGAAGGATTGAAAATTCACAGAACCAATTGTCCTAATGCCGCAAGGCTTTTATCCAATTACGGTCATCGTGTGGTAAAAACCAAATGGGTAAAAAACAAGGAAATTTCTTTCCTTACCGGTATCAAAATCATAGGGCTAGATGATGTTGGCGTAATTAATAAGATCACCAACCTTATCAGCGGTACGCTGAAAATAAATATTAACGCGCTTACTATTGAAGCCAAAGAAGGATTATTTGAAGGCAATGTAAGGGTATATGTTCATGATAAAGATGAACTGGACGATTTGGTGGCCAATCTAAAAGCATTGCCAGGCATTGAAAGCGTGGAACGATACGATACGGAATAGATTCTCATTTCCTCAAACAATCAGTAAAGAAACAAATAATAGCAATTCTTATTTTGCTCCCTCAAGGTGATTTAATTTTTTAAATTCGATTATTGCACACACCTAATCTCTTTTACCGGATACCCATTCGAATGTTAGATTACGAAGTTAATTTTTCATAATTTACATTTCATATATTTTGATTATTCAAAAATTATAAAGAATCAGAAAAGAATGATTCAAACTTCTAAATTGCTTAAATAATATGAGGGAACTATCAAAGGAATCAAGTGACTTTAAGGAATTGCAAAAAAAATTTTCTGAAAGTTATGCTTCTATCTTTCCGGACAGAATGGCGAAAAAAGCGATTGTTATTGTTCCAAGTTTAACTCTAGATCAGGAAATACTGACCAAAATTGATGGCGTTAACCAATATGAAGAAAGAATGCTGTGCATGCTGATGCTTTTGCGTATGCCTAATACGCATGTAATATATGTCACCAGCATGCCGGTTCATAATATCATAATGGATTATTATTTGCATTTATTGCCTGGTGTTACGGGCTATCATGCACGCCAGAGATTAAAAACCTTAGCCTGTTTTGATTCATCTCCTAAATCACTAACGCAAAAAATTTTGGAACGGCCACGCTTAATTGAGCGCATCCGCAAACATATTCCAACCGGCTTCGCTTCCCACATGGTTTGTTTTAATGTAACCGAAGCCGAACGTTCATTAGCGCTACAATTAAACATGCCTATCTATGGCTGTGATCCTGACCTGCTGTATTTAGGCACAAAAAGTTTCAGCAGAAAGATTTTTAAAGAGTGCAAAATAATGACTCCGCCCGGATTTGAAGATTGCAAAACGGAGGAAGATATTGTTCAGTCTTTGCATTCATTGAAAACAAATTTCCCAAAATTAAATAAGGCAGTAGTAAAGCTGAATGATGGTTTTTCAGGGGAGGGGAATGCCATATTTTCTTTTGAAGACGCACCAAAAGATGAGACGTTAAAATCATGGATAAAGGAAATACTGCCCTATCGTTTACAAATAGTCGCCCGAAACTTAAGTTACGCCGCTTTTATTGAAAAGATGAATAAAATGGGTGGTATTGTAGAATCATTTGTTGATGGAGAAGAAATACAATCTCCTTCTGTGCAATGCCGTATTACGCCTGTCGGCGGAATTGATATTATATCAACGCATGACCAGGTAATCGGCGGCACTATCGGCCAGGTATTTCTTGGAGCGCATTTTCCCGCAGATATTGAATATGCCACAACCATAAGTGAATTTGGAAAACTCATCTCGGAAAAATTAAGAGATCATGGGGTATTGGGAAGATTTTCCGTTGACTTTATCTCTGTAAAAAAAAATAAGGAATGGAAACATTATGCCATCGAAATAAATTTAAGAAAAGGGGGGACCACACATCCTTATCTTATGCTTCAATATTTAACGGATGGAAATTATGATGAGTCAAAAGGTATTTACCTAACCGCCACCGGCCAACAACGATTTTATTTTTTTTCAGATAACCTGCAAAGTGAAAGTTATAAAGGCCTTACTCCTCATGACCTGATCGAAATTGCTACTGCAAATGATTTACTTTATAATGGAAGCACTCAACAGGGAATCATGTTTCACATGATAAGCGCTTTATCGCAATATGGCAAGCTTGGGATATTGTGTGTTGGTGATACGCGCAAAAAAGCCATGGAATTGTATCATAAAATTGTTGAAGTGCTGAGCAGGGAAAGGATTAATAACGATTATTGATTACTACTAATCCCTGATTCTTTTCATTCTTTTATTATCGAAACATTTTGTCTTTTTTGAATAAATATTCACTCTTTTATAAATGAAACGCGAATCATCTATTTTCAAATGGATATTTCAAACCAATTTGATTTCGAATCGCAGTCATGGTTTCCTGGATGTTATTGCTTCGCGAATGAGGAATGACGGGGCTTTCAATCTTTCCATCCAATATCAAATCATTGGCATGCTGCATTTCAAAAATAAATCCATGTGAAGTACGATAATCTTCGTAAGTTTCAACATGGTCAAACTCTTTATTAAATAATTTCGCAGAACCCGCCTTCCAGAAATCAGGGATTTCAATGTAACCTTCTTCTCCAAAAAGTTTAAATGTATTGCACATACGGTTAACCATAGACGTAAATAAATCGGCGGTGAAATTTTCATATTGAAAAATCATTCCCAGTCTTTCATCCACACCCGTTTTTGTCAATGCACCTGAGGCCGTAATTTTAGAAGGAACTGTGTTTGTAAAATAAAATGATAATGCTATCGGGTAAACGCCAAGATCAAGCAACGCTCCTCCTGCCAGATTCGGATTATACATTCTTCCTTCCATATTTTTTTCCATCGGGAAAGCAAAATCAGCCTGGATCACATTTAGTTTTCCAATCCTTCCTTCATCCAGCCATTGCTTTGCTTTTTGAGCGGCAGGTAAAAAATAAGTCCACATTGCTTCCATCAAAAAAACATTTTTTTCCCTGGATACAGCCATCAACTTTTTAAATTGAGAATCATTTACCGTAATTGGCTTTTCACATAAAACCGATTTGCCATGCAACATACATTTCTGCGCCTGCTCAAAATGAAAGTTGTGAGTAGTTGCAATATAAACCGCATCTATCTCATCGCTTTCGTACAATTCATCATGGCTTAAAGCCTTTGGAATATTATTTGCCCTGGCAAAATTGGCTGCTTTTTCTTTGTCACCTGATGCAACAGCCACCAGTTCTGCATTCTGCATCAATGGAAAATCTTTTGCGAAGGCGTTGGCAATTCTTCCCGCTCCTAATATTGCCCAGCGGATTTTGTTTTTTGTAAACATATTCTTATTTAAAAAATCTAAAATTAAATTTCAGGATATATTTTTTATCAGGCAAATCTCAAGAATATTTTCGGCTACACCTAATGGTCGCTAATGAAAGTAAAATAAAATTCCCCTTTATTTATTTATTTACTGCAATCAATTCCTTTTTTACCTTCACCTCTTATAATTCTTTCAAAATAATTTATCGTGATAATGAAAAAATTTTATGTATTTCTATTTCTGTTCATTCACACTATTGCTTTTTGCCAAACAAAAATTGATTCGCTGACTATAGAAAAAATAATGAGCGATCCAAAATGGATTGGCACTTCGCCATCAAACCCCTTCTGGAGCGTAGACGGAACGAAATTATTTTTTGACTGGAATCCTGAAAATGCGCCATCAGATTCATTATATTATATCACGGAAGAAAATAAAATACCTGTTAAAGCTTCTGCCGCTCAGAAAGAAAATGTAATTCGCGCAAATAATGTTGTTTATAATTTAAAGAGAACTGCCTATGTATATCAACATGGTGGTGATATTTTTTATAAAGAAATAAAGCCCGATAAAATTTATCGCATAACACAAACTGCAGAAACCGAATACAATCCCCAATTTTCTTTTGATGAAAAAGAAATTGTCTATACCCATAATCAAAATTTATTCGCATGGAATATTAAAACCGGTGAAACAAGGCAACTCACTAATTTTGTAAAAGAAGATGACAAAAAGGAAGAAGACAAACTTTCCTCTGAAGATGAATGGTTAAAGAATGAGCAAGTCCAATACATGCAGGTTTTAAGGGAAAGGAAAGAAAAAGAAAGGCTCGAAAAAATCTATGACAGTCTCCATGAAAAAAATGAATTGAAGAAAATAATCATTGGAGACAAAAGCGTCCATAACCTTTCCATAAGCCCGGATGGAAGGTTTATAAATTATGAATTATATCAATCACCCGGAAAAAGAAAGTCCACCATTGTGCCTGACTACATAACCGAATCAGGTTATACAAAGGATCTTCAAGGTCGCGAAAAAGTAGGCGAGCCTGAAGGAACTTATCAGTTGTATATCTACGATATGCAGATGGATAGCGTTTTTGAAGTAAAAACTGATTTGATAGAAGGCATAAAAGATATCCCGGAATTTATGAAAGATTACCCGGCAGAACTCGCCAAAAGAAAAAAAGACAGCGCTTTGCGAAAAGTTTATTTTGCTTCTGCAGAATGGTCGCCAAAAGGTAGCAATCTTGTGTTAGACATTCGCGCGCAGGATCATAAAGACCGATGGCTCATGCTTTGGGACACCGCAACAAAAAAATTAAAATTATTAGATCGCCAGCACGATAGTGCATGGATCGGCGGACCCGGATTCTGGAATACCGGTTGGATAGGTGAAAATGATTACTGGTATCAATCGGAAGTGACCGGTTTTTCGCATCTTTATTCCGTGAATGTTATTAACGGAAATAAGAGAGCTTATACTTCAGGAAAGTATGAAGTTTTAGATGCGCAGCTTTCCAACAATAAAAAATATTTTTATTTATCAACGAATGAAGTGGAACCGGCGCAACATCAATATTATCGTTTACGCATTACCGATAGTAAGGAAGAAAAACTCACCAATATGATTGGTGGAAACGAGGTAACGGTTTCACCGGATGAAAAAAACATTGCCATTTTGTATTCTTATACCACCAAACCGCCGGAATTGTATTTGCAGGAAAACAAAGCGGGCGCGAAACCGATCAAATAACCAACAAAGCTGCAAGCCGGGAATATCAATCGTACCCATGGCGCGATCCTGAAATATTCACCTTTGCTGCAAGAGACGGAGCGTTGGTTCACGGAAGAGTTTATAAACCTGCGCATCCTGATGTACGCAAGCCTGCAGTAATTTTTGTGCATGGCGCAGGTTATTTACAAAACATAGATAAATGGTGGAGCTATTATTTCAGGGAGACGATGTTTAATAATTTATTGGCAGATCATGGTTATTATGTAATGGATGTTGATTATCGTGGAAGCGCCGGTTATGGCCGTGATTGGCGGACAGCTATTTATCGCCACATGGGCGGAAAAGACTTAACCGATAATGTGGACGCCGCAAATTATTTAGTGAAAACTTTTGGCGTTGACCCCAAAAGAATAGGAATTTACGGAGGCTCTTATGGTGGATTTATCACATTGATGGCGATGTTTACAACACCGGATATTTTTGCGGCAGGCTCTGGCCAGCGATCAGTTTCTGACTGGGCAAATTACAATGATGGATATACTTGCAATATTTTAAATAAACCTTATGAGGACAGTCTTGCCTACAAAAGAAGCTCTCCAATTTATTTTGTGGACGGATTAAAAGGCCATTTATTAATGTGTCACGGTATGGTAGATCAGAATGTACATTTCCAGGATATTGTAAAAGTTACGGAACGGTTAATTGAATTAGGGAAGGACAATTGGGAACTCGCGCCCTACCCTATGGAAAATCATGATTTTGAAAACCCGTCAAGTTGGACAGATGAATACAAAAGGATCTATAAATTGTTTGAAGAAGTTTTAAAGAAGTAAGAAGTCTTTGCAGTAAAGAAAGAAATTTAGGGAATTTTTATTTAGTGTGAATCAATGGAAGTATAGAATCTTTTTTAAAATATAGTAACACAAAAAAGATTTTCATTTTACTAAAAAAAATTAATCAACGGGTTTAGCCACTCTCTTTTGTTCCAAAACAGTTTTTTGTTTCGCAATTTCTTCAGTTTGATTTTGCTGGTCAGTTTTATTTTTAGCAAGATCATCTTGCAAATTTTTTATTTTCTTTTCCATTTTCGACTGGTCATCCTGCAACTCTTTCAACTTTTTCTCAGCCTTATCCACCACTTCCTGCTGGTTTGAAATGGCAAGATTATAAGCAGACAAATTAATATTGTTTTGAAAGCTATTGATAAATTCAACACTGTTAGCTGAAGACTCAATTGCGGCAACGGTTTTGGCTCCCTTTACTTTGTCTTCAGGAATTGTTCCTGATTTGGCTGTAATCATAGTTACTATACTTTTATCTTTTTCCTTCCGGCTTTTCCTGTCAATTTTAAAAAGTACATCCTGGGGCTCGTCAGGATTCAGATCTTTTAATCGTGTATTTCTATAAACAAGGTATCCTTTCGATTTATCGGCATTATACCCTTCAGATTTTAGTTTATTTACAATTACATCTTTGGTTTCATCAGGCGGCAGATTGTATTCCATAATATAGCAGGGATATTTTTGGCCGTTATACTCCGCGGTCGTTGGCATCGGCGCCTGGGCAATTGCAAACGCGGTAGTCAGTAAAGCAACAATTAAGGTAAAAATGCATTTCATAAACTTATGTTTAATTTTTCTACAAACATATTGATCTTTTTTAATTTATTTTTCATGAAAATATTTTATAATCTATTCTTAATTTACTGTAATCATTCATCAACTTTCATTTAATTATTTTCAATAAACCATTGGATGTATCCGGGAATTTGAGTACCTAAATAATAAGGTAAATTCATTAAAAGATAAGGCCTTCCCTGTGGGCTTACAGCCTTTTCTACTTTAAATTGGCCTCCGTAAATTCTTACCGCATACGGATGCTCAGAAACCTCAATAAACTGATGCAGAGATTTTAAGGATCCTGTACTTCCCGATTTAATTTCAATAGGTATTGCTTTCCCTTTATATGAAAAAAGCAGATCAATCTCTGCATCGGACTGCTTTTTATCTCTAACCCAAAAAAAAGACTTCTGATTAATTATGGTATTTAATGAGATTAATTCCTGGGTAATTAAATGAGGAATGACAGCTCCTTTATAAGCAGAATTCAAATCTTCCATTCCAAGCATTTGCGCTTGTATCCCTAATGCATGGTTTACTATTCCCGTGTCTAAGATTTGTAACCGTGGTGATTTTTTCAAATCAGGTTTGAGGGGAGTTATGATATCTGTTGTTGGATAAATAATTCGTATAATTTTTGCATCATCTAAATTCCGAAATGCTTCTCCTGCTTCTCTTGACCTATAATTTGAATTACCAAAGCCTTGAAATTTAATCCGCTGATCTATATAAAAAGGAGCAGTGGCCATAATATGTTTTATAACTTTTCGCTCCGTATCATTAATTGTATATTTCTCCACATCATTTTGATAAGTTGCCCAAATACTTTCATACACTTGCGGCAAATCTGCAAGGTTGTCCTTGCTTATATCTGTTTTTATCACTTCAGGCATTCCGCCAATAATGGCATACCGGTGAAACAAATCCTTAAGAACTTTATCTGCAGATTGCTTTACGGGTATTTGCTCCAATTCTTTCAATACGTTTTGATGCCCAATCGCATTTAAATATTCTGAAAAATTCATTGGGTGAAGGTATAAAAATTGCACTCTGCCTACCGGAAAACTCTTAATTTTTCGAATCGAAAATTCTAATAACGAACCTGCAGCAATAACGTGCAATTCGGGAAGTGCTTCATAAAAATAACGAAGCATCTGAATGGCTTTCGGCGATTCCTGAATTTCGTCTATAAATAATAAGGTTTCATTTACTTTGTCGGAAGAAATATTAAAGGATAAGAATAATGCTTCTGTAATATTTTTTATATCATCAAAACCTTCAAAGAATTTTCGATCTGTTGCTTTTTCTAAATTAAGAACAATGCTATGAGTATAGTTTTGAGCAAATTGTTTAATTAAAGTGGTTTTTCCAACCTGACGGGCGCCGCGTATAATGAGCGGTTTCCTCGTATCACTATTTTTCCATCTGTTTAGATTAGCTTCTATTTGTCTTTTAAACGCCATTGTTATCTATTGTTAAAGTATTATGTAACATAACAGGCAAATATAGCCTTTTATTACTAATTTGTAACAAAGTCAGGGGTGTTTTGACTATTTATTGTAACAAAGTCAGGGGTGTTTTGTTAGTAATTTGTAACAAAGTCAGGGATGTTCTATAATTTCCGGGCTTGCCAGGCCATTTGCTCAATCTCGATGTCTGTTGAAGAGCCTTCCTTAATTTGTACGGACATTTTCAATGTTTTAAATTGCGGAAGAAATAATAACAGAATCTATAGTTAAAATCTTGTTTTTATTCTTTCCAAACATTATTTTTCCTATTGCTATCCGGCAAAAGATGTTGCGGGTCAATAGTTACCGATTGAATCTCTCTGGGTATTTGGAGGTGAAGAATATGAGTATCGCTTTGTAACCAAGCCTCAACAGGCAATTCAATATTTTGTTTACTGCCGTCTTTCAAAACAATTTCAACCATACAAGGCATTGCCATTTTCTGCAAATTAACAATCGTGATATTGACATTAGCTTTTGAGTCTTTTTTTGGATACGAAACAGATTGAACCCCCAAATCAAGCTGCCAGTTATTATAAAACCATTCTTTCCAAAACCATGAGAGATCTTCTCCTGCTTCATTATTCAATGGTTCTGAAAAAATCATCGGGTGAAGGATGTTTATAAGCCCAGCGTTCGATATATTTTTTAAAAGCATAATCAAACCGGTCGTGGCCTAAAATTGCTTCGCGAAGTAACACCAGGCCAAAAGCAGCTTTGAAATATTCAATCGGATGCCTGTATTTTTCAGGAAACTGATCAGCACTTGTCATCATATCCGGCGCTGCAGAATCTTTAAGCCACGGAATAATTTCGTCAGCAGGATTTCCTTTACCCGGCGCATATTCACCATCACGCTTAGGCGCATATTCTCCTTTATTAAATTCATCAGCGGCATACACATCAATAAAAGTATTGAAGCCTTCGTCCATAAAAGCGTAGCGGCGCTCGTCGCTGCCAACTATCATGGGAAACCAGTTGTGCCCAATCTCATGTGCCGTTACCCAATATAATTCGCCGGCCTTATCATTGATGCCATCAAAAACAATTCCGGGGTATTCCATTCCGCCGGCCATTCCCGCTTCGTTAACAGCTACCGGCCATGGATACACGAACCATTTTTCAGAAAAATATTCAATAGATTTTTTTAAATATTCTGTGGCTCTTCCCCACGCATCCTCTCCTGCGCTTTCAACCGGGTAAACTGACATCGCCAATGCTTTTTTGCCTTCGGGTAAATTTACTTTTGCCGCATCCCACATATAAGCCGCTGACGCGCCAAAAGCCACATCGCGCGTGTTGTTCATTTTAAAATGCCAGTTTACTGGTTTCTTATTCAATTTTTTTCCGGCATCATTATTAACTTCCTCATCAGTGCGGATCATTATAGTTTTATCGCTTTTTCTTGCCGCATTTAATCGTTCAATTTGTGTGGAAGAAAGCACTTCTTTTTCATTTTGCAATTCCCCGCTTCCTGCAACTATCATTCCTGCAGGAACTGTAACTGTATAATCAAAATCGCCATATTCACAATAAAATTCGCCGCTGCCTAAAAATGGCAAAGTGCTCCAGCCTTCCAAATCATCATACACACACATGCGCGGATACCATTGCGCAATCTCATAAATTTTCCCATTTTTTGTTGAGAAGAAATCATTTCTTCCGCCAAACTTTCCCGGGATAGAATAATGATAATTTATCATGAATGTTTATTTTTTCCTTTGATGATAATGCATTCGGTAAACGGATTTGCATTCTTGTATCATTGATAATATAATTTGCCTTTATGGTTTTTCCTTTGTATTCAATTGTTACGGTTTCAAACTGGTAACCATCAGTATGGCCCTCACCGCCGCGGTTTGAATAAAAATTAGAACGAGCTTCTTTTCTGTAAGTATTTTGATCCAATTGCAACCAGAGCGACGGCAATGCATCGGGACTATTATTGGAATAAGAAATCGTTTCTGTGCAGGTTAAAGTATTTTTAACCGTGTCTATTGTTGCGTGAAGAATGTAGTCAGCGCGGTTTTGCCAATATTTTGGACCGGGAGCGCCATTGGCAGAACGGAATTCATTTCCGTTATTGGTAAAAAAGTTTTGCGCAAATAATTCCCGCGGATTAAAAATGGATCCAGTTTTTTTTTGTGAAAAAGCGGACGTAATTACAAAACAAAAGCTTATTAAAAGCAGGGAACTTTTAAAATTCATTAAAAAAAAATTGTGGTGATAAATTAAAAAATGAAGGTCTGATTTTTTTGCCACTAATTTCACGAATTAAGAAAGATCGCAAACAGTAAGCTAACAAATATTTATAATTTATATTTTAAAATTTGATTGATTACAGGCTATGTCTTCGTTTAATAAAGAATTAATTTCTGCACCATTTCGTCCAATCTTGATTTAGCTAAAAAGTTTTTTTCCAGTTCCCCATTAAAAGGAACCGGCGTATCCAGCGAAGCACATCGCATAACCGGCGCATCTAAAAATTCAAAACAATTTTGTGCAATCCATGCGGCTACTTCTGCACCAATGCCTCCGGTAAAAGTATCTTCATGCAAAACCAAAACTTTTCCGGTATTATTTACAGAAGTTCTGATCGCTTTATAATCCAGTGGCAGCAAGGTTCTCAGGTCGAGGATGTCAATTGAAATTTCAGGATGGGCATCCGCATATTCCGTTGCCCATATAACTCCCATTCCATAAGTGATGATACTAACGTCAATGCCTGTACGAATTTGTTTTGCTTTTCCTATTTCGATTTCAAAATATTCTTCCGTAAAATCAGCGGTGATACTTCTGTACAATGCTTTGTGCTCAAAAAATAAAACCGGGTTAGGATCATTGATTGCTGCAATTAATAAGCCTTTGGCATCTTCCGGCGAAGAAGGATAAACGACTTTTAGCCCAGGCGTATGTACAAACCATGCTTCATTACTTTGACTGTGAAACGGCCCTGCGCCCACGCCTGCGCCGGTTGGCATACGAATTACTACATCTGCATTTTGACCCCAGCGATAATGAATTTTCGCAAGGTTATTGATAATTTGATTGAAACCGACAGCAACAAAATCAGCAAACTGCATTTCCATTACGCTTTTAAATCCTTCCAACGAAAGACCAAGCGAAGCGCCAACAATTGCACTTTCGCACAATGGCGTATTCCGCACTCTTTCTTTGCCAAATTCCTCAATCATCCCCTGGGTAATTTTAAATGCTCCCCCATATTCTGCAATATCCTGACCCATTAAAACGAGATTAGGATGTGCAATCATAGATTGTCTCAAACCTTCCCTGATCGCATCTATAAAGCGGTTCCTGCGTTTTTCAGCGGAGGAGAAAGATTCTTTTTTTGCCAAAAATATTTTCTTATTTTCTTCAAACGAAACAGTTCTTTTTGCATAAACATCAGCGATTTCTTTGGAGGAAATTTCTGCATTGGAATGGTGAAATTGCTGAGCCTGTTCTACAAGCGGATTTTTGTTGATATAGTCGCGTATCTCATCTTTTATATCAGCAATCTGCTGGTTGGTCAAAACTTTTTCTTCCACCAAAAACCTTTCATAATTTTTTATTGGGTCTTTTTCAATCCATTGCTCAAACAATTCTTTCGGAATATATTTTGTACCGCTCGCTTCTTCATGCCCGCGCATTCTGAATGTCATACATTCTATCAGATAAGGCTTTTGATTATTGATACAATAATCACGAACTCCTTTTACTGTATCATATACAGTAAGAATATTGTTGCCATCAATCTGTACGCCTTCCATTCCAAAACCTTTCGCTTTATCTACTAAATTTTCACAGCGGTATTGTTCGCTAACCGGAGTGCTCAAAGCATAGCCATTATTTTCTATTATAAAAATTACGGGCAAATCCCACACTGCTGCTACATTTAAAGCTTCGTGAAATTCTCCTTCGCTTGTTCCACCTTCTCCCGTAAAAGCAAGACAAACTTTATTCTCTTTTTTTAATTTATAAGCCAACGCCACGCCATCAGCAATTGAAAGCTGCGGCCCAAGATGTGAAATCATTCCACAGATAAAATATTCCTTTGTTCCAAAATGAAAACTTCTTTCACGCCCTTTTGAATATCCTTCCAATGAACCCTGCCATTGCCTGGTCAAATCAGCAAGGGGAATTTTCCTGGAAGTAAAAACGCCGAGATTCCGGTGAAGCGGCATTATCCATTCATCGGGTTGCAAAGCCATAGTGGCTCCTACGGAAATGGCTTCCTGCCCGATGCCGCTGAACCATTTGGAAACCTTTCCCTGCCTTAAAAGCAAAAGCATTTTCTCTTCTATCATTCTTGGTAAAAGAATAGCTTTGAAAAGCTCAGTCAATGTTTCATCGGATATATTATTTCTATTGAATTGCATAGTGCAAATTTCAGGTTTTCATTATAAACAGGTTAGCTTTTGTTGAAATAAGTTAGTTTACTGTCAATAAGATTTTATGGAAGGATCCCTAGTATTACTTATTTAATCAAAATTATTTAGTCTGGTAAATTTACTAATTGCTATTTTTCAAAAATGAAAATTAAAAAGCGATATTTAATTTTTATTAAATCGAAATTATTTTAAATGAGCCTGAAAGCATTCCTATCTTCCTTTAATAACAAACTCATCTATTTACAAAGATCTTTTGGGAAAAAACCATTTCGTTTATTGGATATTGGAGCAGGGAATCACTCTGCTACCAAAACGAAACGGGTGTTCCCGCAATGTGAATATTCCGGAGTTGATCTGGAAAAGGATTATAATAATAGCGAAGAAGATTTTTCCCAAATGAAGAATTTTTATGAATTAGATCTTACAAAGCTTGAGTTTTCAGTAATTCCGGACAATTATTTTGATGGCATCTGGATGGTTCACGTGATTGAACATTTATATAATGGAGATGAGGTAATTAAAGCACTTTTACCAAAGCTAAAAAAGGAAGGTTATCTGTATGTTGAATACCCCGGCGCTAAAAGCACAACTCTTCCATCAATGCATGGCTCTTTAAATTTTAAAGACGATCCCACACATGTTCGTATTTATTCAGTTAATGAACTTTCAGAATTTTTTGAATCAAATAATTGCAAAGTTTTAAAAAAAGGAATCCGACGTAATCCATGGTATATCTTAGCAATGCCTTTCAGGATGCTAAGTACCTTACTTCAAGGAAAAAAAATGAATGGAAATGTTTTTTGGGATGTACTTGGTTTTGCGGAATATTTATGGATCCAAAAAAAATAAATAACGAACGATTTAAAGATTTGCAGTGAATAATTTTCGTTTATAGGAAATTAAATATATTTTTATTCCTTTTTGTTGATAATATATTTTTGAACGATAAAAATCGATTACCTGACTTACTAATTATTTAAACTACGCTAATGAGAATCCTGAAATCGGCTTTTGGAACGTTATTATTTTTTACTGTCTTTTTTTCAATGCAAACTCATTTAAGTTCCTGCCAAAAAGAGGTCATTAAGAATGATACCTTGTATTTAAAAGACACCATTACAATACATATAAGAGACACAATAAATCCCAGAGACATCCTAACCATCATTGACAGCATTAACTGCTCCTGCTATAATTTGAATGATGGCCTGGTAGCATATTATAATTTCAATAATGGAAATCTTAATGACAGTAGTGGAAATGGCAACAATATTATTTTTAGTAATGCAGTAAAAACATAAGATAAGTTTGGGCGAGATAAATAAGCTTACTTGTTTAACGGCACAAATTCCTATATGCAAGTAAAAAATAGTTCCAGTTTAAATCCAAAAGGTGCTATTACATTAATGGGAATAGTAAAACTTAATGATTTTTATGAAGGGACTTGCAACGCCAACCAAATTCTTCAAAAAGGAACAGTGGATCAGGACCAAGGAGTTTACAGTTTGCGAGTTCAATACTTTTCTTCAAATTGTTACGCCGCTTTAGATAAATCTAAAGAGATTGCTTTAGGTTTTTATGGTGATTATGGTCATGCGGCAATTGCAGATGATGAAACTAATTTTATACAAACTAACCAGTGGCTCACTTTTGTCTATACTTTTGACGGCCAGGTGTCGAAGTTTTATGTCAATGGCGAATTAAAAAGCACTACCAATGGAAGCGCAATTTTTAATCCTAACACTGATGATCTTTTTATTGGAAGAGCAGAAAGCAATCAATTTCCATATTGGTGGAACGGATCAATTGATGAGATCAGAATATATAATAAAGCTTTGTGTGAAGGAGCCGTGAAACAACTTAGCTCATTATCCCAATAAGAAGATTATAGATTTTTTCAATTAATTC
>CAVUJE010000005.1:0-44891 GCA_963741705.1 uncultured Chitinophagaceae bacterium | reverse complement strand
GATATCCAATTATTTATTCAACCAGCTATAAACCATTTGGCTTGTCCGGCTTTTTATTGATAACTTCTTTGATGGGCATTAATACCAGGGTATCCCCTTTTATCTTATAACTGATATTGCAGGAGAATGAAATATTCTCCATTACTATTTTGAGTGGTTGGTAATCAAACTCCCCGGATACGCGCCAATTGGGATGTTGAAGCGATTTATAGTCAACTTTTATCTGATAAAATTCCCGGAGCTTATCAGCAACTTCTTTTATTCCGGCATTCTTGAAATAAAGAATATTGTTTTTGTAACTTAATTGCTTTTCAACAATCAACGTTTTCTCAATTTTTTTATTGATTTTATCATATTCAATGGCTTCTCCGGGCGCTAAGTAAAAACTATCGGTCACATTGCCGGAACGTTGATTTTGCACCAGAACCTTTCCGTATGAGAGCGCAACACTAATATTGTTTTTATCGGGAAAAGAAGTTACTTTAAACGATGTACCCAAAGCAGTAGTGCGTATGTTATTGCTGACAACTGTAAAAGGCCTTGCAGGATCTTTCGCTACTTCAAAAAAAGCTTCTCCATTTAATTCAATGTCACGTTTATTTTTAGGAAAGGGCTGAGCGACTTTAATAGAAGAATTAGCGCTTAAAAAAATAACCGAGCTATCCGAGAGTACAATTTTTTTAAGTTCATGCGAGCTGGTAGCATACATATACTCCTTAGAAAGATTTTCCTTTTTCATAAAATAGATGACAGCAATGCCTGCAAGAACAATTATAAAAATGGCTGCGACCCTAAGAAGGTGGTATCTCCGCGAAATCGATATTATCTTTGGTTGAAAAATAATATTTTTATTTATCTTTTGCCAGATGCTTCTCTTAATGTCTGGAGAAACAGTGTTTTCATTAAAATCCCACTCGCCATCTTCCAACCATTGTTCAATGATTTCTTTTTCTTCCGGACTACATGTCCCTTCACGCAATTTGGTCAATAATTCTCTTGGTAAATTCATGTAACGTGCAAAGATTAAAATATGATATTATATATAGTTCTTTTTAAGAAGCTATACCCTAAACAATCAGAAAAAAAATTTTAGTACCGGGAAAATCAGAAAACAACATCAGGATAAACTGCTTAGGCTATGAAGCGCTTTGGAAATATGATATTCAACGGTTTTGACGGAGACTCCCAAAAATCCTGCAATTTGCTCATAGGTAAAACCCTTTTCACGATTTAGCAAAAATATCTGCCGGGTCTTGGGAGATAGCCCATCCAGGTGATTATAAAAACGGCAGGAAAGCTCTTTTGCCTCCAATAAATGTTCGGGAGAATGATTCAGATTTAGTGAACCTTTACTTCTTTCTTTGAATTGCTGAATTTGCTCCCGTTGCTTTTGCTGTTTCAGAATAAATTTAAGAGATTGGTTTTTTGCTGCTTTTACAAGGTAATGCTGCAGGTTATCGATTTGTATTTTGGAACGATTCTTCCATAGCGATAAGAAGACGTTCATCACAAGGTCTTCAGCTTCTTCGCGCGATGAAGTATAATAAAAGCACAAATGATACAATCGCTCCCAATAGCGTTCATAAATTATCCGGAAAGCTTTTTTCTCACCTTTTGAAAGACGCTCAAGCAAAACTATTTCGTCTGTTGGCTGCAATGATTATTTTTTTATTTTCAGATTAATAATCTTAATTCCACCAAATATTGTTTCCAAAACTATGAAAAATATTTTATCCGGAATACTTGTATAAATGCGGTTTTTCCACCTTGCAGAATAAGTTGTACAAAATAGGTAAGAAAATATAAAATAAGTTTGTGGCGATAATTAGAATGAAAAAGCAAATTAAAAATTCGTTGTATTTGTTTGTTTACTATTATTTTTTTCACCTCGCTTATCTCAGCTTTTATTTCAACCCAAAGTTTTTCGTGTGATAACCGGGAAGACCAAAACTCCCGGTTTTATAATTCTATTTTTTATAAAATCAAAATATTATTCCTTCTCTTTAAATAATTTTTCAATTTTATTCATACTAACGGTTATGGTTGGACGAAATTTATCTCCATCCATATAAGTTGCCAGGCTTTGTAATAATTGCTTTGCTTCGGGCCTGTTTTCTTTTTCGCTGAGAAGATCAATTCCTGAAAATAGTAATTTGCCTTTTCCTACTTTACATTCAAATAATAAACCCAGCGGCTTTGCTGAATTCCAATCGTCAATCACGCGAACAATAGGTTTAATATCTTTTGCTACTGAATCAAGAAGGATAGTATTGCTGTGGCTCATCGCATCCCACCATTGATAATTGCTGTGGTACTCTGTAGGAAATTCTTTCAATGCCGGGTTTTTAGGATCACATAAAATGCCAAGCGTGGTGGGCGGTTGCCCCTTTGTCCATGCCGTGTTCCAGAAAATACTGGAGAAACCGATTTGCACATCACCTCCTTTATCATCTTTAATGCTTCCTTTCTTCACGGTTAATAAAACCTTACCGCCATCTTCTAATACCTGTTTTGCTTTTGCATCCAATGTTTGTGTGATCAATATATCCGGACTGATTTTCTTTTTAACGGAAGGATATACAAAGAAATCCCAAGTGTTTTTATATTTCCCTACACTTACAGTTACAATAAATCTTCCGGGTTGTTTAATGGATGATAAAGATTGTTTTATTTCACCGGCAATAAAAGCATTGCCAACCGGAATTTCCTTTTTCTCAAAATTGCCTTTCCATAATATTTTTCCATCCACATCTTTAATATTCCATTCAACAGGTTCATGCAAAACACCTGCGCTGAAATTGGCTATCTGTATCGTATCTGAAAAGGCTTCATTGTTTTCATAAATGATTTTTTTCATTCTGGATAAGGGAACCACATCATTGCAGAATTGACTGTACTCCTTTGAAGTAACGTAACCTTTATCTTCCCAAAAGGGATTAACAACGCCAACCAAAGCCGTTCCTTGTCCCGGAAAATCCTGGAGACTGAGAAGCTGAAACCCTGCAAATCCGGGCGTTCGCAAGGCTGCTTCAATATCTGCTTTATAACAAAGCACCTGTAGTTTTCCGGAAGCCATCAAAAAATCATGCGCCAGATTTTTCATTCCATGCTCATCCAGAAAATCCCGGAAGATTTCAAAGTTTTTTGCTTTTAATACACCGGTGTATTTTTTTATTTCAGTAAAATCAGGGTAAACGCACCACTGGCCAATTTCATGACTAACAGTAGGTTTTGTTTTAGAAATGTATTGTGTCCAGTCAAAATCTGTTGTTGGCGGATTGGCATTGATCGGACTTTTAAGTCCTGCCGCCCACCATTGTATTCTTGGCTTTGGGGTGCTGGTGTAATCACTTGCAGCACTTTCAGGAAAGCCTGAAGCGGACGTGTAAACATGACGGTTGTCTTTTGCCTGCCAATATTGAACAAATTTGGTTAGATAGGCAACGTCATTTTTTCCATGCGCTTCATTGCCGTAAGGCATCATACAAAAGGAAGGATGGTTGCCAAATTGTTTTACAATGCGATTGCTTTCATCATAAATATATTGGTCTATCGGTTTGCCATCGCCAACACCTGCCCACGCCGAACATTCGACAGACAGATACATTCCTGATTTATCGGCAGCAATGAAAGCCGCTTCCGGCGGGCACCATGAGTGATACCTAATATGGTTCAATCCGTAATCTTTACATATTTTAAAAATGCGTTCCCAGGATTTTACATCAGTTTCAGGGTATCCTGTTTTAGGAAAAATAGCACAGTCTAAAGTTCCTCTCAAAAATATGGGCCGCCCATTCACCGTAAAACGTGTGCCCTTAATGGAAAAATTTTTCATTCCAAAATCCGTATTCACGATATCTTTTCCTGCATCATCCGAAAGGGAAGTTTGCATTGAATAAACATTCGGATAGTATTCATCCCAAAGCAACGGAGAAGCACCCATAGGATATTCTACATCAATTATAGTAGTGTCTTTATTAAGATGGATTTTTTTACTAAGCGGTTTTACTGCACCTGGTGTTTTGGTATTTATTGTGTGTGCCAATAAACGAAGTATGGCATCTTCTTCTTTACCTGATAAATTGTCGATAGTGATTTTTGCTTTCACCATTTTCTTATAAACTTCAGGATATAAAATGACATTGCTTATATACACAGCAGGCCTGTTTTCTAAATACATTTTTCCAACAATGCCGTTCCAGTTAGTTTGCGTATTGTCTGTAACACTGTGAGCATCTGCGCCGGGATCAATATTTTTAATGCGATTATCCATCCGGATGGTGATGGTATGTTCGCCGGACGTCAAATATTTACTGAGATCAAAGATATGCGGGGCGCTTAATGCATTTTGCATTCCAACTTTTTTATCATCAATCCAAACGGTGGATTCCCAATGGCAGCGTTCCAAAAACAATTGTGTATATCGCTTACTCCATTTGGAAGGAATGTTTATTTTTTTCTGATACCACGCCACGCCCACATAATTTTTAAGCGGTTGCAGCCAGAAAGAAACTTTAATATTACCCGGCTGGCGGTATTTTGCAAACTTGGGAAGTTTATACCAAAGGCTGTCCCAGATTCCTCCGGTCCATTTTGTGTCAATGGTAATATCATTGCCCTTACCATTAGTAAGCATAGAGCCGGGAAGATTTATTTTATCATTCAGATTTGTTATAAACCATTTTTCTTCTACTCCTCTGTCCAATGAATCTATTTGAAAAGCCCATTGGCCCGACAAGTCAATTTTGTTTGAGACGTTTGGATTTCGCTGGGCAAACAAATGAGGATTTGATAAACTCATCGCCACCATTAAAATAAAGAGCCGGGACAAGCAAAAGTGATTTTTCATTTAAAAAAAATTTAGGGAAGAAATTGAAATAATTTACAGTAAACAAACAAAAAACAAGATTTCTTATTCTATGTCGCAAGTTAATTTTTAACTGAAATGGCCGAACGATATTTTTATGTAAATGATGGACAATAATACGATGGTCATTTTTAAAATTATTATTGAGCAACCTTTTTCAGCCAGCCGTTACTTATCATCCATTTCTGGCATTCATCTATCCACTTTGAAGTGGTTGTGGAGTTGTTGAGCCCAAAGCCATGCCCTCCTTTTGGATAAATAAGCAATTCTGCGCTCACACCATTTTTATGCAATGCCTGAAAAAAAATAATACTGTTTTCAATTTTTACAGTTCCATCATTTTCTGCCTGAAAAATAAATGCCGGCGGAGTTTCAGGTGTTACCTGCATTTCATTAGAGTATTCGTTAATCATTTTTTCAGAAGGATTTTTACCAATCAAATTATCCCTTGAACCTTTATGGGTAAGGCTATCTGTAAAGCTGATTACGGGATAGCCCAGTATCATGAAAGCAGGCCTGAAACTTATGCCTTCGTTGTTAGAAATATAGTCATGCTGAAAATGAGTACCAACAGAAGCAGCCAAATGCCCACCAGCCGAAAAGCCCGCAATCCCTACACGCGATGTATCTATGTGCCATTTATTTGCGTTTGCTTTTACTATTTGAATGGCTCTTTGCGCATCCTGCAAAGGACCAATGCTTTTATCTATCATAGACTGGTCTGAAGGCAAACGATATTTTAAAACAAAAGCAGCAATGCCCATTTTTTGAAAAGCTTTGGCTATCTCATATCCCTCGTGACCTATAGCAACTACAGAATAGCCTCCGCCCGGACAAATGACCACCGCCGTTCCAACAGATTTGCCAGGTGCGGGAAGGAAGGCTGTTAAAGTAGGATGCGTAATATCTTTGAGATAGAAATGCCCCTGCCCCCAATCTCCTCTTTTTTCTGACACAGTATCTGGTTTAGAATTGGGAATCGGGCCATCAAAAAGCGGCATTTCTTTTTGTGCAAAAACATTCAGGCTTAGACATGCCAGGACAGCAATCATAACAAAGGAATTAATTTTCATGCTTTTAGTTTTAATAATGACTTATATTTTTATTTTTTTTAAAGGCTTTATCCATTGATATGATACCTGTTTCTATTCCTTTGGATCTATACAAATCTTAAAAAAATCCTCTCTGACGGAAGGAGAACCCAATCCTTAACTTTAAATAATATTATTACTTCTTTTTAAAAATTCAGCCATCTTTAAATGCACTTCCGCACCCTGATGGTTGATGTTTTCTTTCAGTACTTTATTGAAATGTTGTCTAGCCTCTTCGGCTTTTTGCAAACCAAGCAATCCAAGCCCTGTCAAATAATCGCAATGCACTTTATTTTTAACATTGAGATACTGGTCAAAGACCAGTAAATCTGGCAGCGACACAGCAAAATAATCTATCTCAATTTTGTCATCGATGTGCTGTGCCGCAAAGCTGATTAGTTTTTCAAAAATTTCTTTTGCTTTCTTTTCGTCTCCAAACTTTAACCATGCGAGGCCCTGGTAAAATATTTTATCCGGCTGCGGGTCGTTGTAAAAAATGGCCTGCACCGGTTCGCTGATGCCTTTAGTAGCTTGTATAAATTTCTCTTTTGCTTTGTCTTTTAATCCCATAGCTTCATAAGCACAACCTTGTAAATAATGGATATCATTTTCCTGGGTGCCATACAATTTTCCCTCGCCTAAATTTATCGGGTAGGCTTCTACGTTAGTAAGTAATTTCAAAGCCTTCTCATTGCGGCCATCGGCTATGGATTCTTTAGCCATTTCGATATGGCACAGCAAAAACTGGTAAACTACTTTGCCTTCGCCACCTTCCCAAGGATGAAATTTTCTTGCTGCTATTAAGGCGGCGGCTTTTTCATAATTGCCAAGTTGATTATAAAGTGTAATGCGCTCCAGGTAGAGGTCGTCTCTTTGTTCTACTAAATCTAAATATTTTTCAAGCAACGCAAGCCTGTGTTCGTGATTATAATTTTGAATTTTGTAGAGTTGATCAAGTTCCATTAAAACCCGCGCATCGCTTGTATCCAAATCAAACGCTTTTTCCAACAGGGAAATGCTCTTATCATATTTTTTGAGTTTATTATAATACGCCAACGAAAGGTTTCTAAGCGCAGTCGGGAATTTATCATTGAGTGAAATTGATTTTTCCCAACACGCAATCGCGTCTTCATATTGACGGTTAGCGTACCAATAATTTCCCAGATAATAAAAAGCTTTGGAATCTTCGGGATTCGCTGCGACAGCCTGTTTCAGTGCCATCATATCTTCTATCTTATTTGGGAAACAATAGTCAGGTGGAAAGCAAGCAGCATTTTGATAATATTTATTTGCAGTTTCTTTTTCATTCAAATTGAAATAAAACCAACCTTGGTAATAATACAAAAGTGGAGAATCCACTTTGTTCAAATCTTCATACACTTCTAGTAGCCCAATAGCTTCTTCGTACATGCCTGCTTGTGAATAATCTAAAGCATATTCGATGTAATTATTAAAGGAATTACGGATGAGATTCGTAAATTCATTTAATAAGATATTTGTTTGTTTACTGTCTTTTTCTTTTTTTGAAATTAAATATCGCTCAAACAAACAACCATAATTAAAATGATCAATCTCCAATGATTCATCTATCAATTGCATCGCGGTCTTAGTATTGCCCAACTTTCTCAGGATAGCCACTTTCAGATGCCTGGCACTATGACTGTTATAATTTCTAATGATGGATTTTTCAATTAAATACAATGCATCCTGGAAATCATTTTTAACACAGGCGATTCTTGCTAACTGAAAAAAAGCCGCATGCTGCCATGCATCGTTCCAGGTAGCTTTGTATAAATTGTTATAAGCTTCATCTATATTTTCCTGCATCTTCTGGCATAACCCAAGATTGTAAAAAGGCTCGCCGTTATTTGGATTAGGATTACGTTCGGTAAGTCTTTCAATAGCTTTTTTGAAATAAGGTTCAGCTTCCTCAAACTTTGCTTTTCGCAAAAACCATAAGCCCAGGGCATTATTGTTTCTTACGTCCCCGGCATCTCTTTTCAAAGCTTCCTTGTAATAAGGCAAGGGCGAAAAAGTTGCGTGGCGGTATTGTTCCAGGTGTAAACCATTCAAATATAGAAGTTCATTGTTTTCAATTTCTCCAGGTTTTTTTGCAGCTTTTGCAGGCGGTGGAATTTCTTTTTCTATTTTGGTTTCCGGCTGATAACTAACCAGGATTTTATTATCTTTTTTTACAATTAATTTTATTTCTTCTTTTATTAAATGTATCATATGCAATAACACTTTCATTAAAAATTTTACCGGGTGATAAATCAGTTTTGAATTCTTTTATTAAATTCTCATTTTGAAAAATTTGAATAATTGCATTTTCATAAACTGCCGTTGCATACACTTTTACACCAATTTCTTTTTCATTAAACTCCACATTTATTGCAGCTTCTTTTGTTGCATTTTTAACTACGCCTATTTCAGCATAAGGCATAAAATATTCTTCAAAACTCTTTCCCTCATTGGGATTTAGCCAACTAAAATCTGGCTGGTTGTCTGTAAAAGCGCCGCACATTAATTCAATGTAGGGCCCATCTTCATCCGTAAGGTTTCTATCCCAGGCTTTGCCAAAATCACCATTGCCCCAGGTCCATTGTTTTTTGCCGGTAGAAATATGATGATTAGCTACATGCAACATGCCTCCTTTGGTATCATGCTCATAACATCCTATGAAATTATAATCTGATTGTACGGCCATGTAAGACGTGGGAACGGGAATATTTTTATACCACGAAATATCTGTGCCGGGTGCATAATTTACTTTGTAATAAGTTCCTGTTGCAATCGGGAAATCACTTACATCTCTTTTGCCATGATCAAACACGGCATGCACATCTGGTGGAAAAACAGACTGATAAAAGTCATTCACTTTAACTGCCGGGTTGGCCCACCATAGGAAGGTTTGAGGAAAAGGCGTCCTGTTAAAAAATCTGACCTTAATTTCAAGATAAGCCTTATCCGGGTACAAAGTAAACCCTGCCATACCTTTTGTACGGAACATTTTTTCAACTTCGTTTACCCATACCGTTTTGCTCCCGTCATTATTTTCTTCGATGGTAAAATCAACCGGATCAAAAGTAGAAGGCCGGTGATGCTGCGGCCAGTTAAATTCAATACCGCCGCTGATCCATGGGCCTGTAAGCCCAACAAGGGCAGGCTTTATAACCTGGTTATAATACACAAAATCCCGGTTGCGAACTTTATCGTACGCTCTTTGTACCCTGCCACCTAATTCCGGCAGGATCATTATTTTCAGGTATTCATTCTCTATAAAAACAGCTTCATATTCTTTGTCAAATTTTTCATCTTCAATTCTTTCGATTACCGCATGAGGATACACCACGCCGCTACTTCCCTGGTAAATTCTTTTCTCTAAAAAAATCGGGTTCTTTTCCGGTGTGCCTGTTCCATAGGTTGGTATTGTAATCTTTTCGTGCCATGTAATTACATCCTTCATCGATTGAATTGCTTTTATTTTTTAAAAGGGAAAGTTACTTTAATCTGTTTTTAAGAAAATAAGAATCTTCAAAAAAAGCCTGCCTGTCCGGAAGGTTGGTTCGTTTACTGATCATAGTTAGAATACATAATCAGTTTTCTCAATCAACATCCACGGTTATTTTTTCAAAGGCCTGATAATAATGGCCAACCCGTTCATCTTCCTCAACTGCATTTTGAAAATAAAGGAAGCATTTACGCTCATTTTTTTAATAGCCACTTTAGTTTGATTTGAAAGCGATGCATCATCAGTATAAATAGTAGCTTCGTACTGCCTGTTTTTATCTAAAAAATCAAGTGGAATTTTGAGGCTTCTTGCTTCATTCGTCAATGATCCTACATACCAGGTATTTCCACGCCGACGGGCGATTGTTCCATATCCTCCAGGCTTTCCTTCTAATACTTTTGTATCATCCCACACGGTCGGCAAAGCATCATAAAACTTAAGATCAGGTATTTCGTTTATGATTGAAACTGTTGAACCCACACCGCCTTTTTGAATTGGAGATCCTTTGGGACGATCGTACCAATATAAGAATTGCCATGGACTGTAAATGCAAATAGCCTTCGCCATTTGGGATGCATGTGAGCCCATTTTATCAACGCGTGGAGCAAAATAACAATTGGTTTGGTCGCCGGCGCCTGCTATCATTCTTGTAAACATTGTAATCAATACCGTATGGTTATCCGGACTTTCTTCATCGCCTCGTATTCCTTCCTGGGTTAATAAATTTGGATAAGTTCTCGAATATCCAGTCGGCCGATATTCATCATGAATATCAATCATCAGGTGATATTTGGCTGCTTTTCTGACTGCTTCATGCAACCATGAAGTATTCTGTTGAGAACCCACATTTACGAACCCAAATTTTATTCCTTTTACGCCCCACGATTGATACAAAGGAAGTATCGAATCCAACTGTCGTGACAGCGCTTTTTGATTTACATAAAGTATAACGCCAATGCCTTTACCCTTTCCATAAGCTATCACTTCCCTGAGCGACAACGGCCCGGGAGACCTGGCCGGGTCCACATTTACAGCCAATGCGCTGGATGCATTGTCATTTTCAGGTCCATACCAGCCTGCGTCAAATTCAACATATTGCATGTTATGCCTGGCAGCAAAATCAACACAGGCTTTGCCTCCATCGGTTGTAAGCGTTACTTCACGAATAACTTTGCCCGGCTTTATCCAAGAAGTGTTGGGAATTTCACAAGGAAGATTAAGGTTCAGCAACAAGTCATTGTTGGCGAGTAATTCTCCCGGCTTTTCTGCGGCCATTATCACTCTCCAGGGAGTAGAAAATGGCACAGATATATTTACATCTCCATCCATTGTGCATCGGATAGTGTTTGCCTTTTGCGGGTCAAGTGAAAATTTTGTGCGAGAATAGTTAACCAACGCCGCCTCTGCAAGACAGGCATACCTGCCATCGGCAAACTGAAGCACCAACGGCCTCTCTGCTTCATCCGGCCAGTTACTTAATGGTAGCAGGCTATAGACACCCTGGGCCCGACCGGTAAACCATGCCTTTGCGCCACCGGGTATTGTAAATTCAGTCAATTCTTTTGTAATGCTAATTTCATTTCCCTTTTGCAGACCTTGAGGAAAAACATAACGAAACGCAATTCCGGCATTATAAGCCCTTACCTGAATTTGTAATTTTGAACTTTCATTTTTATTAAGCAGGGTAATAATCATTTGACGATAATGGTCTTTCACAAGGCTTCGCTCGCCATACACGGGTTTCCATGTTGTATCTTTTTTTGAAACATTTATATCGGATACAATCAATCCTTTTTGCCAGCCATCAAGTCCAAGCGCAGAAGACAGGATAAAAGGTTTTTGATTATAATTAATGGAATACTCCGGCGCTCCTTCCGCTGTCAATTTAAATGAATAAACCAATTTCTTGTCGGGAGAAGTTAATTCCCGCAATTTTTGTGCATTCAAAAACTGTGCACCTATCATTAAGCAAAAAAAGCAGGAAATAATTTTAGAAAAATTCATTGTTTTTTAGATTTCGATGTCAATTAGATATTTGCCGGTACTTATATTTTTCAGGAAGTAAGATAAGCTTTTCATCTTTTTGAATCTTTGCCATCCGGAAAATCAGATGTCACCAATGATCTTTTGTTTCTATAAATCAGGAACATTTATCATCAATAAAATAAAAATAAAGGAAATATGTTTGTTCACTGTATGATTTTGTAACTAAATAGCATCGAAAATATTGATCAAATGTGAACTTAAATTTGAATAATTTTTGCCTCAACAAATCTTGAAAACTGCTCTGATATTAAAAAATAAATTTAGTGCGCCGAAAAAAATCCTTCCATCTCTTCCAGTGTTTTTCCCTTTGTTTCCTTCACTTTAAATAGAATAAAAAGAAAGCCCAGTATACACACACCTGCATAGATATAAAAAGTGCTGTCTTGTAATTTATCAAATAAAAAAGGAAATGTAAATACTAAAATAAAATAAGCTGCCCATAGACTTAAAACTGCTATAGTAGTAGCAACGCTGCGCACTCTATTAGGAAATATTTCTGAAATCAAAACCCACGTTACAGGAGCTAACGACATGGCGTACACGCCAATAGCTGATAACAAAAACCATGCAACACGACCGGAGCCTGAACCAAGCATCTGAACCACAATAATGTAAATAATCGCCAACCCACCGGAACCAATCAACATTAATGGTTTGCGGCCTAATTTATCTATTAATCCCATTGCAATAAATGTAAAAACAAGATTTACAATTCCTATAAAAACAGTTTGCAATAACTGATCGTCTTGTGATGCGCCGATGCTTGCAAATATTTTTGGTGTATAATTGAAGACGACATTGATTCCGCAGAGTTGTTGAAAAACAGCCAGTACAATACCCACCGTTACAGCGGGCAAAACTCCTTTCTTAAATAAAGCTTTGTAATTCGCTTTTGTACTGCCTTCCAAAGATTTTCGTATGGATGCTAAAGATTCAGTAACAAAACTGTCGCCACCAATTTTATGGAGCACTTTAGACGCCTTATCAGAAAGGCCCGCTTTAATCAGCCAGCGGGGGCTTTCCGGCAACATGGCACCCCCAATCAAAAATAACCCGGATGGAATAACCCCCAGTCCAAACATCCAGCGCCAGGCATCTTCACCGCTATTTCTTAAAGTGTAATTAACCAGGTTGGTAATTAAAATTCCGAGAACAATTGTGAGTTGATTAATGGCCACCATACGCCCTCTCAAATGGGCCGGTGACATTTCTGCAATGTACATTGGTGACAACATGGAAGCCATACCTACTCCAATGCCGGCACAAAACCTGGCTCCAATGAAAAAATCTCTTGATGGCGCAAAGGCCATCCCCAGGCATGAAATGGTAAAAATAGACGCAGCAGATATGAGGCCGGGCTTACGTCCGTATTTTTCGGCAACGGTTCCGGCAACGATACAGCCTGCAATAGCGCCCAATGCAAGGCTTCCGGTTGCAAATCCTTCCCAGTAGGCATCCAGGGCAAATTGATGTTGCAGAAAAGGCAAAGCTCCTGCAATCACCGCAAAATCAAATCCGAATAAATAGCCGCCCAATGCAGAAATAAAAGATATGGCAATAATGTAACGGCCGTTGAATTGGTGAATTGGAGGAGTCATCTTTGAAATTATTTGAAATCTTTGATGTGAAAAATTAGTGTGAATCAATACGTCTAAAAGCAAATGCAATAATAAAGATGGCGTCCCGAAACATCATGATTTTTATTATCGTTTACATGTTATTTTATAGAACAGTAAACCAACTTTTAATACAAATTCTTTTTTTCTTATCATCATTAATTACCCTACGGCCCTAAAATGATGTCTCCGGGCGATTTTCGCGCGGCCATTACTCTTACGTAAAGAGACGAATCATTTGCTGAGCTTTGCTTACGCCAGATTGAGAAACCTTATCCATTCTAATTCTGAAAGTGCCAACAGAGCTACCATTTGTTGCTGCAAAAGCAAGATAAATACCACAAAAATCACAAAACTTAAATTATATTTATTTTCAAAATTTAAAGTCATTTTTATTTATGATCATTGTTTTACCAATCGCATTACTGCTCCGCCGCCCGCTGCTAATTTTATCGTAATTACCTCTGAATTGTTTACAGTTCTTTCCTGCTTATTGAGAAGATTGGGATTTTGTTCAACATCAGGAGAATCAAAATAAAGTTCGGCAGAATAATTTCCGGGGGATAAAAATTTCAGTGGTACTTCTATAGTTCTTGATTCAGAATTATTAATGCTTCCCACATACCAGTCATTTCCTTTGCGGCGTGCAATAGTAACATATTTCCCAACTTCGGCATTGGGCACACGGGTCTCGTCCCAGCTTGTTGGAACTTCCCTCAAAAATTCAAAACCTGGTTGTCCATCATAAGCAGCGGGATAATCAGCCACCATAGACAGGTAACTTTCCAGCACCACATACATGGCCATCATGTGGCAGCGTGTGCCTACTACCAGCGGACGTGTATATTGAATTTTATATTTTGATTCAGGAACAGCGCGGAAGCCACCGAGGTGATAGTCCGTCGCACCAGCCAGCCCGCGTGTAAAAGGAATACTGATGTCATCATCCGGCGTAATAACATTTCCCCATTTATCATTTTCATAATTCAGCGTTCCTTCCCGGGTAAATTCATTAGGATAAGTGCGGCTAAGCCCTGTAGGTTTGTACGCGCCATGAAACTGGATAAAAAGCTTGTGTTCGGCTGCTTTTTTTAAAATCTCCACCTGTATGTTTACCATTTCCTGGTCATCACGATTTAGAAAATCTACCATCATTCCCTTGATGCCCCATTTTTCAAATTGTGTAAAAGCTTTGTCCAGGTCAGGATAAATGGCTTTCCAATTTACCCATACATGGATGCCCACTCCTTTTTGCTTTGCATAGTCACAAACTTGCTGCATATTCAGGGAAGGAACCGTTTTGGTAACATCAGTATTGGGACCTATTACTCCATATCCTTTTGCATCGCTTTTATACCAGGCAAAGCCGCCATAACCAATTACAGAGCTGTATTCAATATGATTGCGGGCACAAAAATCAATGTAGTATTTACACGTTTCAAAGTTAATCCCCGGGGCAAAAGTTGTGTCCGGCGTAACATCTCCATTCCACCAATGGAAAGTTGTTTTCCCCGGTTTAATCCAAGAAACATCATCAATTTTAGATGGCTCATTAAGGCTTGTAAGGATATTTGATTCAATGAGCGCCCCCACTCTGTCGCTGATAAGCATCACCCGCCAGGGGGAATGATGAGGAAGTTCGGCTTTTACTTTTATTTTTTCCTGCCCGGGCAGCGGTGAAAGTTTGCTGACAATTATTCCATCATGGTTCATCAAATACATGCCTGCATAATCTACCAGTTCGGCTTCAGTAATCGCCATGAATATTTTTTCCGGAAATTCAAAGAAAACCGGAACATCCATCAGGGTGTCGCCCTTTACTTTACTAAGCGGCATCATTTCGTGCCTCGCTTCGTGAGAGGTGGTATAATTTGGCAGGTATCCTGCAAGTACATTTGGATCACCCGCTATATTAAAAGTTGTATTTTCTGATGTCAGGGTATATGAAGACCAGTTCTTCTGCCTGGGAAAATCATATCGAAACCCGAGTCCGTCATTGAAAACTCTGACGATTAAATTAATTAAACGCCCATTGCCGCCGCGTTCCTGGAGTGGAATAGTAACTTCCTCGTAATAATCGTGTACCTTTTTTGTTTTCCCTACAACTAAACTGTACTCATCTTGTCCATTAATAAAGATTGCTTTATTCAATTTTAATCCTTTGCCAAAATCGCCGCTCTTCTCAAAAGAAAGACTTAATGAAGAGGGTTTAATTAAAATTTTCCCTTTAAATGTTACAGTATATACAGGCAGGCTATCCGTTAGTTGAAAGGAAAAGATGATATTTCCGTCGGGCGATTTTAGCTGGATCTTTTTTTGAGCAAAGGTTGGTAAAGAAAAAACCAGGAGAAAAAGGAAAGAAAGATTTTGCAGGATTTTTTTCATACTCAGAATTATTTTTAAAGTAACCACTTTTTTTTGACACCCAAATTAATTTGAATATTCCTTGTTTTCCAAATAGGATTTATGACTGTTGCCTGGCGTTTATTGTTTCGAACCGACAGGCTAATAATTCTTTATTAATATGTAATGTGATACACCAATTAGCTTGTATGACAAGAGGCTTAAACTTTTTCCATCGCCTGCCTATGAGTCCAAATCAAACGTGATTATCGTGACCGCTTTGTTTGCAATTTGAGTTGTGTTACAGTGATGCAACAAATAAGTAAGATTTAAAATCTGAATTTCTAAGAATGTTGTCGAAAAAGCAACTTTCGCGGTTGTGAAAGACGATGCAGAATTAGAGATCAGTCATTATATGAGTAATCAATCCGGAAATGAACTTGGTATATTGGGCGCTTATCAGAGAAATGAATTATCAAGATGGTTTAAAAATAAGTATGGCTTATATATTAATAAAAGGACTGAATATGCCTTTGTTTATTGCCCACAACAAATAGCATTTATTATAAGATGTTACAAGCGATGAATCATGCAATGGTACAAAAGAAGCATAGAGAAATTTTTTATAAAAAATGACTAATTATTACAGTACAGCAGAAGCAGCCGCAAATGTTATTAGATCAGGCGATGAAGTTTTTGTAAATGGCAGCGCTGCATTCTAAAACCGGCCGGCCTTGTTATAAGTCACTTGATGCCATGACCGAAGTCATCCTCAATACCAGCAAAAGAAGGTAGCTTTATCATTTAAAAGTTATAATCTTAAAAAAAATTATGAAAAATATACTGGTACCTATCGACTTTTCAAAAGCATCCGGGAATGCTGCCAAATATGCAGTTTCGCTGGCAAAGGCTTTCGATGCAGAAGTAACATTTATTAATGCCACTCTGCCGGCAATCATGGTTGACGACCCGGTATTTGCATCTGTAATAATCACCCATGCAGAAATCCTGGAAAATAATAAAAAATTGATGCAGGAGGAAACAGAAGCGCTTTCAAAAAAATATACTTCAAAAATTACAGGATTGGTACAAGAAGGTTTTCCTGCTGATATAATTGATAAAATGGCAAAAGCAAACCGTCCCGATCTTATTGTGATGGGAATGAAAGGAAAGGGTCGAAGTAACTCAGTTTTTGGAAGCACTACCACTACCATTATCAGCAAATCGGCATTTCCTGTTTTTGTAATTCCTGAAAAAGCAGACTATAAGCCAATAAGCAACATCACTTTTGCATCAGATTTTGATGCAAAGGTAGAAATGGACAAGTTTACTTTATTGCTGGAAATGGGAAAGAAATTTAATTCGCAGATAAATATTCTGAATGTACAGAAAAATAATTCCTCGTTGAATCCGGATAAGGTTATTGGTAAAATGAGTACCGACGTGGCTTTCTCAGGGCTTAACCACCAGTTTCATTCGATCAATGAAAAGAATGTGGAAGAAGGAATTAATAAATTTATTGAAACAGAATCCACTGATATATTGGCGATGGTGGCACACAGGCACAACCTCTTCGAAAGGATGTTTGGCAAAGTGCATACAAGAGCAATGAGCTATCAGACTAAAATTCCATTGTTGGTGCTTCAAGGTTGAAAATATATAAAATGGGGAAAGCTGCTTGTTACTACTTTGTTTTCGGGCAATTTGCAATGTTACCTTGCTTATAATTGCCCGAAGAATGATTGATATTCTTACGTAGGAATTGAAATTGAAAAAAAGATAAAATCAAAAACTGGTGGCTTATCACGTTTAAAGGAATTATTTTTATTTTTTTTAGGAATCTATATTTTTAATTCCCCCTCAAATGGAATACTTGGGCTTATAGTATATGGAGGAGTTTGTTTTTCATCTCAGGAATTATAGAATTTGTTTTATAAGTTACCGAAAAATAAATCGGGTTGGACTTGGCAAATCCCGCCCAATTATTCCACTTAAAGAAAAATAAAAATCCCGTTTATTTCTTCGTTTACTGTAAAAAATATAACGTTAAGGCTTAAACGCAAATAGTTTTAAAAGCTGGGAATATTTATCCTTTCTAAAATTTAATGGCGATGCAGTATTGATTTTAGCACAAGTAAGAATTGAATAATTTTTCCTCGGAAAGATATTGGCAAGAATTAAAAAAATTATAAAGTAAAAAAATGTTGGTGAAATTGTTGGTGAAATAAAAAAACCACTTACAAGTAATTTATTGTAAGTGGCTAATTATTAGTGTGGGAGCACACGGGTTCGAACCGCGGACCCTCTGCTTGTAAGGCAGATGCTCTAAACCAACTGAGCTATGCTCCCTTATTTGAGGAGTGCAAATATAGTAGATGAATTGGAATTATGAAAATTAAAAATTGAATTTTATAAAAATCATTTTTGACAGAAGATTCTTACTAATAAAATGCCGTTTAAGGCTATCCGAAAGGGCAAAACAAATATTAAGGTTTCTTAAGTAATGCTATATTTGATACCTTCAAATTCGCAATTAACCAAACCAAATGAAATCTCTAAAACAATTAGGCCAAAATGGTAAAATTAAATTCAGAAGCAAAACTGCTTTTTGGTTAGGTTTTTTTTCGGTCTCAGCAGGCGTTGCCCTCCAGTTGCCAATGTATATTAACGCTGAAAGTATGGGTTACCGTTTGGTGGGAATGCCAATGACTGCTTCAATGAATTGGGGGATGGTCATGGAAGTCCTGGGATTGCTTGTTACTTTATACAGCCTTCTTCCAACTGCCAAAATTCACGAGGAAAATGATTATCAACTTAAAGTAAAAGCGTTGGACGATGCGCCCATTAATTTCACCCACATCGGGCTTTTGCTCGTAATGGCTATTGCTATCACTTTAGACGTAATGAAACCAACCATCCTCTCTTTTGTGGTGCCCGGCATGGCGAGGGAATATGGATTAAAATCACCGCTATTTCCAAATGCAACAATACCCGTTGCCCTGCTTCCCTTATGTGGCATTTCAGGAACGGTGATAGGTTCTTTCATCTGGGGATGGCTGGGCGATAAGATTGGACGCAAGTCTTCTATTTTAATGGCAGGAATCACTTTCATTGCAACAAGTGCGTGCGGCTCCATGCCGGGCTTCTGGATGAACTGCATAATGTGTTTCGTAATGGGATGGGGCGTGGGCGGCATGCTTCCTATTATGTTTACTTTAATGGCAGAAAGTATTCCTGCAAAGCACCGGGGCTGGATGATGGTGCTGATTGGAGGTGATATTGCCGGCGCCTACATTATAACAAGTGCATTGGCCTCGTGGTTAGTTCCTCACTATACGTGGCGGATTCTTTGGCTCATTGGGTTTCCAACCGGATTTCTGCTCATTTTTTTAAATCGCTGGATTCCTGAATCACCTCGGTATTTAATTAATAGCGGCCGGCTGAAAGAGGCACAGCAAGTGATGAAAAGATTCGGAGCCGTAGCCCTAAAGGAAAAAATCGTAGACATTCCTGTAGAAAAAAACAAAGATATCAAAAGCCAATTCAGGCAATTATTTCGTCCCCCGTTTCTCGGCCTTACCGCTACGGTTGGCATTCTTGCCCTGGGCGGAGGTTTTGTCCAATTTGGGTTTCAACTTTGGATACCCTCTAATCTGCAACACCTGGGCTACAGCCAGGCTAATTCGTTTGGCATTTTGCGAAATGCCGCTATAATTGGATTCCCGTTAAATTTCGCCGTTGCATGGATGTACGGATTTTGGAGTAGCAAACGAACTATAATTCTTCTCACTTTATTGACTGCCGCTGCTATGGCAGGCTTCGTTTGGGCAGGAGATTCTATTATTGAACATCCGGTTTGGCTGTATGTTTTATTAATTATTCCTATTTGGGGTATCAGTTCACTGGTTTCCGTTTTATCCGCTTATGCAGCAGAGATTTATCCAACCAGTATTCGCTCAAGAGGAAGCGGAGTGATTGCAGGGTTCAGCAAATTTGGCGGTGTGTTTGTAATAGCCCTCGTGGTGGTCGCCATCGCACCTCCTTCTATCAAAACAACGGCTTTGATTGGAGCAGTCCCTTTGGTTATTGCGGCTTTGTGTATTGGTTTTTTTGGTGTTGAAACCAGGAAAAAACAATTGGAGGAAATAACTGCAGAACAACTTGAAAGTATGTCTGTGCCATCATAATAATAAGAAGTTGTAATCAGGCTTTATTTTATTTACAACTATGTTTCAGCCAATTAAGTTTGAAGCGAAAATGTTTGTTTACTGTCAGGGACAGTAACTTTAGCTTTCTTTGTTTGCATTTTCATGTCAATATATTTTGCCAGCCGGGCCAACCAGGAACAACGCGTAGAATGGCGCGTAGATAAAACTATTTAGCCTCAAAACAAATTCAACTAAAGCAATAAGTATTACAACTAATATTCTTCCTTTTCTTGTAGATACCGAAGTTGGCGGATCTGTTATCATAAAAAATATGAACAATTGATACATTGGACCGGTTAGCGGAGAAACCTCTGCCAAAAATGTATCGCCAACTATAATGCTGCGGACATAAGCCAAAATTAAAAAGCTAATCACGTAAGTAACTGTAACATGAAATCTTTTTGCGCGGTAAACAATTGCAAGACCCAAAGTCCAGATTACTGCCAATCCCAAAAAATTGCTGCCCCATTGAATGCTTAATCCTGCCACATCTAAAGGGGCCATAAATAACATCCATGAAACACCAAAATTGGATGGATTCCACAGGTGCCTTCCTTTATACCTTAATATATATTTTGACATGATGGATAGCATGGCTGTGATAACATAAGGCCAAATCATTGTTGAACGGATTAAAATTCCTACGCTGATTCCCGTGATGTAGGCGCTGGCAAAACTTTTCCATTTGCCAAGAAGTAATCTTGATAAAATTAATTCGGTGAGCAAGGCTGTACAAATGGAAACGACCACATAAATGTAACTATCAAGCACATGAAAACTTATTTGTCCTATGAAAAGAAGCACTGTAATGAAGGCGGGTGGCACGTATTGAAAATATCCTTTGGTTTTTTCAACTATCCAGGGCATAACGATTTTTTTAAGTTTGGTTTCTTCTTATTTTGATAATGTCGTAACGTTTAATTGTGCAGTGTCCCTGCCTTCTTTAATAACTATTAACTGGTCTGCCTTCGGATTGTTAACGATTGTCTTTTTTCCAGTGGGCCAATAAATAACTGCATTTTCTATTTTGCTGCTTTTCCCTAATCCAAAATGAAGCCGGTGTTGGTTTTGGGAAGAAAAGCCCATCCCCCCCGTAACGGTTTGTACCTGCTTTTTGCCATCCCATTCCAGTACTACTTTTGCGCCAATTGCATCTGCATTGCTCACCGTTCCTTCCAGTTCAAATTCAATCCAATGATTTCCATTTTCAAGTTCATTTCTATATACGAGTGGGATATTATTTTGATTAGCTACAATTACGTCCAATTTTCCATCATTAAAAAGATCAGCCATTGCAACGGCCCTGCTGTCGTAAGTAGAATAAGGGCAAACTTCATTTGAAACATCCTCAAAGGAACCATCGCCACGGTTTAGCCATATTTTATTTTGTTCATAGCCTGATTGGCTTTTGCCTTGCATGTCCGGCCAGTTTTGAGCATCTTCAATGATTGAACTATTTCCCCCGGTCACTTTTGAATAATCATACCAATACGATGTTTCTTTTTTTGCAGAAATAAATCCATTCGCTACATACAGGTCCATATTCCCGTCATTATTAAGATCGCCAAATTGAGATCCATAGCTCCATCCCGCATTATTGATTCCTGCAAGCTGTCCCAGATTTACAAAACGGGGATAAGCATTTCCATTTTGATTTTCCTGTGGCTCCCAATAATTATTATCCTGGATAAGGATGCCTTGTTCGGTGATAGTTGTATTATAAACTCCCGTAATTCCTTTATTATTGATGTCTCCGAAAGAAACGCTCATACCACTTTTAGGAATATTGCCAATCCCGGACTGCCGCCCTATTTCTGAAAACTTTTTTCCTTTTTCATTTATATACAATTCGTTTACATTGTAGTCATTTGCAATAAAAAGATCCGGGTATCCATCGCCGTTAAAATCAGTAGCAGCGGCTGCAAGCGTCCACTTCGTAGAATTTAAACCATAGTCTCCGGTAACGTCTTTAAATTTGCCATTTCCCATATTTTCCAACAAATAATTTCTTCCGCCGTTATTGGCATACCTGAAACTCTCAGGCATAATCTTGGTTGTAGAAAGATTAGAAAGATTGAATTTTTCATCATAATAACCACCGATAAATAAATCGGGCAAGCCATCATTATTAAAATCAAACCAAATGGCGCTGTTGGCGTTAACCCAGTCTGGCAAGCCACTTCCGGAAGTAACATTTACAAATCCTTTTCCCTTTTCGTTATGAAATAATTCCGGCTTTCCCCATTTATATAAAAACAAATCCCGGTATCCGTCATTATCATAGTCTGCCCAAACCGCACCCATAGAAACTCCCGTACCATTTTGGTTTAGATCCGCAATTCCCAATTGTGGCGCAACGTCGCGGAATTTTCCATTATGAAGATTTCGGTAAAGCGCGTTTGCGCTTCCCTGGCGACTGTTGGTAAAATAAATGTCTGACCATCCATCCTTGTCATAATCCACAATAGAAACAGACGCGCCCATTGAGGCAATCTGGGCTTCAATATTTTTTAGTTTGCTATCGATCTGCGGGCAGAGATGACGAAAATTGATGCCCGCTGAATTACTTATGGGCTCAAGAAAAAATCCATATTTTTTTAAGGAAGAATTTTTTTTGTTGGCGTCATCCCTATGAATAGATCCTCTCCTGGAAGAAAGTACGGTACCAATGAGCAAACCTGCAAATATGATTACAGTTATAATTTTCGGTATATTTTTTTGCCAATTCATGTAGAGTAGGAAGCGTTGCTTCGGCTTTATTTTTAAACATTCTCAAAATCCTTAGCAAGTTAAAAAATAAATCGGGCATTCTGCCAGTGAAAGAACATAATCGTTAATTTTACGATCTGTATATTACAATTACTTTCACCTAATAGCCGATATGCCTCCTTTGATAAGATTCCGGAATATTTCGTTTTATTCTTTATCGCTTCTTTTTCCTTGTTTAATATTTCTGATGGCTTTTGCCGGTTGCGTCAGCAAAACAAAAGAAAGTACAAAAATTGCAAGCGGCAATCCCAAAGACCTTGCGCTTCAATATCTTTCTCAAAATCAACTTGACGAGGCGCAGGCTGCTTTTCAGCAGGCCATAAAACAGAATCCGGAAGATACTTCCAGTTACATCGGGTTAACCCGACTTTATCTTCTCCGTCAAAATTATGATGATGCAGAAAAGCTGGATAAACAGGGCCTTAAACTTAGCCCGGAAAATGTAGATATGATGCTTTTGCTGGCAAAAATTTACAGCCTTAAAAATGAAAATGAAAAAGCTTCAGGTGTGCTGAATGAAATAATCCAAAAAAATCCAAAGAATGCGATGGCTTATTATATGTTATCAGAACTGGACTCCAACTTTGCTAATCTTGCATCACAAAGAAATTATTTGCTGAAAGTCCGGGAATTGGTGCCCGCCAACATTGTTCCGTGCATTGAATTAAGTAAGCTTTTTGCCAAAACGGGAAAAACTGATTCTTCTCTTTATTATCTGCAAACTGTAAAAAAAATCGCGCCTGCTTTTTCAAAGGCTGCGCAAATCGCTTATGAGAAGGCAACTTCTCTGTTACAATCCGGCCAGCCGGGCCAGGCGGTTATTTACCTGCAGCAGTTTCATGAATTGATGAAAATTACCCCGGAATATGGTGCAGGATTAGATGAAATTGAAATACCAACAATGGTTGCGGGATATTTTGATTTCGATACGAATGTGAAGACTTCCGCTTTTGATACCACTGCAGGCGGCACTCAAAATGAGAATAGTTCTTTCAAAGTTCCATTGACTTTTAAATTAATTTCTGGCATTCCAGGGTCAGGAATAAAAAATGTTTTAAATGTTGAAAATAGTGTATTGGCTGTAGCAGATTATGATGCGCAGGCCAATATGTATGTCTATTCCAGTTATGTAGCAAATGGCGCCAATGCTTCTACTTCTTCTTTGTCAGTAAATCAAAGTGGAACGTTCAAAGAAAGTACTGTTACAGGCGGAATTGAGCATAAAGGAAAAGATGTTGATGCCGTATTTTCTGATTTTGATAACGATGGATACCAGGATTTGTTCGTGGCCACCACGAACGGAATTTTAGTTTTTAAAAACAAAGGCGATGGTACTTTTGAAAAAGTAACCGAAAATATAGGTTTAAATAATTCAGCAAATGCCCAAAAACTTTTATTTGGTGATTTTGACCAGGATGGAGATTTGGATTTGTTAGTTGGAACCAACAACGGGAAACTGCTTTTCAGAAATAATGGCGATGGCACCTTTAAAGAAAATGCGGCAGCAATGAATCTGTCAGCAGATAAGAGCGCTGTGTTGAATATGGATTTGGGAGACTGGGATGATGATGGCGACCTTGATATTTTTTCTTTAGAAGAAAATGGCTCTGTCCATTTGTTCAATAATAACCGCCACTCAAATTTTCAGGATATTTCTAATTCAGTTGGATTATCGAATCCCGATTTTAAGGGAACAGCGATGGCTATCGCAGATTATAATAATGACGGCACTTTAGACATACTACTCGCAGGGGAAGGAGGTAAAAGTTATTTGCTAAAAAATGAAGCAGGCCAGTTTGTTGCCGACAAACAAGCTTCAGATCAATTAAGTAATTCCCTGCAAGGAATAAAAATATATGACATCGCATTTGTAGATTATGATAATGATGGCCACGAAGATATTGTAGTAGCGGGCGTGAATGCCGACAATGCCAAACAAGGAGTAAAATTATTTCATAATGATGGCTCCAAAGGTTTTTCGGATGCGCCTTCTCTCCTCCCTGGTAATTTGATGCAGGCAAATAAAATTGCTTTAGCAGATTTTAATTTTGATGGCGACAGGGATATCTTTTTCTCAACGGATTCAGGAGTGCAATTGGCGAGAAATGACGGAGGAAATTCTAATAATTTTGTTCAGGTCCAGTTAACCGGACTTTCTTTCGGAAGCAGTAAAAATAACCGTCTTGGAATAGGCGCCCAGGTAGAATTAAAAGCGGGTGATTTGTACCAGTTAAAAACTGTCAAAGGGCCTTTGACTGAATTTGGCGTGGGATCAAGAACAAAACTAGATGCGTTGCGAATCATTTGGCCTAACGGTGTACCACAAACGATAGTAGATCCCACCCGTAAACAAAGGGCGCTGGAACAGGCACAATTGAAAGGTTCTTGCCCTTATTTATTTACCTGGGATGGAAAAGAATTTGTTTTCCTCAAAGATATGTTGTGGAGAAGCGCGTTAGGAATGCCTGTAGCCATTCATGGAAAGGATACCATTTATGCCTACAAAGAACCTTCGAAAGAATGGCTGCTAATTCCGGGAGAAAAACTAAAACCACGCAATGGCCTTTACACATTAAAAGTCAGCGAAGAACTTTGGGAAGCCGTTTATTTTGATAAAGCATCGCTTGTAGCTGTAGATCATCCGGATTCTGTTGATACTTATGTTGATGAAAAGTTTGTTGCCCCACCTTATCCCGGCAAGAAAATCTACCAGGTTTCTCATCCGCAATTGCCAGTTTCGGCAACTGATGGACAAGGGAATAATGTGCTTCCGAAATTGGAAAAATATGACTATCAATATGTGTCCAATTTTTCTTTAGGCAAATTCCAGGGCGTCGCTGAAGAGCATGATTTGATCTTAGACCTCGGGAAAAATGCAGAAGCAGACAATCTTCATTTGTTTATGAGAGGATGGATTTTCCCACCCGACGCCAGCATAAACACCGAGTTGACGCAAACGGATAAATATAAGCTCCAACCTCCATCCCTGCAGGTGATGAACAAAGAAGGAAAATGGCAAACGGTCATAAAAGATATTGGCTATCCAATGGGACGTGACAAAATGGTAATTGTTGATCTTAGCCATAAATTTCTGATGCCGCACGACAGGCGCATCAGGATCAGAACTACAATGCAGATTTATTGGGACCACATTTTCTTTTCAACAGGAAAAGTAGAAGCCCCAGTAAAAAGCACTGATTTGAAAATGGTAAATGCGAATTTAGATTTCCGCGGCTATTCTGAATCTTACAGAAAAGGCGGCCCATTCGGACCTGAATGGGTAAATTATTATAACGTAAGCAAAGGCCAGAAATGGAGGGATCTAACGGGCAACTATACACGATATGGAGATGTTTGGCCTCTGCTGCAGGAAGCCGATGATCAATATATTATTTGCGATGGCGGCGATGAAGTAACAATGAATTTTGACGGATCTGATTTACCTGAATTACCCAAAGGCTGGAAACGAGATTTTTTAATTTACAGCGAAGGATGGGTAAAAGATGGTGATCTGAATACGGCTCACGGGCAAACAGTTGCGCCACTTCCTTTTCACAATATGCCATCCTATCCTTATGGAAAAAATGTTAGCTACCCCAATGATAAGGCGCACAGGGAATACCAGAAAAAATATAACACAAGAAATGTCAATACCGACGATTTTAAAAATGCGATAAGATTGGGAACCTATGCAAATCCACAAAATTGAGTTTGTTGGAAAAAGAAATAAAACAGCAGCCAGTGAATTTTTATGAATTAAAATGATAAAAGCTATTCATCCATTTTCACAATTTTAGGATAAAATAATCCCAATACATCTACCAATTGTTTTTGCGACTGCATTACTTCATGGATATTTTTATAGGCCTGCGGCGCTTCATCAAGTCCACCGCCAAGTAATGACACACCATGTTTTTGCAATTCGTTTTTTAATGCGTCATGGCTTATGTTGGCAATAGCTTTCGTACGGCTCATTTTTCTCCCGGCTCCATGAGAAGCAGAGTTTAAAGAAGCGGTTTCGCCTTTCCCTTTTACAATAAAACCCGGCGCTGTCATTGAGCCTGGAATAATCCCCAATACATCCTTACCCGCAGGCGTAGCGCCTTTTCTGTGAACAATTACTTCCCGTTCATCCACCATCTCTTTCCACGCAAAGTTGTGATGGTTTTCTATTGTGGCGATTGGTTTTTCACAAATCGCCTTCGCTATCTTGTTATGAATTACATGATGACATGCAGATGCGTACTCTCCTGCAAGATTCATTGCAAGCCAATATTCCATACCTTCTTCAGCATCCATATCAAGCCATGCTAAATGTTTTGCTTCGCGTGGCAGCACAGTTTTTTCCATTGCGATCTGAGTATAATGAGATTCAATGGCAGCGCCTAACCCGCGGCTGCCGCTGTGGCTCAGTAAAGCAACATATTTCCCTGATTTTAAATTTAGCGGATTATTCGCATCCGTAATTTCTACTTCCCCGAATTCTACAAAATGGTTGCCACTGCCCGAAGAACCCAATTGCTTTGCAGCTTTGTTTTTTAATCCTGAAACAAAAGCAATCTCATTAAATTCTTTTCTTTCAAGCACTTCGTGTTCGGCAAATTGACCAAACTCGCGGCCGGCCCCAAACAAAGTATTTTTGATCAATTCTTTTTGAAAAAAAGAAACCTTTTTTATTAGCTCTGAGGTTTCAATCGGAAAGATGCTCATACACATTCTGCATCCGATATCTACGCCAACCGCATAAGGAATGATCGCGTTGTTGGTTGCCAGCACGCCGCCAATTGGCAATCCATAACCCTGGTGCGCATCGGGCATTAAAGCGCCGGCTACAGCCACGGGTAATTTTGCAGCAATTTCCATTTGTTGTAGAGCGCCTTCTTCAATATGTGCTGCACCAAAAATATTATAGTGAATTCCTTTCTCGTTTAAAGAAATTTCTTTGGTTTCTATTATTGGTTTTTCAACCAATTGCTCAGCAATTTTTCCAAGCACTATATTGTCCAGGTATTCTTCAGGATTTTCAAAAATGCTTTTTAATATTTTCAAAACGTTTTCTTCGCTATGATGTTTATAATTCTTTTCCATCACATGCATAGCAATGCTGATTACCGGCGCTTCGGGATAGCCGATGGCACGAAGTTGCTTTCCCGATAATTTTAATTTGCTCATTTTAGAATTTTCTATTTATAACAAGTCACCAAGTTTTTTACAATGCTTATTTATCTCGTTCGTTTATTTTCAAATAGAGTTCTTCTCCAACCTCCCATTCATTGTTCACCACCCTTGCAATAATCTTAAATCCGTCAACCGCTATTTCTATCTCGTAAAAACTTCCCCAGAAACTTATCTTTTTTACAAGTCCTTTTACCCCATTTTCTGATGTTTTGCTAATGAAAAAATCTTCCGGACGAATGATTATATTTTTCTTATTTGCATCAATGCCAAACAAGGTGGCTTGTTCGGATGTCAATAAATTGTACCTGCCAAACATACCGGCTACATATTCATTCAGCGGTTGATAATAAATTATTTCCGGTGTGCCTTTCTGAATAATCTGCCCTTTCTTCATCACAATAATTTCATCAGCCCATGAAAGAGTATCGTCTGAATCGTGCGATGTAAGCAAACAGGTAATCTGCAGTCTTTCCGTTACATCTTCCAATACCGCTTTTAATATCTCCGTATGTATCGGATCAAGATTTGAAAACGGTTCATCAAGGATCAACATCTTTGGCGATTTCGTCAATAGCATACACAATGCAATCCTTTGTTTTTCACCTCCGGAAAGCTGGTTGGTGCTTCGTTTCATCAAATCATTGATCCGGCATATTTCAAATAATGTTGTTGATTCCTCATCAGATAATTTATTCTGAAACCACACCAAATCCTCTACTTTGTAATTGTGCAGCAAATCATGCTCCTGTGATAGGTAGCCAATCTCTTTATGCCCCGGCAATAATTTTTCATCGGGGCCGGCTACTCTTTCTCCATTGAATAAAATAGCGCCGCTATCCGGCTGTGCGCGGCCGCCAATCATTTTTAGCAACGTTGTTTTACCCGCGCCTGATTCGCCCGTGATGGCAATCTTCTGCAAGGCTTCCTGATCAAAACTAACCTGGTCAATCAATAAACCTCCCTGTAGCAATTTGCTTATTTTTTGTACTTCTAATAATGCCATGCGAAACGTTTTTATCAAAAATACAATTGAATAAAGAGTATCAGGAATTTTCGTGGTGTCTCATGGAATCAATTCCGGCTTCAACGCAACGCATAGACCAACTCTGCTAAAACACCATTGTGTGATAAAGATGCAGCAGCGGTACAGGGTTGCATCGCTGCTACATTTTTTTACTCAATTCTCCATTAACAATTCTCTTCTAAAACCAATCACATTTGTTTTAGTCGGTTCCTGGTAATTATCCTCCGGATTAGTAATCTCGGCTAGCGTCATTGGCTTCGTCACTACATTTTTTAACCCTAAATGGTTACTTAATGCAATAGCCTTTTCAATACTTAATTTTTCAAACTCATATCTTGCTATCAATCTTCCTTTTCTTAATAAAGCATTATCAACTAAACCAATGTTACTGTTGAACGTACAGATGATCTGAACATTCAGACAATCACTCAATAGACCATCACTGATATTAAGCAGATTACTTACACTGCTATGGCTGCTATACTTCCTGTCCATAATTATATTTTCGGCATCTTCAATCACAAGCACTGCATTAGGATTGTCCAGTAACAAATCCATGAATTCAGGATTCATCAAGTTACCTGCTACCGATGGCGAAACAAACATTACTTTCTTTTTGAGATTACCAATCAGGTATCTTAAATAAGTTGTTTTACCGGTGCCTGGTAAACCATGCAACAACACAATTCCTTTGTCATTTTCTTTTCCTAACCGCTCCCTGATAAGAGCATCGATTATTTTAAAATCATCATTGTAGAAAAGGTTGATATCAAGATGTGTTGGTTTGATGGCTAAAGTTTTCAGGTCAAGTTGGGTGCCACTTAAGGATATGATATTGATCTCGTAATCCTTTTCTTTTTCAGGAGCTTTTAGCATCTTGAAATCCTTTAGCATTTTGTTTGCCATTGCATAATCACTTGTAGCAAAATAAATTTCAAGCCAATCATCTGCAATCTTCACCATTAATTTATTTTCAATAACAAATATGGCTTTTGAAAAACAAATCCTGTCATCTTCCCAGTCGTGATAAATTCGTTGATACACATCCTTCACTTCACCATATTTCGCCGTTTGCATTAATTCAAAAATCTTCTTTGTATCAACATTACCGATGTAGGCTACACACGGAACCACCTTGAATAGTTTCATATAGAAAACTTTCGCCTCAATAAAATATTGATCAAATAGTTGATCGTTGTTTTTTGATTTGAATGGATTTCTCCATTTTATTTTAATCATTTTTAAAATATCGCTGCTTCGTAAAAGAAGAGATAACAGAACACCGACGATAATTGCTTCCATTTTAATTTATTTATTACCAGGCATAAAAAACCCGGTCAGTTATTAATTTTTCACATGACCGGGTAAGCATTATCATCTTTATAATCAATGATTACACGATCGCTGTATGGATTCTTTATTATGGTTGAACAACAAATTACTAATTGTCATTTTTTGTTGGTTTACTACAAATAAAAAACCCCACATCGGCGGGGTCTTACTATTTATAAAAAGTTTATTTAGATAAATCGCATACCCCGCCTTATATGAAGCAGACCAGTACTAAAGCCTGCTTTACTATTTTGATATGATGTGATGCGGAGCATTTTTAATTTTTTTTGCGGACGCAAAGATGGAAATATTCTTTTGAAAGTACAAAATATTTTTAGAAAATATTTTTTCAAACCATTTCTGAATACTCCTGAATGCCAGTAAAAGCAATGGTTGCAGGCAATCATAAATTTTTATTTTACCAGCCCACATAATCCGGAGGTTTTATCCCCTTTAATCGGACATAGACTATTAGTTGCCCCAGGTGATGTGTTTGATGATCGTGCATTAAAATTAATATCTGCCTTCTACTCATTGGGCCTGCGAAAAATTGTACTGCTTCATCCAATTGTTTTCCGGAAAGATTATGATGTGCCATCATTCCCATGTCATAAGCATCGCTTAGTATTTTTATAACCGCAGATTTATCTTTTATCGAGGTATCTATTTTATTTTTCTTAGGAACAAACAGGTAAGATGAAGACAACCATTCCATATTATCCGCGATATGCAAAAGTTGTTGTTTAAAACTCATCTCTTCAGGCACTGGTTTAAAATCATAATATTTTTCGGGCATGAGTTCCGCCATTTTCAGCGCATAAACTTTTGCATTGGCCCATTTGAGTTCCAATTGCGCGAGCAGGCTATCATTACCACTTTGTGCTGATAATTTGTTGTAGGGCAAAAGAAAAAATAAACAAAGAAATGTGGTAATAAATTTTGATGAGTTCATGCAATTAATTTTAATAAAGATATTCTATACAAACAATCTATCCTTGCAAATCAAAAATTTAATTTCCGATTTGAAAGGATGCCGTTCTACAACTTTGGAAGATATTTTGTAAAGAATGTGGCTATATTGCATATAATAATTCCATCTTTTGTTTTGTATTCATCAACATCGGGAACAATTACAAAATTCTTTTTTGTTTTCAGATCCGCAATACTTTGATAATTTCCTTTGCTGATAACCGGGGCATTGTTTAATTTGATTTCTGCGCAAGCTACGGCATGTATTCCTTTGGCAAGGACCATGTCAAATTCGGCTCCGGCTTGTGTTCGGTAATAATACAAATCCAGACCAGCGGGCTTTAACTCTTTCACCTGCTCAACAACATAACCTTCCCAGGACGAACCCACAACAGGATGCCCCTTGAGTGAAAACATAGTATGCACATCAGTCAGTTGGTGCAGCAGGCCGCTGTCGCGGATATAGACCTTTGGCGCTTTCACCAGTCGCTTGCGAGTATTCACATAAAATGCAGGTAGCCTGTGTACCAGGAACGCACCTTCCAGGAAGTCAATATAACGGTTAACCGTAGGCGCAGTAATACCGAGGGAACGAGCCATCATTTCCGCATTCCATACGCTACCGTTCACGTGAGCGAGCATACTTAATATCCTTCGTATGATACTACTGGTGAGGTCAACTCCAAATAAAAAGCTTAAATCTCTTTCAACATAGCTTCGTATGAAATTCCTCATCCATTCTGCGGCAACTTTATCGCTCCTGGTTAACAGCGGTGAAGGAAAGCCGCCTCTCAGCCAATGTTTATTACGACTAATCTTTTCGGGCAATTCAATAAAGCTTATCGGAGAAAGTTCGCGATACGCAATTCGTCCGGCGAGGGATTCTGAAACGCCTTTTACGAGTTGTGGAGAAGCGCTGCCGAGCAATATAAATCTCCCGTTACGCCTGTCTTCATCAATAATTGAGCGGAGTACGGCAAATAGTGACGGGATAGTTTGTACTTCATCTATAATAATAAACTTGTCTCTATTGTCTGATAAAAAGGTGTAGGGATCTGCCAGCCTTCGCACATCAAGGGGGTTTTCAAGGTCAAGATATAATGATGTTTTTTTTTGCAATCCTGCAATTTGTTTTGCCAGGGTTGTTTTGCCTACCTGCCTCGCACCTAGAATAGCTACCGCGGGGAATTGCTTTAATAAAGCGGTTATTTCTTTCTGTAGCCGTCTTTGTATCATTTCACAAAGATACGTCTATCATTGAAAATCAAAAATGCAATTTTAGATTTTCAATGAGAATAAAACAATCACCTGTTCACCCGGCCTCCGGAAATCATCCACATCATCTTCCATCTACCTCCGCGTCCGTTATCGTTCGGGCTGATATTCATCCCATACAACTTTCCATATTTTTTATATTGCTGATTTAGCATATCCGCAATACGACCTTCGCCTCTCATGCGAAGTCTCCATCTCGCGCAGTTCACTTTCCCATCGTGGCCGCTCTCTCTTAATTGCCCAACTTTACCTGCGCGGCCACGAAAATTTATATAGAGGCCAATAAATATCAATATCAGTTTGAAATCACAGTACCAATAAACTTTTTAAAATTTATAGTAAACTCACAAATAATGGAGATTCTAATTTTTTTACCACATAAGCCAAAACATTCCTGACTATAATTAGATCATCGCAACTGTGTGACGATACATATTTTTAGAAGATGCATCAAGAAGCCCCGCGCGGTTGAATGGTTCTATTCGGTGTTTTATGAGCGCTGTAAAAGCTTTGATTTCTTCGCTTGAAAGATTTTTTTGTGAAATAATTTTCATCAAATCATCATAAGAATCGTAAACCATTTTTTTTATTTGCGAATCGTCAGCATTAAGGAAATAGCCAGGCGGTTCATTCATAATTCTTCGTTGCTCATGGGCAATTGTTGCCGTAAAATAGAGCATAGACCATGCATTGAAAAGTCCAAAATATGGCATGGATTTATAACTTCCCGCAATGAGACAATCCATCAATTTTAATTCAGCAAAAACTTTTTGTTGGTATTTTTCGAGATTGGAATAAAGCAATTTTTCGTTACTCCATTGATTAGTGATTATTTTTAAAAGTTGTTCAACTCCGGAAAGAGAAAAAGCAATACCAGAAGCTAAATAACGGATCTACAAAACCAATCGATTGCGGAAGCGAACCCAACCTTCACCAAAACATTTATTTAATTTTCCTTGCAATCTTTCTGTCCTTATAATTTTTCCTGGTTGCCGATGCACTGTTGCATCTTTTAAAATAGCTTGACATGGCGGATATTTTTCTAATAAATCATTCCATATTTTTTCAGTTGATCTGTCTTATAAAATTCCATTGTTTTCATCAAGTACAAAACCAATGCTTGTCCTTTCATCATTGAATCGTAACATCCACATCCAGCCTTCATCCAGGATTTGATGCAAAGCAGAATTATCAGGATCATAAGGAAAATCATCAACAGGTATTTTTTTCTGCCTCAATATTTCTGTCCAGTGCGGAACATTATTAAAGTGAGAAAAAACAGCAAATGAATTGGTTAGAAAATCATCAGAAGAAGATTCAATTCCAAATAACCTTCTCAGCTAAATCGCCGCTTCCTGTAGCATCAATAAAAAAAGAAGAATAGTATTGTCTTCTTTTTATCTGAATGGATGTATTTGAAAATTCCCATTCGCATTTTTTTTTGCTTTTGTGATTTCAGTCTGCTCAAAATAATCAATTCCGTTTTCTTTTACTTTGTTTACTAAAAAATCATCGAAATCAGCTCGAAGCCAGTTGGTATCTGATAATATCGTCTTGAACTTGCAGCCACAAGCAATTCATTTTTATGATTTTCATCTGTAGTAAATTCTTTTCCGGGATAATGTTTAAAAAAACTAAATCCTCTTTTAATGCCGCAAACAATTTCAGGATGAGATTTTTGCCAACTTCCATATCGCGAAAAATCATAAAGCCACGGCAAATCATATTTTCAGAAAGTTTTCTTAAAATCATATCTGCAACAGGCGTGGAAGATTCGCCAATTGCAAAACGGGGATGTTTTCCTTTCTCCAGTAAACAAACTTTAAAGCCGGATTTTTGTAATGCCAATGCAGTAAGTGAACCGGCAAAACCGGCTCCTGCAATTAAAATATCATAATGATTATTACTTTTTTTATGACATTTTCAATTGCAATTGCATTTTATGTTTGGCAGAAATTTCTGTGAAAGATTCATTTGTTCCAAACGATTTTTTCTTGCTTCAAAACATTGATCACATTTTGATAAAAATCCAATATCCCACGTATCTGCAAAAATTCTTCCTTTTTGTAAATGCAAGCGCCCGTTCAAACACTTCTTCCAAAGCATCTAAAGTTGGCGGAATATATTCTCCTCTTTCCTGCAAAGACTTCCATTATACCATTTCCTGAACGTGTGGGAATAATTGAACAACAACCAACGCCACATTCAAAAGCAAACTCAACCGTTTTGAAAGCCCATTCAATATTCTCCTTTTGACCAGTAAGAAATGGAGGATTTAAAAGAACGAAAGCACGCGTTTGAAATGCCATTTTTTTTCAAATAAATCGAGTGCTTTTTTAAAATCTTCGGGAGTAAGCTTTTTATTGAGTTTGGGCAAAACATCCGGGATGAATGCTTTCAAGCCCCATCGCTATTTCAAGCTTTCCGCCAATTTTTCATTAAAATCAACGCAGGATTTTCCACAAAGATTGGGATGATTTTCAACAATCACTCTTTCTGTAAAAATTTAACCTTTCAATTATTCCCGGGATAATCAGAAACAGGAATTGCTTTAGTGTCGAAGAAATTGCTGCTGTTATACAATTTAATTACATCCGCCTTCGGGTAAGTCTTGCCAAAGCATAATCTATTTGTTTTAAAATCGCACCTTCGGAGTTGAAGAAGTGAGCGTATTTTTCCAAAGATCACACATCAGGCATTTGAAAGAACATTCTTTACCTGTAAGAAAAATGGTATTTACCTGCTGCAAACTTCCATTCTCATCAGGCTTCTTCTTCATGCAGAAAATGATAGGGGATTTCAGGATTTACTTTGTTTCTTGCCGGGCGAAGAATTTCAATATCATGGACTGTCAGGCATAAAGAGAATTGAAATAAGTGCGGTATTCCATTTCGTCATCAGAAAACATTTGCTTAAATGTATTGTCATCTGCCGCACCGCGCTGAAACCTGCGTTTCTCAAATACAGGCATGTCGAAACCTGTAATAGCTTTTATCCCTCTTTTTACAATTTCGCCTTTAAGCGCATACAATTCTTCTTCATTCCAATTGGTCAATTCAATGAAAGGAATTCCTTCAGCTACTTCAATCACATTTGGCAAATGCATAAGGACTAAATCCTTTAAATCCCAATATGCCGCGATGGAGCATAAGAACGCACATGGCCGCGGCTTTGTCCTCCGGTATAAGTGAGAGAATGTTTGATTTTATCAACTCCCCAGCCTTCCTGGTAAAGCATTGTATTGTTTAGCACACTCCTAATTGTCAGTTCTGTATTTTCTTCTATCGGGTAATCTTTTAGATTTTCATCACCTCCATCACCGTCGGCCATGTATTTCCAATCAGGATATAGCTTACGAATTTGTTTACATAAAGCAAGCGCCATAGTTGCAGATTCAATGTCGAGGGGCTTATAATCTTCCACCACTTTTATGGCCTCTTTATAATCAACTGCAGATTTAGGAACGTCAAGCACTTCGAGGAAAAGTGACAATCCTAATTTATCTAAAAATTGATAAGCCTGATCAGCATCAGGCCCGTTATTTACAGAAAGAGTAAATGCTTTTAACCGTTGAGGAGAAAGCCCCATTTTCAGCATCAAATGATATAAGCACGAAGAAAGACAGAACCGCTATCAATTCCACCTGAAAATAATACACCAATTGGTTCATTTTCAGGAATTGTTTTCAGCCATTTTCCACATTCATTAGCTAATGTTCCAATATAGGCTTTTCCTATTTCATCCAGGTCAGTAGTTAAGCGGTTTCTTTGCGGAGCAAAAAAACGGGTGTAAACAGGATTGGGATCAGGGCAACCAATTACTTCCAACCGTCACGACAAAATGCGCAGGCACCATCCTGGTATAAGAAGGATGAAATTGGGAATGCAAATTTTTTGTTTTTAAAAATTCATAAATCTCATCCATACGCTCAGCAACAATAAGCAATGGGCCTGCAGTTTGTTTAGCTAAAAAATAACGCATCGGCCTTCCGATAGAACGTGCCATAAATACCTGCTGCCCTACTTTTTCTACAATTGCAAACTGACCTTCAATTTTGCGAACGCGGCTCGCATCGCCAGATATAATAGCATCGAAGTCACTTCTTCAGGCGTCATATTGAAAATGATATTGTTATTGTAATCAAGAAGATTTACAAAATTTTGAACGGGCTTATTTTGATTTCCATTTTTAATTTTTCTTTTATATTGTAAACGGTAAATAATTGGCGATAAATTGCAAGTTATTAAAAAAACACTTTGATAATTTTCACTTTAGATGTTATCCTGCTTTTGCTTTGTTAAAATAGTCCTATTAAAAACTGATTTCAGCTTTAACCAGTAAAGCAATAAATTTTAAAGATTTCTATTTTCATAAATAACCTTAACTTTAAAAAAGAGATTTTTAAAAAAGACAATATAATATTTTCAGATACGTTTAAATTTTTATATTGACTTTATAATTAATTTTTAGAATAACATAAAAGTCAGAAAAGTTGCAATTATGAATTAATTAAATACTTTTGTTCTATTGAAAAAAATTTTCTACATAATCATCTTTATTGTCGGTTTCCAAATAAGCAGCAATGCCCAGGTTAAGCATATTGCTGTAAAGGATGTAAAAACAGTTAAATTTTATCCCAATCCGGCTTCAAGTTTTATCAATTTTGAATTCTCAGAAAATTATAATGATTCTTATACGATTCGTAATTTTCAATTTTATAGGTAAAAAAGTAGAAGATCTTAAAGTTACCGATCAAAAGATTACCGTTTCCCTTACTGACTTTTACCGTGGCGTGTATATTTTTCAGCTTAGGGATAAGCAGGGAAATATCATTGAATCCGGTAAATTCCAGGTAGTTAAATAATTTATTTTAACACTTCCCTTTTTATTTTTTGCTCTCTTTGTGTCATTTTGTCCAATTTTTAATGTTGGCAAAAAGTTTGACTGTAGTACCTTTGCAGCCAATTTTAATTATGGATAAAAATAAGAAAGACATGCAAGAAAATGACTTCAAAAACCAAACAGAAGACGAGGAATTACCAATGGAAGTAAATGAAGAAATTCTTCAGGAGCAAGAAGAAGAAAATAGCGAAGAGGGTGAAGAAACACGGGAGGATGTCAACAATGAAATTGAAAAATTAAAAGCTGAAGTATCTGAACAAAAAGATAAATATATCAGGCTTTTTGCTGAGTTTGATAATTACAAAAGAAGGACTTCCAAAGAAGCGATAGAACAAAGGCAAACTGCAGGCAAAGAAGTAATTATTTCCATGCTGGATATTTTAGATGACATGGATAGAGCGGAACAACAACTAAAGGATACTGAAATAGATAAATCTATAAAAGATGGAGTAATGCTTGTTTTCGACAAATTCAGAAAAAACCTGCAGGCAAAAGGCTTGAAATCTATAGAAACTTTACATTCCGAATTTGATGTTGAAAAAGATGAAGCTGTTTCAGAGATTGAGGTAGCTGATAAAAAACTAAAAGGTAAAGTAGTAGCCGAATTACAAAAAGGATACCTGCTTAACGATAAACTGATAAGATTCGCTAAAGTAGTGGTAGGAAAATAATTTTCCTTAAAATACAATTTTTAAACCCCGTAAATGCTTTTGAGAGGGTAGTTTACAATAAATATTATGACGAATACAATGTCTTCAAAAAGAGATTATTACGAAATTCTGGGAGTGAGCAAAAGTTCTACATCAGATGAAATTAAAAAAGCGTACCGGAAAGTGGCTATGAAATTCCATCCTGATAGAAACCCTGGAGACCATACAGCCGAAGAAAAATTTAAGGAAGCTGCGGAAGCTTATGAAATATTGAGTGATTCAGATAAACGCGCTCAATATGATCGTTTTGGCCATAATGCCTTTGGGCCAGGCCGTGGCGGTGGGGGCTTTTCAGGGCAAGGCATGAACATGGACGATATATTTAGCCAGTTCGGTGATATATTTGGAGATGACATGTTTGGAGGTTTTTTCTCAGGTGGCTCACGAGGGGGTTCAGGAAGAAGCCGTGGCACGAGAGGAACCAACCTGCGGGTAAGAATAAAAGTAAATTATGAGGAAATAGCAAAGGGAACTTCCAAAACCATTAAAGTAAAAAAATATATTTCCTGCAGTAATTGCGGTGGTTCCGGGGCTAAAGATAAAAACAGTTCCCAAACCTGCAGAACCTGCGGAGGAAATGGCCAGGTGCGCAGGGTTCAAAATACTTTTTTAGGACAAATGCAAACCGTCACAACTTGTCCCGATTGTAACGGTGAAGGAACTGTAATTACAAGCAAATGTACCGCCTGCAGAGGCGAAGGAAGAGTATATGGAGAAGAAACTGTTACATTGGATATTCCGGCAGGCGTGCAGGAAGGTATGCAGCTAAGTATGAGTGGAAAGGGTAATAAGGGAGAAAGAGGCGGCAGTTCCGGAGATCTTGTTATTCTCATAGAAGAAGAACCTCATCCGTATTTGCATCGCGAAGGATTAAATGTTGGTTATGATTTATATATTTCATTCCCCGATGTTGTTTTTGGAACGCAGATAGAAGTGCCGACTATTGATGGTCGGGCAAAAATTAAAATTCCTGCCGGAACACAAAGCGGCAAAATTTTCAGGCTTAAAGGAAAAGGGTTTCCATCCATAAACAGTCATGAAAAAGGAGATCAACTCATCCAGGTAAACGTTTGGACTCCGCAAAATATTTCTGAATCTGAAAAAATTACTTTGGAAAGTCTGCAGGTCAGTGAAAACTTTAAGCCCAACCCGGATAAAAATGACAAAACATTTTGGGAAAAAATAAAAGAAACCTTTAGTTAATAAATCTACCGATAAAGTTCTTATATCAGTAAACGAACAAATTTTAAGAATTTTTATTTTATAGTTGAATTAATTAAAATAGCCACCTTTTCACAAACGGTGGCTATTTAATTTTTTTACACCTCGGGTTTTCGTTTTAAAAGCAGATACCCGGAATCATTTAATCTCAAGAGAAAGTACCGGTTCTGCTTCCAGGTAGGCTTCAAACACATCGCCAACCATGCATTCTCCGACACCGGCAGGAGTACCTGTATAAATAAGATCCCCTATATTAATAGAGAAAAAATTAGAAATGTTGGCAACGATTTGGTCAATAGAGAAAATCATTTCCGATGAGTTGACCTTTTGAACCACTTCTTTGTTTTTTGTCAACGAGAAATTGATATTTTTTTTATTGAAAGAAGGCGTCAAATCTATAAATTTTCCTACGGCAGCCGAATTGTCAAAGGCCTTGGCTTTTTCCCAGGGAAGGCCATTTTCCTTTAGGCGCTGTTGTATATCGCGCGCTGTAAAATCAATACCGACGGAGATGGCGTTATAATAATTTGAAGCATGCTTTTCCTGTATATACTTCCCGTTTTTGCAGATGCGAACCACCAGTTCGGCTTCATAATGAAGTTCGTTGGTAAATTCCGGATAGTAAAATGGAGTATGGCCCTGAACGAGCGCACTCTTTGGTTTCATAAAGATGATGGGTTCTTCCGGTACACCGTTTCCCATTTCTGTGGCATGCTTGGCATAATTACGCCCTATACAAAATATTTTCATTTCAATCAGGTTTAGTCAGGGCTTTCTTAAGGGTTGTGCGAAAATATAAAAAACAAATTTAAAAAAGAATTTATCTAAATTCAATTGGTGATTTAAAGTTTTAAAAGCTCAAATGATTTACTTCACTCATCGTCCGGTCAATTCCGGACGTTGCAAACATCTCAATTATCTCTGTACATTTTTCAATTTTAGTTTTTACAATGGGGATTTCTTCTTTAAGCCAGCGGCTTAATACAAATTCAACCTGCATCCCCCTGGGAAATTGATCGCCAATACCAAAACGTAATTTAGGAAATTGATCTGATCCTAAAATATGCTGAATATCGCGCAATCCATTGTGCCCCGCATCACTACCTTTTTTTCTCAACCTTAATTTGCTTAACGGAAGTGCAAGATCATCCACAATTGTTAAAGAATTTTCTACGGGAATTTTTTCTTTATCTAACCAATATTTCACTGCTCTTCCACTAAGATTCATAAATGTTGTTGGTTTTATACAAACGAATATTTTCCCTTTAAATTTTATTTCCGCCACATCTGCCAGTCTCGATGCTTGAAAAAACATATTATGTTTTAAAACAAAAGCATTCAATACATCAAAACCGATATTGTGTCTTGTATTCACATATTCATTTCCTGGATTTCCTAGCCCGGTAATTAAAAACTTCGACATAATAACGAAGATAAATTGATTGAAGTATTTATAACGGGAATGAAAATTTATTTTCTACCCTTTAAATAACTTTCTTTATCAATCTCTTGTTTCCGCTTTTATTTTCAGATTCGTAAATCTACGAAATTTTTTTTCGTTAAAATACTTTTTTGACCGTAAAATCAGTATCATAAAAATAAGGCAATACTGCGCTTGCAAGAAGAATTAGTACAGGATACCTTTGCATCAGAAGTTGATTGATGTTCAACAAACATTAATCTGAATCCAAATCCATTTAAAAAAAATTGCCATTATCCGGGAAAAAACCAATAAAATCTGATATCAGTCAACTTCTCTTTTTTTTATCCAATATCTATCCATGAAAATTCAGTTTAAAATCGGATGAAAAAATATCCGGTAAAACCAAAAACCCTGAGATTAAATTTTTAACTTCTGCCAGGAAAAGCAGAAGTTTTTGTTTTCCACTTTTTAGAACCTCAGTAAATCAACAAATTTGCCTGATTTAAATTTTCATTTCTGAGCGTAAAATATTACTGTCATTATCAGTTTTAGAAATATTTTTAAAAGAAGAAATAACATTTCTTAATTCTACATTTACATATCGTGTTCTTACTGACTGTTCTATATTTCTATATTTTAAAAATAGAGCAGTAATTCTCTTGTACAGCCTCATGTAGCCCTATCTAAATCATGGAAGTTTTTTTTATTTAAAAATTCTAACTTTACGTGATAACTCATCTTTCCATTCTTTAAAAACTACATTTATGATTGAAACTATTCCGGGCTTTCCACCGTATGTAGCTGCATTTAGCGCTACAGGAAAAATTACAGGAAAAGATTATGATGAAATTATCAATCCTTTGGTAAGCAAAATTTATAAGGAGCATGGTAAAATAAATTATTTACTGGTACTTAATACCTCTCTAAATAATTACAACTTAGAAGCCTGGTTTAAAGATGCACTTTTAGGCTTCGTATATTTTACTGAATGGAAAAAAATCGGAATTGTTTCCTCTCAAAAAAATATAAAAACTTTTACAAATATTTTTGGCAAGTTAATTCCCGGTTGTTCAAAAGGATTTATGATGGAAGAGTTGGATGTTGCAAAAGAATGGATTTCCCAATAGGCCAAAAATGAATTAGTCCCCAATTAAAGAAGACTTTGTAACGGAATCTTTTTGTGCAGGTGTAGTGAATAATTATAATGATACAATGAAGATTCCCAGTCTCCATAAACAGGATTGGGCAATATGATAAAACGGTTTCCAAATTCAGCAGAAAAATTATCAGCAATTTTATCTCTTTCGTCTGAAGTTTTCTTTTCAAATAAAAAACTGAATCATTCATATTGTCGCCCATTAACATTACTATTGTGTGCGATTCAGCAATTAAATTTTTCAGATTCTCTAAGGTTCCTTTGCGCTCACTTTCTCCACGATTGGTTACATAAAATATTTCTATGCCAGACTCAGAAGCAAATTGCAGAAAATGTAGCGCACCAGCCATCGTGTCTGCTTTTCCCATTGAGGTCCATTCATTCCACGAATCATTATCATAATCTTTTCCCTGCGATAACTGGTTTGCTTCGTAAGAACTGCTATATTAAAATTCTTTCATCAGTGCCTGTTATTATGAAGCAACCACGATGCAAGCAAATTTTTTCACAAGCATCTATTTAAAAAAGCAAATAATTTTGAGTATTATTTTTGATAGATACTAAATCGCAAAATAAACTAGATTTTAAAATTTGCAGATTTTTATGTTATTATCTCTTAATTTTATTCGAAACACATTACAACTAAAAAACGAAAATGGATTTTGTTGATTACTATAAAACATTGGGTGTAGCAAAGAATGCCTCTGCAGATGATATCAAAAAAGCCTATCGCAAACTTGCCAGGAAACTTCATCCTGATGTAAATCCGAATGATAAAGAAGCCCACAAAAAATTCCAACAGATCAATGAAGCTCATGAAGTGCTGAGTGATACTGAAAAAAGAAAAAAATACGACCAGTATGGTGAAAACTGGAAACATGCAGATCAGTATGAACATGCCAGGAAACAACAGGGGCAACAGCGAGGAGGCGGCTTTGGAGGCTTTGGTGGAGGTTTCGGGGGTGGCGAAGAATACACCTATTCGTCAGGAGATGAAGAAAGTTTTTCCGATTTTTTTGAATCACTTTTTGGTGGGGGGGGAAGAAGCCGGAGAAGCAGCGCAAAATATCGTGGCCAGGATTATAATGCAGAACTACAACTATCATTAAAAGCTGCATCGGCCACACATAAACAAACACTTACCATCAATGGAAGAAATGTACGGATCACTATTCCTGCGGGTGTTGAGAACGGGCAGCAAATTAAATTGAAAGGCTATGGAAGTCCCGGTGCAAATGGCGGCCCTAATGGCGATCTTTTCATAACTTTCGTTATTCCAAATGAACCAGAATTGAAACGAGAAGGAAATAATCTGTACAAAACTGAAGACCTTGATCTTTATACTGCTTTGCTCGGTGGCGAAAAAACTATTGAAACAATGAGCGGAAAAATAAAACTAAAAGTAGCTGCTGAAACGCAGAATGGCGCTAAGGTCCGATTGAAAGGAAAAGGTTTTCCCGTGTATAAAAAAGAAGGACAATTTGGCGATTTATATATCACGTGGAATATCAAATTACCTACTAACTTAACGGAAAAACAAAAAGAATTATTTACTGAATTATCAAAATTAAGCTCTTAAAACTTTTGATATGGAAAACGATGAATTAATACCGGCGGAACAATTTTGCATCTATCATAATATCGAATATTCATTTATCAGCTCTTTGGAAAATTCAGGATTGATAAGGGTTACATCCGTTGAACAAAGCACCTACATCCCTTCAGATGAATTAGAAAAGCTGGAAAAATTTGTACGTATGCATTACGATCTTGATATCAATATAGAAGGAATTGAGACGATAAATCACCTCCTGGAAAAGATAGATTTCTTACAAAAAGAAATATTGCATTTGCGAAATATTGCAGCAATTACTGATTTCCCTTCAGAATAAAAATCTAACATATTTGTCGGTTTACTGCTTTTCCGCAAGGGCAAAAGGCCATTCTTTTTGCACACGTGCTTTTATAAAATAGACTATTCCTCCCAAAAAAATAAATACCAATCCGCTGAACATTAATTTAGTTCCTGTAGAAATAAGAATGAACAACCACATCAGAATGGCAACAATCACCGGCAAAGGAAACAACGGCATCTTATAAGGAAATAAAGAAGCATTTTTCTTACTTCGTAAAATTAATAATCCCACAGCCTGCCCAATAAACTGGATCATAATTCGCATCGCAAGAATAGCGCTGATGGTTTCGCTCAATTTAAAAAGCATGCTAAAAATAAATGCTACAGCTCCAAGAAACAACAAAGAAATGTAAGGGAAGTTTTTGGTTGGATGAAGCTTTGCAAATATTTTAAAAAATTCGCCATCCTCAGCGGCTGCATACGGAATCCGGCTGTAGCCGAGGGTTGCAGAAAAAACAGAAGCAAAAGCTACCCACAAAATAAGGCAGGTAACTACCGTTGCCGCAGCGTGCCCCATCAAAACTTCCATAAATTCACTGATCACAAATTCGCTGTCTTTGGCATGTTGCCACGGAATCACACTTACGACACTTACATTCATCAGGAGATATAAAATGGCGATTCCTATAATGGATACAAAAATACTTCGCGGAATATTTTTTGACGGATTTTTTATTTCGCTTCCCAGGTGGCATATATTATAATATCCCAGATAACTGTAAACAGATTTAACGCTGGCAAATCCAATGGCAGTAACAAAAGCATAATCTACCGAAATTCCGGAATTAATATTTTTTATGGGCATTAAAAAATTTCCATGTAAAATTCCTCCAGCAATGATCCAAAACATAGTAATGATAACACCGCTCCACAAAAAAACACTGATCTTGCCTATCGCTTCAATTTTTCGATATAGCAAAATCACGATTAAGATCACCACTCCCCCACTTATCAATTTTTCTGTATAAGGCGTTAATGGAACGATGAAAGAAAAATATTTTGCAAAGCCTATAGCAGCGGAAGCAATTACCAAAGGCGCCTGGATCATCGTTTGCCAGACAAACAAAAAGCTCATCATTTTGCCAGCGCCCTTTTTTCCATAAGCCTGTTTTAAAAAATTATAGCTACCACCGGCTGCGGGAAACGCCGCACCCAATTCACTCCAAACTTGTCCGTCTACGATTGAAAGAAAAGCACCCGCGATCCATGCATATAAAAAATAAGGGCCATTCATCATGCCAATCACCATTGGTAAAGTAATGAATGGCCCAATGCCAACCATATCAGTCATATTAATGGCAGATGCCTGCCATAAACTCAGTCTTCGATTCATTT
>CAVUJE010000004.1:0-54102 GCA_963741705.1 uncultured Chitinophagaceae bacterium | reverse complement strand
AGTTCTTTCACATCACACCTTTAAAATTAACAAGCGCATAGAGAGTTGTGATTTGCTTTCAAGATTTTAATAACTTAGTTCTTTCACATCGACATATTATTTATGATGTCTGAATGCAGGTAAGTTGTGATTTGCTTTCAAGATTTTAATAACTTAGTTCTTTCACATCCGATCACCCGCAGGGTATCAATGGATAACATTGTTGTGATTTGCTTTCAAGATTTTAATAACTTAGTTCTTTCACATCGTTATCCCTTTTAATCCAGTAAAAAGGTAATTGTTGTGATTTGCTTTCAAGATTTTAATAACTTAGTTCTTTCACATCTCGTTTGGCTTAAAGGCTTACTGGCAGTGTGTTAGAGCAGTTTTAACAGGAATAAAAAAATGAATAAAATTTTGGTGTTTTATTCTTGTTTTTTGTTAAAAAAGTTCCAATTGTTGTGAAGTTTCCGGAGTGGGCGCAATTTCTTTTCCCCTGAATATTTCCATCATCCCAAATTGTTTATCGGTTATGGTCAGTATTCCTACATGCCCCTTGGGAGGTAAAATGGATTTTACTCTTTTGATGTGTACTTCCGTATTTTCTTTGCTGCTGCAATGCCTTATGTACATGCTAAATTGAAACATACTAAAACCATCGGCCATTATCTTTTTACGGAACTGGCTATAATTTTTCCGGTCTTTTTTGGTTTCAGTCGGCAGGTCAAAATGTACTAAGATCCACATAATACGGTATGCGTTCAGGCGCTCAAACATTTTTAATTTTAATACAGTGAACGAATATTTTTGCCGGATTATTATTTTCGCAAAGCCGGCCTGGTATTGGTTGTTTGATTTGAAGCCTCAGCTAAAACTAAACCTTCTAAACCTCTAAACCTTCTAAACCCACAAATTATAAGAGGTTGAATATTTTTTCATACCATGCCCTGCTAAAACCATCTTACACAATCATTCCAATACCGGGTACAAAATTTTCCTGTAAGACTCCCTTCAAAACATTTGGCCAGCGAAGCGGTCGTTCTTTGCACCGCGTTCATCAGGGGGCTTTTCTGCCCGTTTATCATTACATCCATTGCGGGGATTGAAAGTAAATCCTTTTTCATAGAAGGAGTCATTTCTAAAAATTTTCCGTTCATTCTTACAATATTGCAGACTACCTGATCGGCATACGGGCGGTAAGGTTCCATCATATCGTCGGCCAGGCAGTAGGCATTGTATTGATTCCGGTGAAAGATGCCTAATGTGGGCAAAAGCCCGCTGGCGACCAGGCTCCTGGCCACTATGGTACTTTCCAGGATTGCATAACCATAATTCAATAAATTATTAGGCGGCAGTCCTTCCGGGTCTCTTGTAAATTGCAAAAAATCCGGAAAAATATGTTTCCAGTAATATAGAGCCGCTTTGGCTTCGTTGTTGGTGCTGTCTGCGCTCTTTACAGAGGCAGCCAGCTTTAATAAATATTTTGTTTCTGCACGTTCAGATTTTAAAGATTTGCCTGGTTTTCAATTTTTGCTATCACCGTTTGTTGCCATAACTGCTTTTTGAGCGGCGCAGAAGCCGCTATATGTTCCTTAAATTTCTGGCTTTGCAAAGTGTGCCCATCCAGGCAAAGATGCAGGCCTACAGGATGGTGTTTTTGATTGCAGGTAATTAGTGCCGTATTATTTTCCAAAAGCTTTGCCATTACGGCCTGCGTGATGGTTATTTGCTGATGATCGAGAATTACAATACCGATATCTTCTATGGGCACAGATTTGGTTTCACCGGTATCCAATACTTCAACAACCAGTTGTTCATTTTTGGTTTTGAGATAAGCGGGGCTGCCGAAATATAGTGTTCGTTTGATCATAGTCTGATTAACCCGGAAGAGCTCGTTCTTATTTTTAAGTAATATTAGTCTTCTCCTCTATATTTATTAATTCTTTTCAATTCTTCTATGTCTGCCTTGTCTTTAGTTCTTCCTGTATTCAGCTTGGAGAGAATTAAATCGTCGTAATGAATAACCGGAATCTTTAAACCCTTTTCTAATGAAAAATAATTAACTCTTTTGATAGCCGTTTCAAAACTGAGATTGCTTATCATCGTTACAAAATCAATCCGGCGTGGTGTTTCCCCGATAAAAAATACCGGCAGCGGGTTAGCAAAATCCATTTGCCGTAGCTGTTCAATATCCTCTTCTTCTATTCCAAACTCTTCAAGCGCTTTCAATAAATTGTTTTTGTTTTCATTGCCCAACTGCAACCAGATATCCATATCACCTGTTGTGCGCTCGTATCCATAATGAATAACAGCGTAACCCCCAATAAGCATAAAGCGCACATCATTATTAATCAATGCCTTTAATAGTTGAAGCTGTTCGCTGATAAAAATATTCATAGCTTCATCTGAATTTTATTTTTTTATCCATTGGCCTTTTTAATTCTTTGGCAAATAATTTCCTGATAAGAAATACCGTATTTTGTAAATGCTCTTTTGGGGACAATGCAGCCATTTTTTTGGCATCCGCTTCGTTCATCGATTCGAAAGAAGTAAAGAATGTTATGTGTTTATTCTTTTGAAAAGAAATAAAAGGTTTTTTCGGGTTATTTTTATTTTTTGAAATTACTTTCATTCCTTTAATAATTTTATTTTTAAAGCGTCATTGTACCTAATGGTGTCTTAAAATTACTAATCAAAATTCAATTCAATCTTCAGTTTTTAGTTATCTCAATATGCTTATTATATTGTTGTAAAAAAACACCTGTAATTTCCAGCCCGCAAAATAAATTCTCATCGCTATTGGCGTGGCTAAAAATAGTTTAGTTTCATTTTATGCTTTTGAAATGTTGCCTAATCTGTCGATTTTGAGTTTGACGCAAACATCCTTTATCTGCTTTCCATCTATACTTGCAGTTTTAGTATCAAAAGAACCTGTTACTTTATTTTTTGCTTTATCAAAATTCATATCGACTTCTTTTGCAACAATTGCTTTTGCAATACGATTTGGTGTAAAATAACAAGTTGCAGAAAAGTCATTTACATTATACAGCCTTTTCTTTTGTTTATTTGTCAAATTACTAAAATCAATTCTTGATAAGTTTTCTTTCTCCTCTGCTGTTGGGACATACACCAAATCATTGGGCGAAAGGAAAGGACACTCTGGGCATAAATTATCACCTTTTTCATTTTTGTCCGGAACGGAACTTAGCCCTTGTTTTTGACGTTCAGAGCAATGTTCAACGGAATGGTTTCATAAAACTTCTGTTTCCGTTTTCACCTTGATAAATGGCAAGGAAAAGATTTGGCGCACCTTGCACATACTTACTTTTTTTATTACCTGTATTTCCTAAAACAAACCTTCCGCTTCCTTTTTCATAGGTTCTAACTTTAAAAACAGGCAGATGGATTTTTCCGTCATTGTATTTGGAAATGTTTTTGTTTAAATCTTCAATTCCTTCGGAGCGAAAAAGCTATTTCAGGATTATTATCTTTAGTTTTAATGTAGTTAATAAGAATTTTTTGGATACCAGTATCAGTAATCTTCTTGATTTTAATTTCATTAAAAGTTTTGTCTAATGCTTTTCTGGTTGCTGTTGTTATTTCTCCTTTACCAACTTTTACCCAAGGTAATTGTACAATTCCTGATACTGTTTCTTCGTGCATTGGCTTCCTAATTGCCCAATTCACGCCTTTTTGTTCAATTTTTACTTTTTTACCGTTTTCAATTTTTTCGTAATGGTTGGTTGCTTTATTGATTACCCGTAAGTTTTGTTTGAAACTCACAACGATTTTCTCCAATTCGTTTTTTGCATCAACGGTAAAGCTTATCCATGGTTTTTTGAAGTCAGTAAATTTATCTCTTTCTTTTCCGTTGCTGCTGTCTTGCCATTTTTCTTTGTTGCGTAATTTATTTTGCAAATCAAATCTCGTATTGTCGGAATTTGCCGATTGATTGTTCAATAAATTAACGTGGTCAGGAGTGGTACAAGCAATAACTAAAGCATCCAATGCGTGGTGGCGGTGGTCAATACGTTTCTTTTGAAAGCCTTTTGACAATTCCAATGGAACAGGAATAATATGTCCTTCTTTGTTTTTTAACGTAAAAACTTCCGTTTTAGTCAATTTATTCATGCGTTCAAAACGTGGCAAAATCAACTCGTTCCAGACGTTGTTCAATCCCCTGTCCTGTTTTAAAGTGGCTGTAATTTTGCCATTGCCCGGAATAATGTTTTTAGAATTTACTCCGTCATCATCTTTATCCAAACGAACAATGTTTGAAAGAACCGAAGTAATAAATTTACTTATGTAACGCGTATCGTTCAGTTGGCGCTCAATCATTTTGTCGGGAATTTCTTCCAAAAGCAACTTGTTTTTCTTTCCTCTGTTTTTATCGTAATGTTCTCTTACAAAACTTGTGTATGCCTCTTCCGAAAAAATTTCTACTTCACCAGAAGTTGTTAGCACTTTTTGTCCGTGATGGTTTTTAATAAATTCCAAGCCAAGCTGTTTGTCTTTCAAACTGTTGACTTCAGCTTCACAAATCACTTTATTGCCGAAACTGTCGTCAAAATAACGGCTTTGCGGAATGATGTGTTCTATCTCGTAAGCTGTTGTAAACAATCTGCTCAACGGAATTGGCTTTCCTGTGTAGGGTGATTGATATTTTTGTTCTAACCATAATTTATAGCGAGTTATTTCAGAAGAATTAGGTCGTTTCTTTTCGTCTGTCTCGTTGAATTTCTTTAAAGTTTCTGCTACATAATCAGGAATTTCTATACCTGAATTTAAAACCCCGTCTTCATATACTTTGAGTATATTCTCTTGCTGCATTGGAGAATACGGACGAACGTTTTCTACGTCGTTGTGATTTTTCAATTCAGCCAATAACAGCTTTATTCGCAAGTTGATGTTTTCATTTTCGGTTATCTGGTTAGTCATTCGCTTGCGATCTTCAGCGGGGTTTTTGACTTCCCTGCCCAATTCGATATGAATTTCGTTGAAGAAATCTCTTACACCGTTTCCGTATTTTGACCAAATATCTTTTACTACACGCAAAGTTTCGGAAACAACCTGTTCAACAATAGGATTGCGAAGTGAGTGTTGTTTAAACTCTTTCAGATATTCTTCCAATTCTGAAACTGAATTCCATTTTCCTGAAACAGCCGCTTCTGAATGACGACCATAAACAAGATACTGGGCTATATGCAACCTTAAACCTTGAAAAGACCTAACATCTCCATCTAAGAAACCACTTAATTCTTGATTTAATTTTTCGTTAATAGACTTATTCCATTCTGATTTATCTTTTTCCGAAATAGATTGTAGCTTTTTATTTTGTTTTTCTAAAAGGTCATTGATATTTTTTGCATATACTTTATTGTTGTTAATGATTACAGTTTCATCCCAAATATTTGCCCAATCGCATTAACGGTAACAATTTTTTGGTTGCCTTTTCCGAGTACGAACCATATTCACTTTTAAATGGTGGAAATTTTATGAAAGCATCTTTGAAACTCTTTTCATCAATATTTGTTTGATGTGTTTGGTTATATTGTTTTACAAAACTTTCTATGGCGGTTTCATATTGCTTTTTGTCCGTTACGGAATAAATAATATGCCACAATTGATATTCAATTTCAAAAGTCAAGAAATCGACAGGAACTTTTTCAACTTTTTCTAATCGCGTTCTTATTTCGTACCCAGTTTCATTCATCGGATACTTTTTGGATTTATCCTCTTCTTTTTCTTTAGAATCGTCAAAAACATAATTCCAGCGATACTTAGCGATTTCTTTCATTATTTCATCATTGACTGCTTTAGGTTTTGCATTTGGAAATTTCTCTTTCACAATTGGAGTAACGAAATACGTCAGAATGTCTTTATGATTCACTTCTTTTTGTGTCATTAAAAACTCAAACAACTTTTCAACATCAGTAAAGTGTTTATCACAATCTTCATGCATGTCAGTTATAAACTCTCTGGTTACATTTTTATCGTCTTCTTTCTATAAATGCTCAAATTATTTATCCATTGCCAAATTCTAAACTCTTGGTAATACGGATTGGATTTCGGAATGGCTTTTAAGTATTCTTTTACTTGAGTTTCTTTTCCATTTTCATTTTTTTCATATACATTTTTTATCGTAATGCCGTTTTCATCTTTCCTACTGATTTTATACAATCGGAACTCCAACGAACAATTTCCGATAGATGATTTTTGACTTCGCAAGGGGCGTTGATAGAAAATGATATCATCTAAAAGCAAATGCACAAAATTTCTTTTACTTAACTGCAATTGATATGCTTCATTGTTTCTATACAACTCACGAACACAATCATTATACTTCTTTTCAGTAAACAATTCGGGTCGTAATGCGATTTGCTTTTGCAGAATTTGTCTCAGTTCATCTTTGTAAAACTTGCGTTCAATAGTGCGCACTAATTTTCCTCTGATTTTTAGAGTGGGTTTTTGCATCAAAGTATTGTAAATGTATGCGCCTACAGTGGTTTTACTGTTCTTAATGGTTAGCTGCTGTGTCTTGCCTTAATTTTTTTGTAGATTTTGTCTTGCTCTTTTTTTTGGATATTAAATTGATTTCATCGAAAGTCGGTAATGGAGTGATTTTACGTTTCTCTTTTCCAATTATATCTGTTCTTTTGTCTTTTACAATTTTGATATTTCCATTATCGTCATACTCTTCAACAACTAAAAATTCTTTCTCTGTATTTTCCCATTTCGGTTCGGTGATAAAAGTTGCAGAATACATCCAACCATTTGACAATGTCATTTTATACCAAGTTCTTTTATCATTCTTTTTATCAACTTCGCCTTTCTCAACTTTGTTGATAGTTAAAGCAATTACAAACTCTTTTTGGTTTGGGTTTTCTTCCTCATCTTCACCTCGCAACTGATAATAACCACGCTTTTGATTAAAATTTAAAATCAGCCAAGCCAATTCTTCTTTTGTTATTATTCTTTCAAGGGCTTTTTTACGCAAATAATAAATCGTCCAATCGTATGGGATTTTTACATCTTGTCCGTTCGATTTAAACTCTTCAATCATTTCAGCAAAAGACTTTTGAAATACAAACTCAAACTTCTCTTGCTCATTTTTCTTCCATGCCAATTTAGGTTCCGTTCCTGCTTTGAATTGTCCAAAAAGTTTGTCAAAATATATTTCTGCAGAATAGTGTTCTGGAAGGAAGCCTAAGATGTTCAACGCACGATGCAGTCTTTCTCTTCGCAATAAATGGCGCTCCCGCAATCTTCTTGCACTTCTATAATCTGTTCTTTTTGCCGTTTGCGAAACAGAGTTGCCCTTTCCAAATTCGCCCAGAATTTTTTGGTCCATGGGAATAATCCGACTTCCCATTCCAAGAATATTTCCTTGTTTTTTTTCAAAATCTGTTCAATTAAGGCCCATCCAATACTATTCGTTCCCAAATCAAGTCCTAAAATTTTTTTACTCATAGCAATTCGTTTTTTTAAATATTTATTTTACATTTGTCTTCTTGAAAGCAAATCACAATAAGGATTATTCCGTTGTGAAAACATTTACAGGAGTGCCGCAGCAATGCGGTATTGTTGTTTTATAACGCCTCCTTTTCTATTTTTAAAATGAATTTACTGCTGTCATAATCTCTTGCAATTAGCAATCTCAAGATAACAATTTTATAAATTATAGATTAAAGATTTTATTTCTTTGTTATCCTTTCCTGCAGATAGCGCTCAATAAACAGTAACGGCATAATTAGTAAACAAACAAATAGCAATAATTCCTATTTACTTCAAAGAAATATTCGTTTAAGCATTACTGTTACACCCCACCAAATATTGAATTAGGCAAATAAAACAAAACAACATAATACTATTCTCTCACCCGCCTCGATATCCCTTCCACAGCCATTCCAGCGCTTCAGGCAGTGTTTGTTGTTTCACTTTATGATCTACATGCCCGGCATTGCGGGCAAAAATAAACTGGTAATTGTAGCCCTTTGCAGCAAGTACCTTTGCCATGTTTTCATTGGCAACTACCCAATCATGCATGTTGTCGCGCATCACGTTAGGGTTATAAAGGTCGCGGTCGCCCACTTCCATCCAGATGCGTATCGGCTTCGCCGCATTTTCAGGAATAAGGTGTTCATGAAATTCCCACGCGCCATGCGGTGTTGCTGGGTTATAGGGCCATTGCTGGTTGATGTAAGTACCCGAATAAGTAAGCACACGATGATACCATTCCGGGTGGTACCATGCCATTATCAACGCGCAGGAACCGCCGGAACTTCCGCCCATCGTGGCGCGGCCCTTCAGGGTCTTTGGTTAGTTTTACATTGCATTTGCTTTCTACCAGCGGCAATACTTCCTGTTCCACAAACTCAGCATATTTGCCGGACATGGCATCGTATTCCAGGCCGCGTTCACTTCCCTGCGCATCGCCGCTTCCGTTACCGATAGATATGGCAATCATCACCGGCACTTTGCCTTCGGCAATAAGGTTGTTCAACGCAGTGAATAACAAGTGGTCAGGGCCATCGGCGCCAACAATAAAAGGGGCAGGCGTGCCGGGAATATATTGTTTTGGAACATACACCTCAACATGGCGTGTGTATGGAGCCGGGTGGCTGGTGGTTACTATCAGCTTAGCCGGGTTGGTAGAATCAACCGTGCCGAAAGTGCCGGCCTCGCGGGCAATACCGGGATAAATTTTACTGTCTTTGGATTCCATGGTAAACTGATATACGGTTCCCTGCGGCACGTTTTGCTGCTCTGTCATTTCGGGCGCTGGATTGTGTGTAGGCCCGATTATAAAATTTCCATTCGAGTCCGGCGAAGGCACGCTGCCATCCGGCAATTCTGTGGCGGCAACATAACCGGGAGTATGTGGGTCGCGGGTGGGAGGGGGTACACGTTCAGAAACTGATGGTTTTGTATTGGTTGACTGGGCGAATACTGTAATTCCGCTCAACAACAGCGCACCGGACAGAAGCGCGCTACTTATTTTTTTTATAATATTCATTGTATTTTTTTTAAGTGCAGGAGGACATGATATTGTAAGTTGGATAACTAAAGATACATAAATCCAATACGCTCTTTTATCAATGCTTCACGACTTCCCGAATCATCTTTACCTGTCAACATAAAGCCGCAAAGTTTTTAATCTTAATACCATCAAGCCAATGATTCAAACGATATTTGTGAACACAATTAAAAAAATAAGCTAATGACACAAATAGATAAATCAAAGCCGGTATTGGTAACAGGAGCCAACGGCTATGTAGCCAGTTGGCTGGTAAAAAGACTTTTAGAAGATGGTGTAAATGTTCACGCAGCGGTTCGTAATCCTGATGACGAAAAAAAAATTGAACATTTAAAAAAGATAGCCGCAAACGCTAAAGGAACTATCCGGTTTTTTAAAGCGGATCTGCTAATTCCCGGATCTTATAAAGAAGCCATGGAAGGTTGCGAACTGGTTTATCATACTGCTTCGCCTTTTACTCTTCGTGTAAAAGACCCGCAAAAAGAACTGATAGAGCCGGCAGTAAAGGGAACGGAAAATGTTTTAAATACTGCAAAAGAAGTTGCAAGTGTAAAGCGGATTGTAGTAACCAGCAGTTGTGCAGCTATATATACCGACGCCATTGACGCAGTAAATGCACCGGGCGGGCAATTAACTGAAAGCGTTTGGAATACCACCGCGTCTTTAGCGTATCATCCTTATTCTTATTCAAAAACACTGGCCGAAAAGAAGGCCTGGGAAATTGCGGAAAGCCAGGATCAATGGGATCTTGTAACGATCAATCCGAGCCTGGTTCTTGGCCCGGCTCTTAACGCAGAGAACACCACTTCAGAGAGTATGAATATTCTGAAATTGTTGGGTGGAGGTAAAATGAAAATGGGTGCTCCGAAATTGGGAATGGGCGTGGTAGATGTTCGCGACGTAGCTGAAGCGCATTTCCAGGCGGGTTATACTCCTGGAGCTCATGGAAGGTATATCACTTCTGCACACAACACAAATACACTGGAGATGGGAACAGTTTTGTTGCCAAAATATGGAGATGAATTTCCATTGCCAAAGAAGGCTGTACCCAAATGGTTACTGATGCTTTTTGGCCCGATGGTCAATCCAAACTTCACCCGAAAATACATTCGCAACAATGTAAATATTCCGTTTATAGCTGATAACTCTAAAATAAAAAATGAATTGGGAATTACATTCAGGCCGTTAAAGCAAACTATGGAAGATTCTTTCCAGGTATTAATTGACGAAGGGATATTGCAACCCAAATAACAATTTTGTATTCTTTTTATTTTCGGTTATTACTAACCGTTTCTCTTTATGGAAAATTAAAAAATGCGGCTATTTGTTGGTTTACTGCCAAAGGTTGTTGGTAAATAGTTAAGCTATCATTATAAAATAATCCCTGCCTGCAGCATCTGATTGTATGGGAATCGTTTGCCACATATTTCAATTTAAATGGTTTTATTATGGTTACTTTCGTAACCAAATCAATTTGCAGTATGGCACCTTTAATTTCAGGCTTTTTATTTGTCTATAGTTCACTACGGGTGGGATTTCAGAGCCAACAATATGAATATATACGCAGGTATTTTACTTTTGAAGGTGAGGCCATGGTAAAGGGCATATTAAGTGATTTAGGGGATTTCCCGGTGGCTACTCCTACTACGGAAGATTGTTTTATAAAAGGTGAATTGTATAGAATTAATGATGAACAGGATTTTTCATTTGCCATCGGGCAGTTAGATGATTATGAAGGCGTGGATCCCGAAGCAGATCAAACTCCATCCTACAAAAGAGAACTTACTGTAGTGTTCAGGGAAAACGAAACGCAGGAAAATGCCTGGATCTATTGGTATAACGGAAATGTAGAAGGCATGCCGAGGATACAATCCGGGGACGTGAATGAATATGTGAAATCAAAAAAATCCAATTAATGGTTTCTTGATTATTACAATCTGCTACTTGCGAAACTGATGATCAAATCTAATTATTCAGATAAGCCTTTCATAAACTTTCCTTCCGGATTTATAATCATTTTCTTTAAAGAAAAATGATACACTTTTTTTTAGGAGGATTAAATTTTAATTTTTGATTGGTAATACCAGGCCCCATGCAGAAGAAATGAAAAGGCTGACCATTGCAGGCAGGAAGCACGATTGAATGAAATTTTTGATACCGGGTATAATTTTATTTCATTTTAAAATTAAAAATAAGAATTTGATTTATTTGTTGGTTCACTGCAAGTATGAACTTAAAAAAATCAAAGCTTGTGTAGCCTTAAGTATCCAAGATGAATTTCATCTTCCGGCAGGCTTTCCTGTTTTGTAATCACCACCTGGTATTTCTCTTTTTGGCGGGGCAATAAAATATCTTCTATTTGATAAACATCATCTACATCAATCCCGTACTTATCATCCACGTGCGAATTAGCGCCTTCTAAAGTATTTGTTTTATAAAAAAAAGTTTTCTTTGATTCACTTATGGCCAGGGAGCGATCATTTTGAACGGATAAAATTGCGTAATGCTGTTCTTCCAGTTTGTTGGCCTGGTAGCCACCGAGATTAATAAAAAATAATTTGTTTTCTGAAACAACCGCCTTTTCATTTTTCAGGGCAATCTTTATTTCGTAATCATTTACTTTGTTCACTTCCCTCCATGCATCAATATGAATACTGTCACCGGCTTCGGGCCAGAATGCTTTAATATCCGGGATAAGTTCTTTTAGATTATGGGCAATCCCAAAAAAATAATCATGTTGCTCCACATTTCTTTTTGGGGCTTTAGAACCTAATAACAATAGAAACAATTTAGGACCCGGTATTACTGGTAAATTATTCATCTTCATAAATATGTAATCCTGTTTTTTTTAAATAGATTTTACGATGCTTCCGGAAAGTTTTCATAAAATCAATTCATATAGCCATGATGCTTAACTGCAAGATAAGAAGGTACGGGTATTTAAAATGCAGGTTTATTTGCGGGCAATATATAACTTGTGGTAATTTTCAATTCGTTTTATGACAGAATTAAATATTGAAGATTTAAAAATAGTTACGGAATTTAAACACGTTCCTGATGAACAGTTACAATGGCTGATCAACCAGGGTGAAACGCTAGAATTAGAAAAAGGTGAATTGCTTTTTAATGTAGGGGAACCTGTTACAACATGCTACCTGGTTTTAGATGGAAAATTAAGAATTTGTTCGTTGCAGTCCGGTAAGGAAAAGGAATTGCGGATGCTTGACCCCGGCCAGTTTACAGGGTACCTTCCTTATTCTAGAGCCACTATTGCACCCGCTTTTTGCGAAGCCATTAAAAAATCGCGTGTATTCAAATGCGCAAAAGAAAAACTCATTGAAGGATTTGGAACTCATTTCGAATTAATTGAAGCAATGGTTCACATGATGCTGAGCCGTGTGCGTGAATTCACTTCCATACAACAGCAGAATGAAAAAATGTTTGCGTTAGGAAAACTTTCTGCCGGGCTGGCGCATGAACTCAATAATCCTGCTGCGGCTATTTCCCGCGCTGCCGCTTTATTGCAAACACAGGTAGGGCAGTTGCCCCATTTATTTGAATCTGTTGCAGAATTAAGAATTGAACCGGAAAAAGTGGAAAAGATCAGCAAATTGATCATTGATAAAATAAACACGGAACCTCCTGTATTGACCATGATGCAAAAGGCAAGGCTCGAGGATGAACTAACGGATTGGCTATACGAAAACAATCTTAAGGAAAATGACCCGGAAGGTTTGGTAGAGCGTGGCTTTACAACGCAAGAACTGGATGTGTTTAAAGATTGTTCTACGCCTGAACATCTGCCGGTATTGCTAGAATGGGTAAGCAATTATTTAGTTACTAATAAAATGGCCGAAGACATCCGTACTTCTTCAGAACGCATTTCAACGCTGGTAGGCGCTGTGAAGAATTTTACCTATATGGATAAAAATTCAGACCGGCAATTAACTGATATTCATTCGGGCATTCGTAATACGCTGACAATGTTGAATTATAAATTGAGAAAAGGGAATATAAATGTAATTGAACACTATGAAAGTTCAATTCCCCCGATAAAAATTTTCCCCGGCGAGATGAACCAGGTGTGGACGAACATTATTGATAACGCTATTGATGCGATGGAAGTCAATGGCAAAGGGAACTTAACCATCACCACTACTTGCGATGACAGGTTCCTGAAAGTATTGATTAAGGATGATGGCCCCGGCATTCCGGATGATATAAAACAAAATATCTTTGCCCCGTTTTTCACAACAAAAGAGATGGGAAAAGGTTCAGGCTTAGGCCTTGATGTAGTAAGCCGGATTATGTTACAACACAATGGTGAAGTAAAAGTAAAATCGGAACCAGGTGCAACAGAATTTGAAATTTGTCTTCCTTTTTAATGAAGGTCAAAAATGAACTAAATGGATCAGTCAATCATATTTGTAATAGACGATGATGTGCAGGTGCTTCGTGCCATCACCAGGGATTTGAAAAATAAATACCGGCAGGATTACCGTGTACTAAGCACTTCGTCTGCAAAAGAAGCATTGGATAGTTTGCTCGAATTAAAAAACCGGGGCGACTCAGTAGCCATGTTCATTTCTGATCAACGGATGCCCGAGATGGAAGGCATTGATTTTTTATCGCAGGCTATGGAGTTTTATGATGATGCAAAGAAGGTATTGCTGACAGCATATTCTGATACGGACGCCGCCATCAAAGCGATCAATAACGTAAGGCTCGATTATTATTTAAGCAAACCGTGGGATCCGCCGGAAGAAAGATTATATCCCGTGATCAATGATTTGTTGGATGACTGGCAAAACAATTTTCATCCCGATTACAAAGGAATTAAATTAGTGGGCTACCAGTTTTCACCAAAGAGCCACGAGATAAAAGAATTTTTATCAGGCAATCTGATTTCTTACCAATGGCTGGATGCAACTGATGAAGAGGGAAAACAATTATTACAATTAAATAATGTAGAAGGCAAAAATTTGCCTGTAATATTTTTTGAAGATGGAACGTCATTATTAAATCCACGGATCATTGATGTAGCCAGGCGTATTGGTTTAAATCCTGAAGTTAAAAATGAAATTTATGATGTGGTGATTATTGGCGCCGGCCCTGCGGGATTGGCCGCTTCTGTGTATGGTTCATCAGAGGGTTTGAAAACATTATTGATTGAAAGAAGAGCGCCCGGCGGGCAAGCGGGTACCAGTTCACGCATTGAAAATTACCTGGGATTTCCAACAGGTTTAAGTGGCGCTGATCTTACGCGGAGAGCCATTACACAATCCGTAAGGTTTGGCACTGATTTCCTTTCGCCCCAATCCGTAAAAGCCATACAGGTGCAGGATAATTACAAAAAAATTATTTTGGCAGATGAAAAAGAGATCATGGCAAAGCCATTGTAATTACTACCGGAGTAGATTACCGGCAATTAACCACGCCCGGAATTGCGCAGTTCAAAGGCGCCGGAATTTATTATGGCGCAGCCAATACAGAAGCTGCTGCCTGCAAAAACAAAACCGTGTTTATAGTCGGTGGAGGAAATTCTGCCGGGCAGGCTGCGATGTACTTATCAAAATTTGCAAAGCAGGTAAATATTTTAATCAGGCGCGATAGCCTGTCTTACACTATGTCGTCTTATTTAATAGAACAAATAAAAGGCGTCGGAAATATTTCTGTCTGCACATCCCGCGAAGTGGTGGAAGCCAAAGGAAAGGACCAATTAGAGCGGCTAACGATTAAGAATATCAATACCGAAGAAATTTATACAGAAGATGCGGCAGCATTATACATTTTTATCGGTGCAAAGCCATTTACAGATTGGCTGGATGATGAAATAATTACAAATGAGAAAGGATTTATCGAAACCGGCAGAGACCTTCAGCACTATGATAAATTTAAGAAAATATGGAAACTGGAACGCGATCCTTATTTATTGGAAACAAGCTGTCCCGGCATTTTTGCTGCAGGTGATGTCCGCTCGGGTGCAATGAACCGTGTGGCATCAGCAGTGGGAGAGGGTTGTATGGCTATAAGTTTCGTACATAAATATCTTGCAGAAATTTGATCTTTCGGCCATGGTTACACGAAAAATGTGTGAAGCCTTTAAAAAATAATTCCGCCGGCTGTTATTTTGTATTTTAATTGATTAAAATAAAAATTGAGGAAATTTGTTCTTTTACTGTAATTATCCCTTCAAAAAACTCATGTTAGAGAAAATTATCCCTTTGTTATTCTTTTTTGTTTTCTCCGTTTTTGTTTCTTCCGCACAGCAGGCAGGTGAAAAAACGAATCGTGAAAAACTGGTTACAACCGTTGACAGCATATTGCAAAGCGAGGTAAACAGAAAGCTGATTCCCGGTGCGGTAATCGAAATCAAAAAAGATAATAAGGTTCTTTGCAAAAAAGCTTTTGGCTATGCTGAGAGAAATGATTTCAGTAACAAGCCACTTGCACATCCTGTTGTAATGTCCACAAAGGATATGTTCGATCTCGCTTCGCTAACCAAAGTAGTTGGCACCACCACTTCTATTATGTTGTTGGTGGATAGGGGGCTTATCAAAGTGGACGATCCGGTCGGTAAATTTATTCAGGCATTTAATGTGGGTGAAAAAAAGCAAATAACCATCCGCAACCTGCTGACTCACACTGCCGGCCTCATTACATGGTACCCGCTTTTTTACCGGGCTTCTGATAAGCAGGAAGCTTACCAATTAATAGGCGGGTTACCTTTGGCGTTTCCTGTTGGTAAAGTAAGGCGTTATAGCGATTTGGGTTTTATTCTTTTGGGCGAAATAATTGAGAAAGTTTCGGGGATGCCGTTAGATCAATTTGACCAAAAAAATATTTTTATTCCATTAGGAATGAATCACACCATGTACAACCCGCTTGCTAACGGAAAGTTCACAAAATTTGCCGCTACCTCTCACGGCAATCCATATGAAACGAGAATGGTGCATGATACTTCGCTCGGTTATGTATTCAGGGAAATTAATCCTGATCAATGGAATGGCTGGCGGAAATATACTTTGCGCGGAGAAGTAAATGACGGCAATGCCTGGTATGCGCTTCATGGGGTCAGCGGGCATGCAGGATTATTTTCTACTGTTGATGACTTGCAGAAGTTGGTTGACATGCTGATGCATAAAGGCAAAGTTGGATCAAAGCAATTTATTTCCAAACAAACGATCCAATTATTCTTAACGAAAGATGATTTTAAAAATGGGTCTGGGATGGATGATGGATACGGATGATTCTGTTATAAAAGACGGCCCCGCAGGCACTTTTGGCCACACTGGTTTTACCGGCACCAGCATCGCGGTAATTCCCTCATTAAATATTTCTGTTATTTTATTAATTAATCGTCAGAATATGGGTTTGCTGAATACGGGGTATTATTATAATGTGAATTCAATCCGCAGGAAAATTTTCGCAGCGGTGATGGATTATGCTAAATAGCTTCCCGAACCGCTCTATTGGTGTTTCGCCAAATGCAATCTTTTATAATGGTATTCTATTTTAAAGAACAAAGTTTTTTGCATAATATTTTTTTATTAAAAGTGGGGCTAACAATTGGTGGAGAAACGCAAAAAAACGCGAAAATTTTAAAAAAAAGTCATCAATTTTTTATTAAAAAAACGCCATTGGCGAAAACACCAACAGCGTTATTTTTTGATTTTCATGATAGGATATTTGTTTCTTTTTATCTCTTAAATTCAACTAAATGCGATGTGGGTTCTAATTTTCCGTATTCTGAATGAATCTCTTATTTAATAGTTCGGAATGGCTAAGCCTTTAAATTATCCGGTTTTTCAGATTTCATTATTTGTGAAGCCTGGAAGGCCTTAGCAAATAAGCCTGTATTTTTTTCTAATCTTTTTCATAATTGTAAAGTTGAAATGATGAACTGATTGAATTGAAATATTATTTTATGAAAGCTATTAAACAGGAGGGCCTGCTATTATACTTAGACTTTTCGGGGATTACGATTTGGGGGTTTACAATTTAACCAGTGGAAATATACATAATTATTTCCAAAGAGAAGATTAAACAAACATAGTATGATGCAAGCTTATAAGAATCTTTTATGTAATTTCAGATTATAAAATATTAGCAGAAAATAATTAAGAAAAAAATCTTTATTATTTAATTACTCTCTTACTTATAATTTAATATTTATTGGATTTGATAACGTAGTATCTTTTTTTCCAAATGACTGAAATAGATTTACATTCTCTGCATTTTTGAAATAGACATAAGGCTCATCTTTTACTGCGGGTGCACTAACAAAACGGAAGTCAGCATTTTTTACACTGTCTAAAACAAACGCCGGCCTCTCATCATTACTCATAAGATGAAGATTTATATTTTGCAATTGAATGCCATTCACATCGCGGATGAAAAATCCATACGAAGGCAGCTCTCCGAACCTTCCTGGCTCTGGATATCCTTTTTCCAAACCGGGTACTTCTTTTTCTTCATTCGCTTTGGTGCCGCCGCCTTTAAAATAAATATCAATATTGTGAAGTGATACATCTTCGATGTCATGACCGGGAATGCCGCTGATAATACCACCGGTTTTTGAATCCACATTCCAGGCCACGATATTGCTGATAATAACCCTGCGTAAAACGCCAACCGGTGTTCCTTCCGGGCCACGCATACGTGCGCCAAGCCTTAAAAAGATGGGCGCATTATCAATGTCACGCATGGTAATATTATTGATAGTTACATCTTCAAGCTGTGCTCCATCCACTGTTTCCAAAGCCAGGCCACCACAATAATTAAAAACACAATTTGAAATGGTAATATTCTGAAAACCTCCATTGGATTCTGTTCCAAATTTTATACGGCCTGTTGGCCTGTTATTATCTGATTTTTTATAAGTACCATCTAAAAAACTTCCTTCTTCAAAACCACTGACTTCACAATTTGTAATCATTACGTTTTTAGTTGATCGTGCAAAGCCAAGCCCATAGCTGCTTTTTAATACAATTGCATCATCATGGGGCGAATTGACGCTGCAATTGGAAATCTTTACATCCTGGCAACAATCAATATCCATCCCGTCGCGATTGGTATCCATGGTCACATTGTCAACAGTAAGATGATCAACACCGGTAGCAAGCAATGCAAACCAACCTGCATGCAACATAGTTATATCTCGTATCACTACATTCCTGCACTGGTAAAGGCTGATAGATTTGTTGGGACGCTTGTCATCTTCGCCTTTATTGCTTCTTTCCAACCCTTTTCCCCAAATCATTCCGTGGCCTACGATAGCGACATCATGGAGATTTTCTCCCCAAATCAAACTGTTGTGCCAATGCCTGTGCCCAAAATCTTCATACATATTATCTATCTTATTTTCCGGCAGGTCATATTCATCCTGGCTTTCTCCGGGCGCAGCGATGATAGTAGCGCCGTTATCAAGATACAGCGTGATATTACTTTTCAGATGAATTGAACCACACAAATAATTTCCGGCAGGAAAAAAAACCGTTCCTCCACCTGCTTTTGCTGCTTCATCAATGGCCTTATTAACGGATTTTGTATCCATGTCGGTTCCATTGCCTTTGGCGCCTGCATTTTTTACATTATAAAAAGCTGTAGAAGTATTTGGCGTTTGTGCTTTTAAAGAAAAGGTGAAAATGCCTACAGCTAAAAAGAGGGAAAGAATTGTTTTCATTTTATTAAAAAAAATTTTAGTGAAAATGGAGAAGTAATTTTTAAAGCTAACAATTATCAGAAAAATAATTAGATTTTTTTTTGATAAACCAGGAAGAAGTTTTTGAGATATGATTATTCGCGACTTTTTTTTCGGTAAAAAAGAAAGTCATGTAAGCATTGGCGTTATATCTACGTTTGGACTGAAAACCTTTTATTTGAGCGGGCTTGCAGACATAGATTTTGGTTTCAATTTTTATCGAAAAATATCTTTGACATTTTCACCGACACTCAACTTCGCGATCGATCCTATCAATAAAAATGTTCCCGTGGTGTCTTACCCGGAAGTCGACCAGTAAAATGATCAGTATTATTTTTAATGCTCTTTTCATTTTCTTTTCGATTCGTGAATTATTTTAAAACGAGAATTTAAAATAATTATAAATAAACAAATCGTAAGAAAATCAGGAGTTTAACTAATAATTTTTCACTTATATTTCAAGCGGGAAATATTTTTGCGGGGTAAAGTTGAGATTAAACTGATTTACTAAAAAGCTGTGATGCCACTGAATGTTCTGATTCCCACCATTTCTTGTCGAATGACTGGCAAATGTTCCTAAGGTATTGCCTCCCCGGTTCCAGCACTTCAAATCCGTCGTCATGCAACTTAAGCAGACCATCGTCGGCCAGCCCCTGCAAATGTTGTAAGGGAAATTCGTATAACAATTCAGCATCTTCTTCCCTGAAAGTAACTTTGCCTTTGCAAGCCGTTTGTAAAATATAACCTTTCAATGCAAGATCAGTTTCATCCAAAAAGCAACCCTTGTTGGCAGCAAAATCACCGTCATTTATGAGGCGCAAGTAATTGGCAAGTTCTTTATGATTCTGGCTGTAAGAAGAGCCGGTGTCGGTAATGGAAGAAACACCTAATCCCAATAAAAAAGACGTATGTGTAGTAGTATACCCCATAAAGTTGCGATGAAGTTTCCCCTTTTTCCAGGCGGCATAAAGATCATCTTTCGGCAAAGCGAAATGATCCATCCCGATATCAACGTAGCCGGCGGCTTTAAATTTTTCTTTTGCCAGCAGGTACAAATTCGTTTTCAGCTCCGGGGAAGGAAGATCATTTTCATCAAAAAGTCTTTGCGCTTTTGATTTCCACGGAACGTGTGCATAACTATAAAAAGCAATCCTGTCAGGCCTCAGTTCAATTGTTTCATCAAGTGTTTTTGCCTGGCCTGTTAACGTCTGGAACGGCAAACCATAGATCAGATCGTAGTTTACAGAACGAAAACCGATCTCCCTTGCCTTTTCCGTTACACGGCGAACATTTGCCACAGGTTGTATCCTGTTGATCGCACTTTGCACCACAGGGTCATTATCCTGCACGCCAAAACTGATGCGCCGAAAACCAAGATTGTAAAGCGTTTTTAAATGGGCCCCGGTTGTATTATTAGGATGTCCTTCTATGCCAAATTCATAATCCGGATGCACCTTTGCCTCTTTCAAAATACCTTCAATAAGCCTTTCAAGGTTTTGTGGAGAAAAGAACGTTGGCGTTCCTCCGCCAAGATGCAGTTCGCGGATAACCGGCACCTCGCTCATCAGGTTTCTGTATAATTGCCACTCCTTAAGGATCGTATCAATGTATTCTTCTTCAACAGAATGATTGGTGGTAATTTTTTTGTTACAGCCGCAATAAGTACACAGCGATTCGCAAAAAGGAAGATGCAAATAAAGGCTGATACCACCCTGCGAATTCTGCCGGTTGAAATCCTTTCGGAAATTATTTATCCAATAAAGGTCCGGCGTTAATTCTTTCCAAAAAGGAACTGTGGGATAGCTGGTATACCTCGGAACCGATGTGTTGTATTTTGCCAACAATTCATATTGAGAGAGCATAATATATAATTGATATGAATAATTAGCCAAAATTAGCTAGTGCAGCAGGCAAGATAAATGAGTTTACTCATTCGTGGTTATGATCTTTGTCATTGCGCTGCCCTATTGTCAATACCAGTAAACAAAGAAAGCGCTTTGGTCTTGTTTTCAAAATCAGTAAACTCATCGAGGTCTCTTCCATCTTTCATATAATCTGATATCTGAAAAGCTAAATAATTATCCAGTCCTAGTAATGTTTGCCGATATTGCAATTGCTTTTTTAAAATCAGTAAATTTTTTGCTTGGCTTAAAAAACATGTGTTCCAAAAGGTGAGCCATTCCCGTTTCGCCATAACCCTCATAACGCGGACCCACTTTATATACAATATTTACTACCACATTCGTTTGGGCTCCGTCAGGCATCAGCAATATTTTTAGGCCATTGGGTAATTCATATTCATTAGTTCCTTCAACACTGGATAACTAATTTTGGTGTTGTTTGGGCTGCTACGCTCAGCGCAAGAAAACTAAACAGAATTGCATAAATAATCCTTCGCATGGCAAATGTTTTTAGGTTTGAAAATAATAGGGGGTTGGAGAAGGTAATGGTATTCCTGTATGGATTGTATAAAAGAATGTTTACAACATACTTTTGATATCGAATCTATTGATTAATTCTCAATATTCAGAATAAATTAGAGGGTAATCTCTTGAACCTATATTAGTTATATTCGATTTTTAAATTCCAGGAATACCAGAATATAAATCCGAGGTATTTATTGGTTTACTGCAAATAAGTATTTAACTCGTCGCAAAAAATAGCTTTTGATGTTAGCTGTAGTAAATCCATTTTTTCTAATTAGTTAATTCCTGAAAAGCCATCACTTTAACGATTAATAAGCTTATCTTACGTAGATTATTTTAATTTAATTTTAATGTTTATTCTTCTGTTTTCTTTTTTGTTGATTTGTGTAACTTCTTTTCAGAGATTATCATCTGCAAATTTTGTTTTTTGTGGAAAAGTTTTCGATAAAGGAATCTATGAAAAGTCTTTTTCTAACTGACTGGGCTTCTTGCAGGCAAACATCCCAATATTTCAAAATTATTAGATTAAAAAATTGAGCAACGGCTACACGGAGTGTTATGCATTGTGTTGATATTCCGTGCTTAAACATTTCAAAGCAAAAAACTTTTCATCATGTCAGGCAAAATTAAGTTTGCAAAGGCAAACGAGAATGATTTCTATTCAACTCTTAATAAAAGAGTCGAAGAATATTTCACTGTAAACAAATTATCAAAGAATGCCAATTCTTTAATGATATTTAAAACTTTTTTTTATTTGTCAGTGTTAACCGGAGCGTATCTTCTTTTACTCTTAAATTCAAATCCACTGTGGCTTCAGTTTATCCTTTGGGCCGTTCTCGGTTTTTTTACAGCATTTGTGGGCGTTAATATTTCGCACGATGCCATTCATGGTTCTCTTTCCAGGCACAAAGGAATGAATAAATTTTTAGGCTATTCATTTAATATAATTGGCGCAAATGCTTATATGTGGGGCATTATGCACAATATTGTTCATCATACTTATACGAATATTGAAGGCCACGATGAGGATATCGCTTCTGTTCCTTTTTTGAGAATGTCTCCTCATCAAAAGCTGAGAAAAATTCATCGGCATCAGTATTGGTATGCATTTTTGTTCTATGGATTGGGCTCACTTTCATGGGTTTTTGTAAAAGACTACGTAAAGTTTTTTAAAAAGAAAATTGGCAATTATGATAACAAAAAACATCCGCGCAGTGAGTATTTTAATTTATTTTTTTTCAAATTGGTGTATTATACTATTTTCCTGGTGTTGCCTATCATTTTCATAAATGCCTTATGGTGGCAGGTTTTGCTGGGCTTTTTTGTACTTCATTTTTGCGAAGGAATTACGATGGCCATCGTATTTATGCTGGCGCACGAAGTGGAAGAAACTCAATTTCCACTTCCTGATGAAACAGGAAATATAATGAATTCATGGGCGGTTCACCAACTCTATACTACTGCTGATTTTGGAAGGGGAAGCAATTTATTAAGTTTCTTCTGTGGTGGTTTAAACTTCCAGGTAGAGCACCATTTATTTCCACGGATTTGCCATACGCATTACAAACCTATTTCTGATATCGTAAAACATACCGCAGAAGAATATGGCCTGCGTTATAATGCTAATCCTTCTTTCATCGGTGCTATCCAGTCACATATAAGGTTTCTGAAAAAGTTGGGTAGAAAGGAAGTTATAGCACTTTCATAAAATATAAAATCGCCGTTTGATAGATCAGATTAAGAAAACAAGATTCCTCATATCTTTTCAAATACCATTCTGAAATGATCCATGGTCTCATTTTCAAAACAAACTTTGTTAGGGCTTATTTTGAATACTTCAACAAGGTGTCGGAATTCTTTATCATAAAGATATTTCGGAAGTAGGGAAGCATATAGAGAATACTTTTTTAAATTAAATTTTCTGAATTTCATTCTCCATCTTTTAATGGTTTCAATATAATCATACCTGCCGCTGCTTTTGGAAATTAATTTAAAATAAGGCGCTGCATTCCTGATGACCTGCTCTGCCCCATACGGTAACCAGGAACCAGGGAATTGCTTCACCATTAAAGCCATCGCGTACGATGGAGAATTTTTATCCGCCTCCACGCTTACTTCCTCCAACGGCATCATATTTTTGTCGAAAACCATTGTTTGCATATAATATCTTCCACCGGTTGGTAGAAGATCATTCAATCCTTTAAAAAAATTATGATAAACCTCATCCTGTTTGCCCTCTTTATATTCTTCTATAGAACAAAAGTGCTCAAGGCCCCCGATACAAGTTACCGCATCAAAAGTGCCGAAGTCTTCCGGCTTGATGTACCTGCAATCCTTCACCTGCACATCCAATCCATTCTTTACGCAGGCAGCGGCCTGCCCTGTAGATAAAGTAACGCCCGTGCCTTTCGCACCGCGTCCCTTTATATATTGAAGAAATGGGCCCCAGCCACAGGCCATATCCAAAACGCGTGTATTATTTTTTATTCCCAGGCTGTCAGCAATAAATTTATGTTTTTGTTTCTGAGCTTCTTCAAGCGTCATTGAAAAATCGCCATTGAACATAGCACCACTATAATCTCCCATCTCCCCAACGCTTAACCGGAATATTTCGTCAATAGTGGTATAAGTATAATCCAGGTCGTTTTTGGAGGCCATAAAATATTATTAGAATGTATAAAAGAATAAAAACTCTTTACAATTTACGCAAGATTTGCATTGTATTTCATTAAAAATACAAATCAACAATATAAGTCCGTTTACTGCTTTCAAATGAAAGGAAAGTTCGAAAATATTTTACTCATAAGAAACTATAACATAATTGTCCATCATCTCTAGATTTTTATTTTAATTCATTGGGTATTTAACAAGCTTCATTATTTAATATTTAAACTTTGAAAGTATAAATTGCATGACAAGATATTTTTTGATTTTTGCCTTTTAATAATTTCTTTTTCCTTGTCAAAATAAGATTGCCACGTTGGATTATTTTTATAATAGTTGTAAAGAATTTGCTTATTAAAATCGAGTTTTTTTAAATATTCTGTATCATCATTTTTTTGAAAAGCAATATTGTATTTGGTAACTATCCAGCTAAAATTGATGCAGCTTGTAATTATAAAAGTGAAAAAGAATACGCGCAGCATCCTGTTCAAAAGAAAAATATTTGTTTTACTAAAATGCAATTTTACATAAGTAATGAAAAGGCCAACCAGGCTTAAAGCAAGAAAGATAAAAACTCCAATTCGCTTAAATGTTAATCCAAGAACTGAAACATATTCCGCATTTTTAATAAATGCAGAAACAATTAGCAAAGCGTTCAGCATAATCCATACATAAGATAATTTTTTAAGCAATCCGGCTTTCCTGTCAAAGTTGAAACTGGATTTAAAATAGAACATGATCACGCCGATTGCCATGATAATTGAAAAGATTATTGTGGCAATCCGTTGATGAACTTCATCGCTTAATGCCGCAGTTTTGGCAATGCTGAAAAACTGTTCATAATTGTAAGTGATAATAAAAAATACCAATAGTATGTTCAGCAAAATCAATGAGATTTCACCACTCTTTCTTTCAAAATCTATTTCTAAAAAAGAGAATGTGGGCTTAAAATTTATTTGTTTGCCCGTGCTGAAGTTCACGCCTAATTGAGTATTTATTTTGATAAAAAGCTTTGGAATGAAAACATACCACACATTGAAAAAAAGAAAAAAACCAAAGCATCCGAGAAATACAATTTGAAAGAAATTAAAATCGAAAGAAATGTTTTGAAAAAAAGAATAGAAAGTGTCGCTTCCGCTGGTATAAACTGCGATAAAGATGATGACGAAAAATGAAGGAATAGCTACTAAGGCCAGAAATTTTTTAAAGAAATTATTCCCGGCTATTTTTTTGGGTAACCAATATCTGAATGAAAAAAACTTAAAAATAAAACTGGCATAATTAAGAAACCATAAAAATGGATAAAGGACAATATTAATTTTTGGGTATTGGGATTTAAATCCTAAAACTATAACAGAGATAAAAAGCGCGGAAAATGAAAAAGCATCGCCATACCAGGCAAAGGAAAGTGCTGATAAAAAAATGCATGCAGACAAAAGCCGGAATTCTTTTTTGTTTCCGGGTTTTATGGGTTGCTGGTAAAGAAAGAACCACATCAATAATCCAGTTAACGTTGCATTTAAACCAATATCCTGGTTATAAAATAAAAAAATGAATGTCAAAGTCCCGATCCAGAGTTTGGTAATTTTTTTCATAATTAAGTATTTATTTTGTTTTTAAAGTTCTTTGAATTTCAAAGTGAATAGGTAAAAAAATTATTTTCTATTAATTAATTTTTCCAAAGAGTTCAGGTGCTGATTAAAAGCTTTACGCCCAGCTTTTGTGGCCCGGTAAGAAGTTTTAGGTTTTTTACCTACAAATTCTTTTTTTACTTCTATGTATTCATTCTTTTCCAATCCCGCGATATGACTTGCTAAATTGCCATCTGTTATGCCTAATGTTTCTTTCATTTCTTTAAATTCAACCCATTCATTTACCATCAGGACCGACATAATTCCCAGCCGTATCCTGCTTTCAAATTCTTTATTTAAAGATTGGATCAAATTCATTTTGAGAAAAAATTAATGATATTTTTTTTGCATCATGATTCCATAAATAATATGTAACACGCCAAAACCGATTGCCCAAAAGATAAGCCCATAGCCTACGAGGAACAATGAAATTAAACCCAGGATTAATTCGCAATATCCCAGATATTCCACATCATTGAAAGTATATTTACTGGCATTCATTAAGGCGAGCCCATAAAATATAAGCATAACAGGAGCTATTAAACCGAAATGGCCATGATAAAAAAGCGCAATACAGAAAATGCCTCCGGCGATCAGTGGTACAGAAAGATTAACTAAAAGCCTTTTTGAAAGTGAATTCCATATTTTCATATTGGTTCTCTTGCTTTTTTGCAGGGTAAAATAGATTCCGAAAAAAATGGCGATTATTAAAGTTGCTAAGCAGGTGATAATTAATTTGGTTAATAATGCTGACGATAAATTAATGTGCTTGCTTCCAAAATATTCTCCACCGCTATTTTTTATAAAGTAATAGGAAAGAGAAACAGCGATTAGTGCAACAATTCCTGCAGTTATTCCGGATTTTCCGCTAAGAGAAATAAAACGCGAGGAGCGTTCCATCATAGAACGGATGTGTTCGAGATCTTCCTGGTGTTTATTATTCATTGTAAAAGTACTTTGAAAAACAAAGTTAATATTGTATTTGAAGAATCCAAATAATTTATAAAAAAAATAGAAATTAATTTGAATAAGTGAATGCTTAAAAATATTTAGTTGAAGGTTCTTAATGGTAAATTTCCTCTAACTGAATAAAATCAAATTAAGGGCACGCGCTTTGTTGAATTCATTCTTACATGAAAATACTTTTAACCGGCGCCACAGGCTATATAGCTCTTAGATTGCTTCCCGTTCTTTTAGACAACGGGCATTATGTGATTTGTTGTGTGAGGGATGCGCGTCGTTTTAGTATAGATAAATATCCGCCCGGTCAAATCAAAGTGATTGAAGCGAATTTTTTGAACAAAGAAACGATGGCCAATATTCCTGATGATATTGAGGTGGCATTTTACCTTATTCATTCGATGTCAACAGGCAGTGGTGATTTTACAAAATTGGAATCAGACTGTGCCAACAATTTTGTGAGCAGGATGCAGAAGACACAAGTTAAACAGGTAATTTATTTAAGCGGTATCGTGAATGAAGAGCATTTGTCCAAACATTTAGAATCCCGCAAAATGGTAGAAGAAATCCTGGGCAATTCAGATTTTGCACTAACTACCTTACGGGCAGGAATTATAATCGGTTCCGGAAGTGCCTCCTTTGAGATCATACGCGACCTGGTGGAGAAACTTCCTGCGATGATAACGCCGCGATGGGTAAATACCAAATGCCAGCCGGTTGCTATCAGGAATGTGATTGAATTTTTAAATGGGGTTATAAATTTCGAACCTGCGTTTAATAAAAGTTTTGATATTGGCGGCCCGGACATACTAACCTATAAAGAGATGATGCTTCGTTTTGCAAAATCCAGAGGGCTGAAAAGAACCATTATCACGTTGCCTGTGATGACTCCGCGGCTATCATCTTATTGGTTGTTTTTTGTGACGTCAACTTCTTATTCGCTTGCGAAAAATTTGGTGAATAGTATGAAGGTTGAAGTGATTTGCAAACCTAATGACCTGGCCGGGAAACTCCATATAAAACTGATTGATTACGATACTTCTTTAAAATTGGCATTTGATAAGATAGAGCAAAATTTAGTGCATAGCAGTTGGAAAGATGCCCAAACGAGCGCCATCCTCGACAAAGGCATTTCCAGTTATATAGAAGTACCCGTTAATGGTTGTTTTAAAGATGTGCGAAAAAGAAAAGTTACTGATGTTGAAAAAACGCTTCGAAAAATTTGGTCGCTTGGTGGCAAAACAGGATGGTACTATGGAAATATTCTATGGCGAATACGTGGACTGATGGATCAAATGGTAGGCGGAGTAGGAATGAGACGTGGGCGGAGAAGTATTTCTGAAATAAATGCCGGCGATGCCCTTGACTTCTGGAGGGTATTGCTTGCCGATAAGGAGAAAAAAAGATTATTGTTATATGCTGAAATGAAACTGCCCGGAGAAGCATGGCTGGAGTTTAAAATAGAAAATAATGAATTAATTCAAACTGCTACATTTCGCCCGAAGGGATTATCAGGAAGACTTTATTGGTATTCTGTGTATCCGTTTCATGGATTTATTTTTAACGGGCTTGCTAATAAATTAGTTGATTAGGCTAAAAGCTAAAAGCTAAAAATAAAATTCTGCTTTATTTGTTGCTTTACTGGCTTTAATGACGGTTTATGATGTAGTTCGACTTTTTAGTTGAACAACTAACTTTTTCTCAGCGAAGATTCTCTCACAATCAATTCCGATTTAATAATTATAGTGCTTGTAGCATCGAGGTTTGCTTTTCCTTCGAGATGATTTACTAAAGCATTGGCTACAATTTTGCCCATTTGCTGGCCGGGATAATTAACAGTAGATATTTTTGGATTAACCACCCTGCTGATAATATCATTATTAAATCCCACTATGGCAATATCTTTTGGAATTGAATAACCCTCGTCTTTCAATACCTGCATACAAACCGCAGCGCAATTATCATTGGCAACAAAAATAGCATCAGGCATGGCTTTCATTGCCATAAGTTGCTTAGCTGCCTCAATTGCGCTCTGCTCATTCATATTATTAACGATCAGATATTTTTCATTAAATGGAATTTTATTTTCAAGAAGCGCCTCCCTGTAACCTTTCATTCTGTCTGCATAAACATTTCGTGTAAGGTTTCCCGTTATATGAGCAATTTTTTTACATCCCTGCTCAATAAGATGCTTTGTGGCATCATAACCTGCTTTAAAATTATCAATAACCACATTGGTACTGGATTGGCCATAGCTTATCCTGTCAAAAAAAACAACGGGGGTCTCTTTATTAAAAAAAGGATCAAAATGCGAAACATCCGTGGTATCAAATGCCAGCGAAACTATAAGCCCGTCGACGCGGCTGTTGAACATTGTATTTACATTAATAGCTTCTTTTGTCTGCGATTCCTGTGATTGCGAAATAATCAGGTTATAACCTGCTTTATTAGCCACCTGTTCTATACCTGAAAGAACGGAAGCAATAAAATTGCTGTTTAATGTTTGCACAATCACACCGAGTGTGCGCGTCTTTTGACTGCGCAGATTTTTTGCAAACAAATTGGAACGGTATCCCATGGATTTGGCCGTGTCAGAAATTTGTTTTTGTGTTTTTTTACTAACAGAGTAGTGATTATTCAACCCCCGGCTAACGGTTGCTGACGAGATTTTTAATTTATTAGCTATGTCGTAAATGGTGACTTCTTTCCTGTTTTTCATTTAACAATCGGTTGTGTAAAACAGAGAGTAATTTTAAAAAAGTATTAAAAGTATAAAATATATTTGAATTATTTTATTAATATTCAGAATAATAATCCGGGCTCAATTCTTTATCAGGTCTTATTTGCATTGATTAACCCTGCATTTAATTGTTGATGTAAGTCAGTATTATTTTTGATAAAAAAATAAATAATTGTTGTAACCGGTTGCATTCTGAAATTTTTATCCTACATTTAATTTATCTTTTCTTTAACGTACAGATAATAATTAAACGTTCTTCCCTGGTATGAATAAATTTATCGCTTCGATTATTTGCCTTTTAACGGTAATGAGTACCCCAAATATTTTTGCGCAGCCCATTGCAAAACTTACTCTTGATCATGTTGATAATAGTATTGAAACTCCGGTATATATTGACCTCGATAATTTAACTTCTGTAGCAGATTCATCCCTTGTTTTGCAACAGTTGGCCGGGAGTAAAAAAATGACGGTTGCCTTCCAGGTAGAACACGGGTATCATCGTTTTCTCTGGTGGATGGTAAAAAAGAATAGTTCATCCAAAGGTGAAAAACAAGTATTTGAATTATCGGAAGGAAACCGCTCAGGAAGAACTGATTTCCCTATAAAAGTTGAAAAGCATGATGGAGGATTGGTTCTTACTGACCATGGAAAAAATGTATTGCAATATAATTTCAAAACCGTTTACCCGCCAGAAGGTGTAGATACCGTTTTCAAAAGAAGCGGATTTATCCATCCTTTGTGGTCGCCTGATGGCCATGTTCTTACTCAGATTAATCCACCTGATCATCGTCATCATGTAGGCATCTGGAACCCCTGGACGGATGTAATGTTTGAAGGCAAAATGGTTGATTTCTGGAACCTGGTAAAAAAAGAAGGAACAGTTCGTTTTTCGAAATTTATTTCGAAATCGGAAGGTCCGGTTTATGGAGGATTCAAAGCTTTGCAGGAGCATGTAGTTTTTGAAGATACTATGATGCAGCATCAAAAGGTGGCGATGGATGAAGTTTGGGATGTAAGAGTTTATAATATAGGGCCGAAAATGTGGCTTTGGGATTTTACTTCTATTCTTAATTGCGCTACTCCTGATCCGGTTATTTTAAAAGAATACCGTTACGGAGGATTTGGTTTCAGGGCCACGCATGATTGGAATGACCAGAACAGTAAAGTGCTTACCTCTGAAGGCAAGACCCGCAAAGATGCGGATGCTTCAAGAGCCCGCTGGTGTATGATTGATGGTGATGTTACCGGTGGGCATTCAGGTATTTTATTTATGGATTATCCGACGAATTATAATTTTCCGGAGCCCATGCGGGTGTGGCCTGAACACATGAATGGAAGGGGAGATGTTTTCTTTAGTTTTAGCCCTACACGAAATATGGATTGGCCTTTATATCCCGACAAAAGATATGTTTTGAAATACAGGATGTTGGTATATGACGGAACTATTTCTGCTGCCGAAGCGGAAAATACCTGGAAGAGTTTTGGCCATCCACCGAAAGTAAACGTGGAAAAAATTAAGTAAGCCCATAACAGGAATAAGAATAAAGCAAATTAAAAATTCATTTTAAAAGTTCGTTTACTGTAATGTTGAAAATATATACAATAAAGAATTATACAGTCGGAATCATAATCTTTTCTCTTATCCTAAGCGCTTGTTCTGCGGAAAGGCATTCCAATAGCAATAGGGATATAAACTGGAAAAAAGTAAATGTGCTGGTTTATACCAAAAATGGAAAAGGATATGTCCATGATAATATTCCTTCTGCAGTGGCTTGCATCCAGAGACTAGGTAAACAAAATGGTTTTGCTGTCACGGTTTCTGATAATCCTGCCGATTTCAATGATGATAATTTAAAAAAGTACAATGCTTTAATTTTTACCAGCACTAACAATGAAGTATTTGATAATGATGCCCAAAAAGTAGCGCTGATGCGGTATATACAGGCCGGTGGCGGATTTGTCGGTATTCATTCCGTCACCGGAACCGAACGAAACTGGCAATGGTTTAAAAGATTGGTTGGCGGCACATTTGTTCGTCATGCAAGACACCAGCAATTCCAGGAAATAATTATTGATACCACCAATGTGTCCACTTCTTTTTTACCACATCATTGGGATGTAAATGACGAATGTTATTATACCACCGATATCAATCCGGATATTCATGTTTTAACAGTTCATGATTTAAATACAGTCACAGATAAAGAAAAACCAGTCATTTATGGCGATGTATTCCCTTCCACCTGGTGCCACCAATTTGACGGAGGCCGTGAGTGGTATACGGCTTTAGGCCACGATGGAGAAAGATATTCGGATCCCGTTTTTGAAAAATTTATCCTGGGTGGTTTGCAATGGGTAATTGGAAATAACAAACCACTTGATTATTCAAAAGCGCATGCTACCAGCCCCGACGATCCGTTGCCTTATTAAAATCAAAATTTGAAATAAAAATTAAAAATGAAAAATCAGGATATGAACCAGCAAAACTCAGGAAATCAATTTAACAGAAGGAAATTTTTATCTTCTTCGGTAAAAGGAGCCGCAGGCGCAATTGCAATGACTCATTTGCCCGGAGTTAGTAATGCTTTTCCCGGTATAGTACCTTCACGCGTACTGGGAAAAGATGCTCCTTCCAACAAGATTAACATCGGCGTTATTGGCGCAGGACGTATCGCTCATGAATGGGATATTCCCGGTACTGCACAATGGGATTTAGCCAACATTATGGCCGTTTGCGATTTGGACAGCAATCGCGTAAAGCAAGGAAAAGAATTTGTGGACGGCCTGTATGCAAAAAAGAAAGGGACATCTTATAACGGAACCAAAACGTATGATAATTACGAAGATCTTTTGGCCAATAAAGATATCGATGCCGTTCTTATCTGCACGCCGGACCACTGGCATGCATTAGCGGCCATCCATGCTGCAAGGGCAGGTAAACATATTTACATGGAAAAACCAGCCTCACTCACAATTGCCGGGGGAAGAATTTTAAGTGATGAAGTTTATAAATCCGGCATTACTTTTCAAATAGGTTCCCAGCAACGGTCTCTTTCGCCGTGGCCACAGTTTCATAAGGCGTGTGAACTGGTCAGGAACGGAAGAATTGGGGATATCCAAACAATTTATGTGGGACTGCCAACAGATGATCCTAAAACATCTTATCCTGAAAAACCAATGCCTGTGCCTGGAAATCTGAATTATGAAAAGTGGTCAGGAAGGACGCCTTATTCTATCTACACGGAACACCGTGTCCATCCGCAGGATGGAAGTTTTTCCCGTCCCGGCTGGCTTCGGTGCGAGCAATATGGCGCCGGAATGATCACCGGCTGGGGCGCTCATCATTTTGATATTGCCAACTGGGGGATGGGAACCGAGCATACCGGGCCTATAGAAATTTCCTGTCAGGAAGTGGTTTGGCCACCAAAAGATGCTTTGTGGGATGTGCATGGCCCATTTAAAACAGAAAGTGTTTTTGCCAATGGTGTAAAAGTGCTTGCGAGCGATAGTTATGCAAATGGAGTCAAATTCGTTGGCACTGAAGGTTGGATTTTTGTGGGCCGCGGAAATTATTCTGTTACTGCCAGCGATCCTGCTTCAAAAGAAAAAAATCAAAAATCATTATCCGCCAGCGATCCTAAAATTTTGGATTCGGTTATAGGGCCAAATGAAATTCATTTATATCAAAGTAAAGAGCATCATCTCAATTGGCTGGAATGTATCATCAGCGGAGCGCCTACAATTGCCCCAATAGAAGTTGGCCACAGGGCCTGCTCTGTTTGCCTGCTTAGCGCCATAGCCATGAAGCTAAGAAGAAAATTATATTGGGATCCGGCTAAAGAAAGATTTAATAATGATACTGAAGCCAATGCTATGCTGACCCGTTCAGAACGCTGGCCATACCAGTTGAACATGGAATATGATCTAAAGACTGTTATCTAAAATTTGAAAATGAAATTTTCCATGAAAACAATTTCAAAATTAAAAATTGTAAACCTTTCTTTAATAACCGCTTTCATGATAGCAGGATGCCAATCAGCAGGAGATGAAAATGCGTCAACAAAACCGGATGCAGAAGTAAAGCTGATCACTCTTGATCCTTCGCATTTCCATTCGGCGTTGGTTCAAAAAAGCATGTATCCGGGCATTGATTCTGTGGTATATGTTTATGGGCCTAAAGGATTGGGTTTAACTGAGCAATTAAATTACATCAGTCAATACAACAGCCGCACTGAAGATCCAACCCATTGGGTGGAAAAAGTTTATAACGGTGATGATTACCTGCAAAAAATGCTTGACGAAAAGAAAGGAAACCTGGTGGTGCTCGCAGGCAACAATCTGAAAAAAACAGAGTATATCAAAAAATCAATTGATGATGGATTGAATGTGCTTGCTGATAAGCCAATGGCAATTAATACGGCTGGTTTTGATACCTTAAAACAGGCCTTTGCTGACGCCAAAGATAAGGGTGTTCTTTTATATGATATCATGACAGAGCGCTCGGTAGCTGCTACCATTCTTCAGAAAAAATTAGCCAATAATTTGTCTGTTTTTGGCGAATTAAAAAAAGGCACTAAAGATTCGCCTGCTGTAATTATGGAAAGTGTTCACCGCTATTTTAAGCAGGTTTCGGGCAAACCTTTGATTCGGCCAGATTGGTTCTTTGACCCGCTGCAGCAAGGCGATGCAATTGCCGATGTGGGAACTCATCTCGTTGATTTGGTGCAATGGGTTTGCTTTCCTGGTGTGTCGCTTGATTACACAAAAGATATCACCATCAATTCTGCTAAAATCTGGCCTACGCCACTTTCTCTTTCTGAATTTACCAGGATCACTAATGAAGATCAGTTTCCTGATTTTTTGCAAAAATATATCCAGGGAGATTCTCTGATGACGCATGGAAATGGTACTATTGACTATTCTATCAAAGGGGTTTTTTCCAGAGTTACCGCCAAATGGACATACGATGCGCCTGAAGGAGCCGGTGATACTTATTATGCATTATTAAAAGGAACCAAAGCCAATCTTGAAATAAAACAAGGCGCTGAAGAAAACTGGAAAGCTTCATTATATGTATGGCCGGTTAATTCAAAAGATACAAGCGATTTGTCGCAGGCCTTGAATGAAGCGATACAAGATATTAATAAAGACATGCCAGGCGTGAGTATTTCATCAATTGAGGGGGGATGGAAAGTAAGCATTCCCGAAGAATATCACAAAGGCCATGAATCTCATTTTGCAGATGTGATGAGAAGATATTTACAATACCTGAAAGATGGAAAATTACCTGATTGGGAAGTGCCCTGCATGATCGCTAAATATTATACAACCACAAAAGGATTGGAAATAGCGCAGCAAAATCATTAATTATTTATAACCAAAATTAAAAACTTTTAAGAATAAAAAACATAACTATTTGTTCGTTTACTGTTCCATCAAAAATTTAAAAACCTGTTCTCCAATTTAATAAAAACGTAAAAACTTGATTATGAAACATCTAATTCGAAGCAAACTGCTGCTCATGGCTATTGGCCTGTTCTGCAGCACCGGGGCTATTTTTGCTCAAAATATTTCTGTCCAGGGAAGGGTCACCAGCGACGACACCCCGGGCGGAATTTTGGGAGTAACCGTTAGCGCCGCTGGCACCACCAAAGCCACATCAACTGACAATAATGGCCATTATGTGTTGGCTGGTTTAAAACCAAACGATTCACTCGTTTTCTCGTTTGTGGGATTTAAAGATCAAACGGAAGCCATCAAAGGAAGAAGACAAATTAATGTCAGGCTTGAAAGAGCTGTTTCCTCATTGGACCAGGTGGTAGTGATAGGGTATGGCACCGCCAAGAAAAAAGATTTAACAGGAGCCATTTCTTCTGTAAATGTTGCCAAACTTCAAAATGAAAACCCTACCTCAGTGCAGGATGCCATGAGGTCAAATGTTCCCGGATTAAGTGTAGGTGTAGTATCAGGCGCTAAACCAGGAGGCGCGTTGCAGATAAGAGGAACCAATTCCTTAAATGCCGGTACTTCTCCACTGATCGTGTTGGATGGTGTAATTTATTACGGCGCATTGTCAGACATCAATCCGCAGGATATTGCTACGGTGGATGTTTTGAAAGATGCAAGCGCCGCCGCAGTATATGGAGCTAAATCAGCCAGTGGCGTAATCCTGATAAATACTAAAAAAGGAAAACCTGGTAAACCGACCATTAACTTTAACGGCAACCTGGGAGTAGCAACTATGTCAGTAAACCAGCCTGTTTATAAGGGTGAGGACTTTATTAAATGGCGTATTGACGTGGAAAACAGTATTCATGGGTTTAATGAAAAACCCTATGAATTTAATGACCCACGGACATTGCCTTCTAATATTTCCATTGACGATTGGCTCGCGTATGATAATTCATCAGGTGATCCGGTGGATGTGTGGCTTACCCGTCTTAATTTTCAGCCGGTAGAGCAAAAAAATTATAAAGCGGGAAATGTTATCGACTGGTACGACATGATGTTTCAAAAAGCATTTCAGGAGAATTATACAATAAGTGTGGCCGGAGGGACGGATAAGTTTTCTTATTACTGGTCAGGTGGATACCTTAGTAATAAAGGAATTGTAGTAGGCGATAAATACAATACCATTCAAAGCAGATTAAAATTAGATGCGGAAATAACAAAATTCCTGACAGTTGGTATTAATACGCAATTTGCAGACAGGGATGAAAGCGGAGTAGCGTTGGATTGGACAAGAATTGTACAAAATTCTCCTTATGGAAGTTTTTATACCGATGATTCTTCTGATTACCGGTATAGCCCGCAGGATGACCCGGGCGGTGGTTCAAGAAACCCTTTTATAAAAACGAAATATACTAACCGGTTACAAAAATACTATACACTAAATTCCATTATTTATGGTAAAGTGACGCTTCCGTTTGGCATAAAATATACGGTGAACTTTGCTCCTGAACTGGAGTTTTATAATTACTTCAATGGCAATGGCGCCAAGGACCCTGATTATACCAAAATCGGTGGCCAGGGAGAAAGGAATAATCATACCATTTATCAATGGCAGATAGATAATATTTTAAGCTGGGATAAAACAATTAATGATCACCATATAGATGTCACCTTACTGGCCAATGCGGAGAAATATCAATATTGGTCAAACGACATGATAGGTACCAATTTTGATCCCAGCGATGTGTTGAGCTATCATAATATGGGCGCCGCATTAAACCAAAGTATTTCAAGTGATGACCAATACAGCACAGGCGCTGCTTTGATGGCACGGGTTTTTTATTCTTATAAAGACCGCTATATGCTTACATTGTCTATGCGCCAGGATGGTTATTCAGCTTTTGGTCAAAAATATCCCTGGGCTCAATTTCCCGCAGCAGCGCTTTGGTTGGGTTTTCACTAAAGAACAATTTTTTAAATCCAGTTGGTTGAATTATGGTAAACTTCGACTGTCTTATGGCGTAAATGGTAATCGTGATATTGGCCGCTATTCCTCGCTTGCTGATTTGAATTCGGGCAAATATCTGGAGATAAATCCTGATGGAACTACTAATGTAGTTTCTCAACTATATGTAACTACAATGGCCAATCCAAATTTAAAATGGGAACAAACGTCCGCTTTTAATATTGGCCTTGATTTCTCAATCTTAAATAACGTTCTCGGTGGCAGTATTGATGTATATAAAGGAAAAACTACCAACCTGTTGGTTAGCCGGAGCCTGCCGGATGTAGTGGGCTTTAGCAGTGTACAAACTAACCTCGGAGAAGTGGACAATAAAGGTTTGGAAATTAGCCTCAACTCTACCAATATTAACCGTAAAAATTTTAGGTGGAATACAAGCTTTAATTTTTCTTTAAACAGAAATGAAATAGTTCATTTGTATGGAAATATGATTGACGTTACTGATGCAGACGGACACGTAATAGGCAAGGAGGAAGCAAGCGATATCTCCAACAGGTGGTTTATTGGCCATCCTATAGATGCGATATGGGATATAAAAGTGTTGGGCGTTTATCAAAGCAACGAGGCGGATCAGGCTAAAGTTTACGGTCAGAACCCGGGAGATTTTAAATTGCAGGATGTAAACAAGGATACTAAATATACCAATGACGACCGCCAGTTTCTCGGCTATTCCAAACCCCGTTACCAATGGACATTAAGAAATAATTTCACCTTTTTGAACAATTTTGATCTCTCATTCTTAATTTATTCTCAATGGGGCTTCATGTCAAGCTTCAACCAGGCAAAAAACCGTGGCGGTTTCCCTGATCGTACTGATGGATATGTATATCCTTACTGGACGCCTGATCATGCTGAGAATTCTTTTGCAAGAATTTATTCCAGTGATGGTAGCGCCAGTTATAGTGTTTATAGAAAAAGGAATTTTATAAGATTAGACAATATCGCGTTAGCCTATACTCTTCCAAAGCAAATATTGGAAAAAGTGAAAGTCCAGGATCTTAAACTTTATTTTACCGTTAAAAATGCTGCGGTGTATGCACCCGATTGGAAGTATTGGGATCCTGAATGGGACTCAAACGTAGGACCCGGACCTACTCCCCGGACATTCACCTTTGGATTTAACCTGACACTTTAATTGCTGCACTTTAAATAAAATTATTATGAAATCAATCAATAAAAAATTAGTATACGGCCTGGGGATGTTGTTTGGAGCCATATTCATCAGCGTCAGTTGCAATAAGAGCTACCTAAAGCCGAAACCCCTTTCATTCTATACTCCTGAAACCACCTATACTACACCTGAGGCCTTGCAGGATGCATTGGTAGCCTGCGAAAGAAACCTTCGATACGACTTTTTTGGAGATGGAGCTCCTATGATTACACAGTGTATATTTTCTGATGTGTCCGTAGAAGGCACCACTGATAAATCGGGGCCTGCCCAGGACATGAATCTCCAGATAACCCCGGACGCGCCTCTTAATGATGTGGACCATAACCGTATCGGTTGGTTTTGGACACAAAGTTTTTACAGGCTTAAATACGCGAATACCGTGTTGGCCTATATAAATGTTCCAAAATGGGATACGACGAACGCAACCCAACTGGCAAAAAGAAACGCTTTAATCGGTTCCGCATATTTTTTCCGTGCCTATACTTATTATGTTCTTACCAATTGTTTCGGAGATGTGCCTTATGCAGGCAAATTGTTCTCAGATCCTAAACTGGATTTTCAAACTGTTGATCGTAAAGTATTATTGCAGGAAATGAAAAAAGAACTGGAATATGCGGTGCAATGGGTGCCGGATGGCGTACCTAAAGGCGAGGTTTCAAAAGGAGCCTGCCAGCATTTGTTGGCTAAAATTGATCTTTGCCTCGGAGATTTTGATGGTGCCATTGCCGCCGCTTCATCTCTGATTGATGGAGGTGTATATCATTTGATGGAGCATCGTTTTGGCGCTGAAACTGATATGGATCCTGCTTTAGCGGATACCGGCTACAATGTTATATGGGATTTGCACCGGCCGTTGAATAAGATTTTACCAGAGAATACGGAAGGGCTATTTTATGTTATAGACCTGGAAGGTTATAAAAACAATGGTGATTATGATGGCGGAGCTTCTACGATGAGGCAGATGGTGCCTCTTTGGGATTCAAAAATTAATACTCCTGCCGGAAATTCAGGTACCATCCGAACTACAGGTATTCAATATGATCAGCAGACAGCTTATGGACGTGGGATCGGCCGCTGCAGGAGCACATGGTACAGCACTCATTTGATATGGAATGGCGATGACGGGGATCTTCGCCACTCCCGTCAGAACTGGATGCGGATGGAGGATTTGGTGTACAACAATCCAAAATTAATAGAACTAAATGACCCTTATTACGGCAAACATTTGCAGGAATTCAATTCTTCAGGAGGCCTTTTATGTTCTGATACCATCAGGTGCTGGTATGACTGGCCTCAATACAAAACATTTGTTCCGGACCATGAAAATTCATTAAATAATGGAGGCCACACTCCGTGGTATGTTTACAGGTTGGCTGAAACTTACCTGGTGAGAGCTGAGGCATATTACTGGAAAGGTGATTTGGTAAACGCTGCAGCAGATATCAACAAAGTTAGGGAAAGAGCGCATGCACAACCAATCGATGCAGGCGATGTAACTATTGCTACTATTCTTGATGAAAGAGCCCGTGAGTTGTATTATGAAGAATATCGCAAAGTAGAACTTACCCGTATCGCTTACATTTTTGCCCAGACCGGAAAACCTGACTACAAAGGAAGAACCTATAGTATGAGTGATTTTTCTACAAAAAACTTCTGGTACGATTGGATCATGGACCATACTAATTTTTATAATAAAGGTGTCCATACCATTCATGGAGATGAATACACTTTAAGCCCTTATCACGTATTGTGGCCCGTACCACAACCAGCCATAGATGCAAATGTGAACGGCCATATCAACCAGAACCAGGGATATAACGGATCTGCAAACAATGTCCCTCCATTGGAATCATTGCCGGAAGATTAATTGTGAGGTTTAAAAAATAACGCAGGAAAACAGGAATTCCTGTTAATTGTTTGGTTACTGTTGTTGCAAGAGATGGCACCTTTTAAAAGGTGTCATCTCTTGTAAAGAGTTTGTGGAAGTCAAAACAAGATGATCCGTATGAATTGATGTACAGAACTACCGAATGCAAGGCCGGAAATTTTACAGACTTAAATAATAAAAAAATGAAAATCTCAAAATTAATGATGTTTACATGTTTCGGTGCTGCGCTGATCCTCTGTGCGTTTGTTAAAAAGTACAAAACTCCAAAACATACAGATAATATATTGAGCATCCATCTTAAAGAAATGAAGCTCATCGGTTCTGTGGATACACGCTTTCAATCTTACAACATAGAAATGGCCGAAGTGATTGGGGGAAGATTCTGGAAGCCCTATGATAAGATGACGGATCAACCTGCGGGAAAGAGCAGCATGTCTGTTGGTATTGATACTTCCATGTTCCAGGCAATGGCTCCTGTTAATTTATACAACAAGCGTTTGCGCAAGTTAGCGACGGCATTAGGCCCAGCCTGCGTACGCGTGAGTGGTACATGGGCCAACACCGTTTATTTTCAAGACAATGATAAGAAACAGCTAAATGAACCTCCAAAAGGATTTAAAGGGGTTCTTACCAGGAATCAATGGAAAGGCGTAGTTGATTTTTCAAAAGCCGTAGATGCAAAATTAATGACTTCTTTTGCGATAAGTGAAGGTGTTCGTGATAATGAAGGCATTTGGACACCCGTTGAGGCAAAAAAAATTGCTGATTTTACTAAATCGATTGGTGGCAATATTTATGCTGCTGAATTATTTAATGAACCCTCAATAGCCTCTTCCGGGGGCGCACCCAAAGGATATGATGCCTCTACATTTGCAAAAGATATAGCAGTGTTTACAAAATTTGTACATACATCGTTGCCGGGTATGCTCATCGCAGGCCCAGGCTCCGCTGGTGAAGGAAGTCAACTGCTTCCAAAGGCAATGCCGTTGATTACTTCAAACGATATGCTTTCTGCAGAGCCCAGGCCGAAATTCGATATTTTTTCTTATCATTTTTATGGGGCTATATCACAACGTTGTGCATTCCTGGGAAAGGACCTGACTACTTCTCCGGAAGACGCACTTACTGAAAAATGGCTATCTAAAACCAGCACTACATTTGACTTTTATAAACAGTTGAGAGACGAGTATGAACCGGGTAAACCAATTTGGCTTACGGAAACTGCTGATGCCGCCTGCGGGGGCAATCCCTGGGCGGTCACCTTCCTTGATTGCTTCCGCTATTTAGATCAAATGGGCTGTTTGGCAAAAGACGGCGTCAGCATGATTTTTCACAACACATTTGCGGCCAGCGAGTACGGTATGTTAGAGCATGACACTTACACGCCACGCCCGAAATATTGGGCTGCATTGTTGTGGGCAAAGCTAATGGGTACGGAAGTATATGACGCGGGAAAAGGGAATCCAGGTGTATATGTATATGCACATAGTTTAAAAGGGAATAAAAACGGGAGAACTCTTTTAGTGATCAATACTGATAAAAATGCTACAACGATTGATGTTCCAAAAGGCGCAAAGAAATATACATTAACGTCCGATGAGTTGCAGGGCAAAGAAGTGAAACTGAATGGAAAGATATTGCAATTAGGACCTAATGATGACATACCCGCAATTAACGGAAAAGATATCAAAGCCGGAAATGTCGAATTGCCACCACTAAGCATTACTTTTATAACATTTAGTGAGAAGTGATACACTTTGACTATAAGGTTTGCAAGCTTGCCTTTGCGCTAAGAAACCTCACAGGCTATTCAGCGGTTAAATTATAAATCCCGTGATCGGTAAATAAATTGTAATGAGATATGGAAAAAACAATTCGCGATTTGTAACGCCTGACAGGCTGGTTCGTGAAATTCATTGTAACCTTTAATAACTTTAAAATTCAAAAACAATTATGCAAAGACGAAATTTTATTAGAAACACCGCAATCACCGGCGCAGGGTTGAGCCTTACCGGTTTAAAATTATCAGCACTCGGAAAAAATAATCCGGCCAACAAATTAAGAGTAGCCGTAATTGGCACCAATGGGCGCGGTTTAGCGCATATACAAGCTTATCATACTATCCCCAATGTAGAAATTGCCTATGTGTGCGATGTTGAAAAAAATGCATTGGCAAAAGGAATTAATCTTGCTGAAAAGTTAAATGGGAAAAGGCCAAAAGCTATCCAGGATTTCAGAACCATCCTGGATGATAAAGATTTGGATTCTGTGTCTATCGCTACTCCCGACCATTGGCACACACCTGCAGCTATTCTCGCCTGCGCGGCAGGAAAACAAGTGTATGTCGAAAAACCCTGCGGACACAATCCGGAAGAGGGAGAAATGCTGATAGCTGCCGCAAAAAAATACAATCGTTTGGTGCAAATGGGCAACCAACGCCGATCGTGGCCTAATATAACAGAAGCTATAAAAATGATTCATGATGGCATTATCGGGGAAGCCTATTTTGGTTCCGGCTGGTATGCGAACAATCGCAAATCAATCGGGAATGGAAAAATAGTTCCTGTTCCTTCTAATCTCGATTGGGAACTCTGGCAGGGACCTGCGCCCCGAAAGGATTACAGGGATAATGTTGTTCCTTACAACTGGCACTGGTTTTGGAACTGGGGCACCGGCGAGTCCTGCAACAACGGAACTCATGAAATAGATTGTATGCGTTGGGCATTGGATGTAAACTATCCCAGCAAGGTGGTTTCTGGTGGCGGGCGTTATGCTTATCACGATGACTGGCAAACCACAGATACGCAAGAAATTACTTACGAGTTCGGCGATAAAAAAGCAATTAGCTGGCAGGGCCGCAGTTGTAATAATTATCCGGAAGCAGGTGGTGGCAGGGGTTTTAAGATTTTTGGTAAAAATGGAACCATGGTAAATTCAGGCAATGATGATTATAAGTTTTTTGATAAGAATAATAAACTGATCAAAGAAAGTAAGAAAGAACCTAAAATAGATACTATCAACAGTATGGGGCCGGGCGTTCAATTGGATGCCTATCATTTTGAGAATTTTGTAAATGCCGTTCGCGACGGAAAACCTCTAAATTCCCCGATAACTGAAGGCCATAAAAGTGTGTTGCTTTGCCATTTGGGGAATATTGCCCAGCGCGTAAGCAGAACGCTTCATTGTGATGCCAATAATGGTGGCAAAATTTTAAATGATAAAGAAGCGCAGGCGCTTTGGGGAAGGGAATATCAACCAGGTTGGAAACCCGATATTAAGCTGGCTTGATTACTCTGAAATTTTATTCCAATAATGGATTTGAAACAGTGGATAAAGAAATAATCATGATTTTTATTTTATAACCGGTCTTATCTTTTAAATTTTAAATAATGACTTCCAGAAGAAATTTTCTAAGAAATACAACCCTCGGTTTAACCGCGGCCACTTTAGCGCCCCTGGTAAATAAAGGCGCATCTTTTCAAAATAATGAAAACAAAAATCCTGCAAATGATCTACCTGTAGGGATAGCGGACTATACTTTTGTAAATTTTGATATTCCGCAATCTATCAAAATGATGCAAAGATTGGATATTCATGAAATGACTTTAAAAAACTTTCATCTGCCTTACGACAGCACAAAAGAAAAAATTGATGAAGTAGTTAACGAATATAAGAATGGCGGTATCAATATCTACGGTGTTGGCGTTATTTATATGAAAAATAAAGCAGAAGTAGACCAGGCATTTGAATACGCAAAAAATGTGGGCGTTTCGATGATCATCGGCGTGCCGGAGCACGACCAGATGGATTATGTGGAACAAAAAGTAAAAACGTACAATATAAAACTTGCCATTCATAATCATGGGCCGGAAGACAAAATGTATCCTAATCCACAGATAGGCTACGACCTTATTAAAAACAAAGATCCGCGCATGGGGCTTTGTCTTGATATTGGCCATGCGCAGCGCGCGGGCGTTGATCCTGCCAAGGCAGTGTTAAAATATAATAGACGAATTTTTGATCTCCACATAAAAGACGTGACAAAAGCAGAGCAGGATGGAAAAGCTATAGAAGCAGGCAGAGGAATTATTAATTTTCCTGCATTGGTAAAAGCGCTGCGCAAAATAAAATATCCCGGCCATTGCGGTATCGAATTTGAAAAAGATATGAAAGATCCTTTGCCGGGAATTGCCGAATCGGTGGGATATTTTAAAGGGGTAAAAGATGGCGTAGCCTGAAAATAATTGTTCTAAAAAGCTATAAATTTTATAATCCGGATTTTTTACTGGAGTAAGTTTATGGCTTTTTTGTTTTAATAAAAGAAAATAAAAATCTGCTTTAATTGTTCGTTCACTGTCTGAACAAATTGTTTCCCATTTCTAAATGAGGAATCTCTGAAATTATAAAAACCTTTCCTGTATTGCATTTGAAGTAAATAAGAATTAATCTTTTATTTTATCAATCCCGGGTTTTCCGGATTTCGAAAATCGTTTTCCCTATTTCGAAAATCATATTGATTCACTTATGCAATTTTTGCAACTCTTAATAATTTGTAAAAACTGTAAGTAAAATTAATATGATTCAATTGACAGAATATCGCGTATTTTATTATTTTATATTTTTCATGGCGCTTTGCATCATTCCCTTTTCTATGCTGCATGCAGAAGGCGTTGAAGATGAAAATTCAAATATAAAAGGAACTATACTAACCAGTGAAGGACTGCCCGCAGTTGGCGTTACGGTTTCATTAAAAGAGACTAAAAGAAATACGGTTACAGATGATGATGGTAATTTTCATTTCAAAAATATTGCTGCAGGCGAATATGAGATTGAAGTTCACCTGGTAGGATATGAAGCCATCCAAAAAGAAGTGAATGTAGAAGAAGGAAAAACTGCTTTTGTTCATCTGCGTTTAGAGATATCTGAAAAGAAATTACAGGAAGTGATCATAACCGGCAATCGCTATAAATTAGTGGCGCCCGTTAGCGATTATGTTTCTAAAATGCCATTAAAGAATTTAGAAAATTCGCAGGTATATACCACCATCACCAAAGATCTTTTAAAACAACAAATGGTGTATTCGGTTGATGATGCGGTTGGTAACTCAACAGGAATTCAGAAAATGTGGGAAGCTACAGGGCGTGGCGGCGATGGTGGTGCATACTACAATTCGCGCGGTTTTATATTATCAAGCCAGTTACGAAACGGCGTTGCCGGAAATATTACCAGCCGTATCGATGCGGCAAATATCGAAAGCATTGAGGTAATTAAAGGCCCATCGGCTACGTTATTTGGAAGCCCGCTTACTTCTTATGGCGGATTGATAAACCGTGTTACCAAAAAGCCCTATGATAAAATGGGTGGAGAAATTTCTTATTCAACCGGTAGCTACAGTTTCAACCGTTTGTCCGCAGATTTTAATACGCCTTTGGATTCTAATAAACGCATTTTGTTTCGCATGAATGCGGCTTACAATTATGAAGGAACTTTCCAGGATAATGGATTTTCAAAAGGATATATTTTTGCGCCAAGCCTTTCGATAAAAGCAAATGATAAATTGTCTTTTTCATTCGATGCAGAATTGTATAATGGAACCAATACTTCTCAACCAATTATTTTCTTTTACTTTCCAACATCACAATTGAATGCAACCAATCCAAAAGAATTGGGTATCGATTATAACAGATCTTATAGCGCACAGGATATTCAACAGGTTTCAAAAAACCAGAATTTTTTTGCGCAAATGAATTACGAATTTTCCGGCCAATGGCGCTCTCAAACCAATTTCAGCAGCACCAATAGCTTCTCTGACGGGCCTTATGCATATTTTTATGTAGTTCCTAATTCAGTGGCTACCGGAAATCCTGGTGCAACCGGCGCTGATTACCTGGCAAGAGCAGACCAATCAACTGCTAACAGTACCGCCCGGGCAACGGAAATTCAACAAAATTTTATTAGCGATTTCTATATAGAAAATTTAAGAAACCGCTTTGTTGGCGGCCTTGATTTTTATGCCCAAAATTCCAACCAGTTATTTTATGGTTTGGATTTCGACACCATTCCTAAAAACGGAAATATTCCAGCCTATGGAAATTTTGATAAAGACAATCTGAATAAGGCTTTGCAAAATAAGAATCCATGGACTTATCCTTATCGCTATAAAAACATTACCTACAGCGCCTATGTTTCTGACGTTTTAAATATCACCAAAAACCTGCTTGCTTCGGCTGCCGTTCGTGTAGATCATTTTCATAATCTTGGAAACTTTGACCAGGCTTCAGGAAAATATTCCGGTAAATATGATCAGACTTCTTTCTCACCAAAATTCGGATTGGTGTATCAACCGGTAAAAGATAAAATTTCGCTTTTTGCCAATTATCAAAATGGTTTTACCAATGAGGCGGGAACCGATTATAAAGGAGGGACTTTCAAACCCGAACAAGCTAATCAAATTGAAGGTGGGATCAAGCTGAATGCTTTTGGAGGAAGATTAAACGGAACGATTAGTTACTATGATATTGAAGTGAAAGATATTGTTCGTCCTTATGCCGCCGATCCCAATTTTTCAATCCAGGATGGCACCCAGCTAAGTAAAGGAATAGAAGCCGAAATAATAGCGAAACCTGCTGTGGGTCTTAATGTGGTGGCCGGATTTAGTTATAATGATTCAAAATATGAGAGATCAGATAAGGATGTTCAGGGACGCAGACCGGCAACTGCGATGTCGCCTTATAGTGCTAATCTTTGGATAGGTTATAGTTTGCTGAACGGAAAAGCAAAAGGTCTTGGTTTTGGCTTTGGCGGCAATTATGCAAGTGATAATAAGATTGTAAATAGTGAATATTACGGTGTGTTTACTTTGCCCGAGCGGGTTATTCTTAATGCCACTGTATTTTTTGATCAGCCAAAATACCGGATTGGTGTAAAGGTGGATAATCTTGCCAACAAAGAATATTGGATTGGTTATACAACTATGAATCCTCAGGAGCTGAGAAGCGTAACAGGAAGTATTTCTTTTAAGTTTTGAAATATCAATTCAAAATAATATAAAATAGTTTTCTGCCAAAACGAAACTATAAAAAGCATAAGGATTTATGACGTTTAAAAAAATCATGAGAGTCTCACATCTCTGGCTGGGCATGGCTTCCGGGATCGTCATCGTCTTACTTGGAATAACCGGTTGTATGCTAGCCTTCGAAAGAGAAATAGAAACTTTGCAAACTTATAGATATGTCAAACCCCGGGAAAAATCTTTTCTTCCGCCTTCTGTTTTAAAAGAAACAGCCACTCATTTACTCCCTGGAAAAACTTTGCACAGCGTATTGTATGGTTCTAAAAAGGAAGCGGCGCACATGGTTTTTTTTAGCGGTCTTGATTATTATTATATCATTTTTATGAATCCCTATACCGGCAAAGTTTTGAAGGTGAAAAATATGGATAGGGATTTTTTTAGAATAATAGTCAACGGTCATTATTATTTGTGGCTGCCGCCAAACATAGGCCAGCCAATAGTTACATGGGCTACATTTATTTTTTTAATATTGTTAATCACAGGTATCGTGCTTTGGTGGCCGCGCAATAGGGCCGCAACCAAACAAAGGTTTACAATTAAATGGAATGTTCGCTGGCGAAGAAGAAATTATGATTTGCATAATGTGCTGGGATTTTACATGACATGGGTTGCAATTTTCTTAGCATTATCCGGAATGGTGATGGGTTTTCAATGGTTTGCCAAATCTGTTTATTGGGCCAGTTCGGGAGGAAAATCATTGCCGGCTTATTATGAACCGGTTTCTAAAACATTGCCTTCAAATACTACTTCTGTTTCTGCTGAAGACAAAGTATATCAAATAATGAAAGCTTCTTATAAAAATGCGGAAACCATCGAAGTTCATTTTGCCGCCAACGATTCTTCGGCAATCGCAGCAGGCGCAAACCCAGATGAATCTACATATTGGAAAACCGACTACCGTTATTTTGACCAATATTCTTTAAAAGAAATTCCCGTAACAAATCTTTATGGCCGCTATAAAGACGCTACGATCGCTGATAAAATGGCGCGAATGAATTATGATATTCATACCGGCGGCGTGCTTGGCCTTGCCGGGAAAATTCTGGTTTTTTTTGCTTCGCTTATTGCTGCATCCTTACCTATCACCGGCTTTTACATTTGGTGGGGCAAAAAGCATAAAAAGAAAAGATCAAGAAGTTTCAAAGTTGAAAAGCGCCAGTTGCAGGAAGCTTTTTAATATTTACTATAGAACTAAAAAATCGGATATTTATTCATTTACTATTAAATTTTATTTTTTCTTTAAAAGAAAAAATCCTGTTTTCTTCGCTCATAAATCATAAGAAATAATCTCTTTTTAAAATCTCTCAGTTATTTACCAACTTTTTTCCGAAATTCGTTGGGTAAAATCCATCCAAAAATTTAATATTTCTCAAGCCAAATGAAAGGGCATTCTTTAAAATTCAATTGCTTAAAAGCCAATCTCTCTTTTTCTTTAGTAATTATTTTTTCAATGCTGCTGCTTGCAACAGGCTGTCAGCAAGGAAGTAAAAAACTTTCTAAAGAAGAACTAAGGAAGAAACTGGACAATTCAGAGTCGCCAGTTATAGCACCTTCTGAAAGTTTACAACATTTTAGTTTAGAAAAAAATTTCCAAATTCAGTTAGTTGCCTCGGAGCCATTGGTAAGCGCTCCCGTGGCATCCAGCTTCGATAAGAAAGGCAGACTTTGGGTAGTAGAGATGAATGCATACATGCCTGATACTTCAGGCAATGGCGAGCAGGAACCCATTGGCAAAATCGTAATTCTTGAAGATAAAAATCATGATGGCGTATTTGATGACCGGAAAGTGTTTATGGATTCGCTGGTAATGCCCCGCGCTATTTGTTTATTTGATGATGGAATACTCGTAGCTGAACCGCCTAAATTATGGTTCGTAGAAAAGAATGGCGATAAAGCCGGTCAGGAATTTTTAGTAGATAGCAATTATGCGCAAGGAGGAAATGTTGAGCATCAGCCCAATGGTTTGTTGCGTGGTTTGGACAATTGGATATATAACGCAAAATCGTCTAACCGTTACCGTAGGGTTGGTAAAAATAAATGGCTGAAAGAGCATACTCATTTCCGCGGCCAATGGGGAATTTCACAGGACGAATTCGGAAGGCTTTATTACAACACCAATTCATTTAATTTATTGGGCGACTATTTTTCGCCATCATTAGGCGCTGATAATACGCATCAACCAAGAGTAGCGGGTTACAATGAAGGTATTGTTTCTGACAACAACGTATATCCGATACATCCCACGCCGGGTGTGAACCGTGGCTACATGAAAGATGTTTTGGATGATAGTCTTCGTTTAGTAGAATTTACGGCTGCATGCGGGCCCGTAGTTTTTAATAGTGATGCTTTTGGGAAAGAATATTATGATAATGTATTTGTTGCCGAACCTGCAGGAAATTTAATTAAGCGTGATGTGCTGACTTTCAATTCCGATTCTACAACAGGAAAAGAGGCTTACCACGACAAGGAATTTTTGGCAAGTGATGATGAACGTTTTAGGCCGGTAAATTTATCTGTGGGGCCTGATGGTGCTTTGTATGTGCTGGATATGTACCGCGGGATTATTCAACATAAAACTTACCTGACGCCTTACCTGGCAGGCGAAGCCATGGCAAGAGGTTTGGAAACGCCACTGAATTGCGGACGTATCTATCGCGTAAAAAAAGAAGGATCTGATTTATCAACACCTGTGTTTAATGAAAATATTGATTCGCTGTTGTCCTATCTCAATAGTTCGAATCAATGGCTTCGGGAAACGGCGCATAATTTTATTTTTGATAAGCAGTTAAAAAACCTAAGTCCCGCGCTTCATCAAATGTTGAAAACAGACAATAATTTGATTGGTAAAATAAATGCGATGTGGGCTTTGGAAGGATTGGGAGAATTACAAAACAAAGACCTTGAAGAAATTTGGCCTAGTGCATCACCAACCATGAAACAACAAATTTTAACTGCTGCAATCGCCATAATGCAAAACAAACAAGATGCTGATTTCTGGCTCAATAAATACGATTCAATGTTAGATGAAAACACGCCTGGCCTTGCTCCGTACCTGGCTTATCTTAGTTCTTCTGCAATGAAATATTCATCTTTATCAAATGATTTCCTGATAAAAATTATAAAGAAATATGCGGGAAATCCATTTGTAGCAGATGCTGTTATCAGCGGCCTTGAAAATAAAGAAAAACCTTTTCAGGCGTTTTATACTCAAAGGGTAAAAGATACATCTGATCTTTTTGCGAAGCGATTAAATCGTGTTATTAAAAATGCGGAGAAGCAGCGGCAGGCAGCGCTTGCGAATAAAAAACTGGATAAAGATCTGTTGGCTGGTCAAAAATTATTTGAAATAAACTGCAAAGTTTGTCATGGCGAAGACGGCGAAGGCATAAAGGGATTGGGAGCACCATTGGAAGGATCTAACTGGGTGCAGGGCGATAAGAATAATGTATTATCCATTGTTTTGTATGGATTGACCGGCCCGATAAAAGTGGGCGACAAAACCTATGCTCCGCCTGATGTGGCAGGCGCTATGCCGGGAATGAGTTCCAATGATGAACTGGGTGATAAGGAAATTGCCCAAATTTTATCATATGTCCGCAACGCATGGAATAATAAGGCCAGCAAAATAACGGAAGAAGAAGTAAAAACCATTCGTCAAAAATATCATGGACGTAATGAACCATTTACTATGAAGGAATTGCTGAAGTAATTTAATTAAAATTTTTTTTAAAATTTATCAAAACACAATCCCATGCAAGCAAAATTTTTAAAGCATTTTTTTCTCACTGTAGTTTTCAGTGGGGCTTTATTTTTTTTATCATTCGCACAATCAAAGCAAGAAGAAGACTCGTTTCAACCAAATAAAGAATCGCTCCACAATATAAATATCCTGAATGGTTCCGCGATGCCAAATTTGGATTCTGGGCACATTGGGGACCGCAGGCCGTACCGCGCCAGGGCGATTGGTACGCAAGAAAAATGTACCAGGAAGGAAGCGCAGATTATAAATATCATGTAGCGCATTACGGCCATCCGTCTAAGTTTGGCTATAAAGACATTATTCCTTTGTGGAAAGCACAGCGATGGGATCCTGAAAAACTAATGGCGCTTTATAAAAAAGCGGGTGCGAAATATTTTGTGAGCATGGGCACGCATCACGATGATTTTTTTCTCTGGAATTCCAAAATTCATAAATGGAATTCGGTAAACTATGGCCCTAAAAAAGATGTGGTAGGGATATGGCAAGCAGCTGCAAAAAAAGAAGGATTGCGGTTTGGCGTGTCCGAACATTTGGGCGCGAGTTTTACATGGTTTCAGCCTAGTCATGGCGCAGACACTACCGGTCCGATGAAAGGCGTACCCTATGATGGCGCCAATCCGATGTACCAGGATTTGTACCATGCCAAAGCAGATTCCAACGATCATGGATGGCTGAGCACCAACAAGGAATGGCAGAGGGAGTGGCTTTTCAGTATTAAAGAATTGATCGACAACTATCATCCTGACCTGCTTTATTCCGACAGCCAATTTCCTTTTGGAGAATATGGCGAAAATATGCTGGCTTATTTTTACAATCAGGATATGGCGAATAACGGAGGAAACCTGGAAGCAGTTTATACCTGCAAACAGCCTTCAGACGGAATGTGGGTGCAGGATCTGGAACGCGGGGTGCAGGATTCTATCAGCCCTTTTCCATGGCAGACGGATACTTCCATCGGCGATTGGTATTATCGCACCGGGCAGAAATATAAAACCGCTACAGAAATAATTCAAATGTTGGTGGATATTGTGAGCAAGAACGGAAACTTATTAATCAATATTGTTCAAACTCCGGAAGGCGACCTTGAGCCGGATGTATTTAAAATTGTGAATGAAATAGGATTGTGGACTTCTGTAAATGGCGAAGGAATTTATGGTTCACGCCCATGGAAAATTTATGGTGAAAAACCTGCTGCAGAAACCATTGTAAAAAGTTCAAATTTTAATGAAGATAAATTAAAATATAGTGCACAGGATATTCGCTTTACTACTAAAGGAAATGACTTGTATGCTTTTATTTTAGGACAACCAACATCAGATATTACTATTAAGTCTCTGGGAAAAGATTCAAAGAATTTGGAAAAGAAAATAGCTTCTGTTACGCTGCTGGGCAGCAATACAAAAATTCACTGGACACAAAAAAACAACGCACTAATAGTCAAGAAAGATTTTAAAATGCCCGTAGAAGAAGTTCCGGTTGTCGGCTTTAAAATTCAATTTAAATAAAAGATAATGGAGGCTTTAGTCTGCACAGAACCCGGCGATTTTGAATATCGTACCATAGAAAAGCCGGTCCTGCAAACCGGGAATGCAATCATTAAAATTAAACGTATCGGAATATGCGGAACAGACTTTCATGCTTATGAGGGGACACAACCATTTTTTAATTATCCCAGGATTTTAGGCCACGAACTTTCGGGTGAATTAGTTGAATTTGATAATGCACCAGGATTTGAAATTTGCGAAACAGTTACATTTATTCCCTATTTCAATTGTGGCGTTTGTATTGCATGCCGCATGGGAAAGCCAAACTGTTGCAGCAACATACAAGTTTGTGGTGTTCATTGTGATGGAGGAATGGTTGAATATTTATCCGTTCCTTCCTCGTCTTTAGTTCATGGTGAAGGATTGAGTTTAGATGAGTTAGCATTGGTAGAACCATTGGCCATTGGTGCACATGGAGTGAGAAGAGCCGGTATAAAAAGCGGTGAAAATGTTTTAATAATTGGTGCAGGGCCTATTGGGCTTGGTACGATGGGATTTGCAAAAATGGTGGGAGCCAAAGTGATAGCGCTTGATATTAATGAAAACCGTTTGCAATTTTGCAAAGAAAAATTAAATGTTGACTACATTATAAATGCAACCAGCCCAAATGTGTATCAACAAATATCAGAAATTACAAGCCAAGATATGCCAACAGTGGTCATAGATGCTACTGGAAATTTAAAAGCAATCAATAATGCTTTTCAGTATTTGGCTCACGGCGGAAGATATGTTCTTATAGGTTTGCAAAAAGGCGACGTTAGTTTTAGCCATCCGGAATTTCATAAAAGAGAATCCACTTTGATGAGCAGCCGCAATGCCACAAGAGAAGATTTTGAAACGGTTATATCTGCAATGAAAAATAAATTAGTAAATCCCGGTAACTATATAACGCATCGCGCCAAATTCAGTGAAATAAAGACTGAATTTCCTAAATGGTTGGAACCTTCAAACGCTGTAATAAAGGCAATGGCGACAATGGGTTAATAGAAAAGAACCACTTCCGGGATTTCAAAATAAGAAAACGGATTATTTGTTGTTTAACGCTTCAAACTGTAAAATCATCTTTGAATTAATTCCTGGAGGTAATTAATTTTGATTTCCTGAACGTGACAGTTAATATGAAAAGTCAGCAAGATTCAAATTCGCTAATAAGCTTTTTCCACGCTGTTTAAATTTAGTTTACTATGTTCTTTTAATATTTGATTACGTAAATCCATTTTTAATATTAGGAAATATTCTCTATGCTTACTTTTTTGATTTCTCTTTATAACCGGACAGCAATTTGCGTATTTTTTTTACTTCTTCTTTATTTACAGAAATATGATTTAGCGATTCTTTCATTTCTGCATTTATAAATTTCATTTTACTTTCTTTTGAAAATGAAGCGGAACTATGAAACTCTTTTGCGCCGGTGTTTTCAGCGATTGAAATAATATTTTCCGAAGTAACTCCGGATCCCGGCATTATGATAATTCTTTCTTTAGCTTTATTTATCAAATCTCCAAGAAGTTTAAAACTTTCCACGGCTTTTGGTTTTAGACCTGAGGTTAAAATTCTTTCAAATCCCAAATCAATTATATCTTTTAAAGCTTCTAAAGGATTTTCAACCCTGTCGAATGCCCGGTGAAAGGTAGCTTCCAAAGGATAAGCGAGATCGATTAATATTTTGCATCTTTTCTTATCCACTTTCCCATCGGCAGTTAATATACCCGTCACAATCCCATCGCAGCCGGTTCTTTTGCAAAATTCGATCTCCTGTACCATCATCTCAAATTCATCATCGTTATACAAAAAATCACCGCCCCGCGGACGAATCATTGCGAATAAATCTATATGAAGTTTTTTTTCTTGCTGCTTGAATTAAACCATAAGAAGGAGTAGTGCCGCCTTCTCCCGGGGATGCGCAGAGCTCAATTCGATCAGCGCCTGCTTCCTGCGCAGCCAGGCAACTTTCAATATTAAATCCAATTATTTCTAATTTACTATACATGATAACAACTGAGATTTTAAAAATTAATAATCTACCTGAACCTTCTAAACCTACCCCTATGAT
>CAVUJE010000003.1:0-14570 GCA_963741705.1 uncultured Chitinophagaceae bacterium | reverse complement strand
ATTTTGCTGATTTTAACCTGGAAAATATTCCGGCCATTTTAAGCTCAAGCCCTAATTATAACAAGCCTTCACAGGAAGGTATTTTTCAACATTATAAAGCCATTTCTGAAGCATCGCCTTTGCCGGTTATTTTATATAATGTGCCTGGCAGAACGGGAAGCAATATCACGGCTGAAACTACTTGGGTGCCCGGCCAATGAGTGCGAAAAGATCCAGGGAATTAAAGAAGCGAGCGGAAATATGGTCCAGTGTATGCATATCCTAAAAAGTATGCCTGAAGATTTTTTGTTTGTCAGCGGCGATGATCATATTTCTCTTCCTTTGGTAGCGTGTGGTTCTAAAGGTGTGATTAGCGTTATTGCAAATGCATTTCCCCGGGATTTTTCTGACATGATAAGGTTTTGCGCTGAAAAATGATTTTGAAAAAGCACAAAAGCTGCATTATAAATTATTGGATGCTTATGATCTTTTATTTATAGAGAATAATCCCGCAGGCCTTAAGGCATTTTTATCTGAAATGAAATTAATTGAAAATATTTTACGACTTCCCTTAGTCCCTTTGTCAGCACCTAATTTACAAAAAGTGAAAAATTTTCTTACTTTAGTTCCTAGATATTGAAATCCGCATTATTTGTCGCCTTACCGGTAAATATTAGGTGACAAAAATTATTAATTAAAATTCAAGGGAATTTGAATTGTTTTCTTCCAGGCCGGAAATTATAAATATAAATTGCAGGAGCAAAAGAAGGCGATTCTGATTCCAGGACGGAATCAAAATCCTGACTACTTCCCTGTCTACCGTCAGGCAGGTTTGTTTTCTATTCTTAAATTTGTAATAACCGGGAGAACTTTTGGAACACCAAACCGGAATTTCTTACCCAGCGGCAAACAAAATCATGCTAAATAGCAAACGCCTTCTTCTGCGATTTCAGTATTTTCAAAAATTTCGCATGCTTCTTCCTTAAACTTTCTAACGTTTCATACATAGACGAAAAATGCCCCAGCAATAATTTTTTAGCTCCTGCTTTCCTGGCAATTGTTGCAGCCTGTTTAGAAGTTGAATGAAATCTATCTCCGGCTTTTTTTGTATGCTCATGCAGGTAAGTGCTCTCATGATACACTAAATCAACGCCCTTTTATTTTATCTGCTATTGGATCATAAAAAGCAGTGTCAGCACAATAAGCATAAGATTTTGGAGGCTCCGCAGCGATAGTTAACATTTCATTTTTTATTACTTCTTTTTTATCATTTATGAAATCTTCTCCCGGTGCAAATTTTCATAAAATGATTGTGGAACTTTATATTTTTTAATTTGTTGCGGAATTATTTTTCTCAGGTTTTTCTTTTCCCTGAACAAAAATCCCCAGCATTCTATCCGGTGATTTACCTTAAAACATTCCACTGATAATGTTTTGTCTTCCAACAAAACTTCTTCTCTTTCAAGATTATGAAAATACAATTGAAAAGGAAATCCTCTCTCTTTAGCTTCCATTTGAATTTCGATGATTGATTTTAATTTTTCGGGGGCATAAATGTGAAGATCATTGATACGATTATTTAAAGCAAGCGTGTTTAATAAACCAACCAAACCAAAATAATGATCGCCATGCAAATGCGAAATAAAAATATGGTTTATCCGGCTCTTTTTTATTTTATACAATTTCATTTGCATCTGGGTTCCTTCGCCACAATCAATAAGGACAGAATGTTCAGAAGTTTGCAATACCTGTGCTGTGGGATGGCGGTTGTGGGCGGGTACGGCAGAATTATTTCCTAATATAGTTACGGCAATCACTTAATTTATGGTTTTTCAATGGGGTAAATATTACTCAATTTATTTTAATGTTTGGTTGATCAGGATATAGGGACTTTTTTATTCACAAGTATTCTCTTTCTATTTCTTCCATTTGAACAATGTCCCATGCTTCACTTTCCGTAGGTGTTATATTCAGTATTTCCAGCAAATCGTTTGTGTCTAAAAAGTCAATAATATCCGGCTGGAGGTTACAAAATACCATTGAATGATTTTCTTCATAAAATTTTTGCTGAATCACAGCCAGGTTTTGTGCGATCTCCAGCTCCATCTCCTCCACTTTCATGAAATTCACAACCACATTTGCAATGCTGTCATTTAAGTATTTTAAAAGTAATTCGCTGATTTCTTCTGTCATATTAGCAGCCAATTTCCTCTCTTCGAAACTAATGACGTGCATTTTTTCTTTGGTATCAATTTTGACTTTCATTTTTTGAGTTTAAAGAACACTGCGAAGGGATTGATTCAAAGATATTAAAATAAAGAAGGAAAATGAAGGGGCAGGTTTTTTAGGAAGGGATGAAATACTAAAATATCCATAAACTTTAAGTTACTCAGCCCACACGGGATCACCAACCTACATTTAAAATCAATATTTTTATTTTTTGATATTTATTAGTTTGACTTTTTAACACCCTGTGATTCTTTTAAACGCTATTTAATAAAATTTATTTATTATTATTGTACAGGCTTATCATTATTGAAAGCACTACATTAAATTGTTAATGAAATGGACAACAATTTTTCGACACAAGTAAAAGAAATAATTTCTTACAGCCGCGAAGAAGCTTTGAGACTGGGAAATGACTTTATAGGCACAGAACATTTAGTACTGGGGCTTATAAGGGATGGCGAGAATACGGCGATGAAAATCCTGAAATCTCTCAACGTAGATTTATATGAATTGCGCAAAGAAATTGAGTTAGCTGTAAAAGATAAAACAGGTAAAAATATTGCTAATATAAATTCATTGCCACTTACCAAACAAGCTGAAAAAGTAATCAGGATCACGGTTTTGGAAGCTAAGACCAACAAAAGCCCCCAGGTGGAAAGTGAACATCTTATGCTTTCTATTTTGAAAAACAAAGAAAACATTGCTACGCAAATATTAAATCAATTTGACGTGGATTATGACATGTTCAAAAGTGAATTGGGTTATGTAAAAACAGATCCTAAAGGCGGACTTCCAGGACGAAGAAAGTGAGGATTTTGAGGAAGAAAGAAAATCTTATTCACAACAATCGCGTTCCTCAAAAAGCTCTTCTGCACAGGCAAAAACGAAAACGCCTGTTTTAGATAATTTTGGAAGAGATATTACAAGGCTGGCCGAAATGGGAAGCCTTGATCCAATAGTGGGGCGTGAAACAGAAATCGAACGGGTTTCTCAAATTCTTAGCCGGCGTAAAAAAAACAACCCTATTCTTATTGGTGAGCCGGGAGTTGGAAAAACCGCGATTGTAGAAGGTTTGGCTTTGCGTATTATCCAGAGAAAAGTGAGCAGGGTCTTGTTTGACAAACGTGTGGTTTCGCTCGATCTGGCAGCGCTTGTAGCCGGTACAAAATATCGGGGTCAGTTTGAAGAAAGAATGAAAGCCATCATGAATGAACTGGAAAAAAACCGTGATGTAATTTTATTTATTGATGAGATACATACTATTGTTGGTGCGGGAGGAGCAAGTGGCTCACTGGATGCTTCCAATATTTTTAAACCAGCCTTAGCGAGAGGCGAACTTCAATGCATAGGCGCATCTACGCTGGATGAATATAGAATGTACATTGAAAAGGACGGAGCTTTGGATCGCCGTTTTCAAAAAGTAATGGTTGACCAGCCCAGCGTGGAAGAAACCATTGAAATATTAAATAATATCAAAAGTAAATACGAAGATTATCACAACGTGATTTATGATGATGAAGCAATTGATGCGTGTGTGAAATTAAGTGATCGCTACATGACCGACCGCTTACTTCCTGATAAAGCAATTGATGTTTTGGATGAAGTAGGTGCGCGTGTACATCTGAAGAATATCAATGTTCCCCAGGAAGTAATTGACCTTGAGAAAAAGATTGATGAAATAAAACATGAAAAAAATAAGGTTGTAAAAAGCCAGCGGTTTGAAGAAGCGGCTTCACTTCGTGATACAGAAAAACATTTGCAGGAGCAGCTGGAAAAAGCGAAAACAGATTGGGAAGAAGAAAGCAGGAACAAGAGATACCCTATAAATGAAGAAGCTATTGCAGAAGTAGTGAGCATGATGACAGGCATTCCTGTAAAAAGGATGGTGCAGGAAGAGACTGACAAGCTTCGTAAGATGGGAGAAGATTTGAAAGGTGCAGTTGTTGGCCAGGATGAGGCCATCAGTAAAGTAGTTAAAGCCATTCAGCGAAACAGGGTAGGCTTAAAAGATCCAAAAAAGCCGATTGGTACATTTATTTTCCTTGGCCCAACCGGTGTCGGAAAAACTGAGCTGGCCAGGGCTTTGGCGAGGTACATGTTTGACAGCGAAGACGCGTTAATTCGTATCGACATGAGTGAGTATATGGAAAAATTTACCGTTTCCAGGTTGATAGGAGCGCCTCCGGGCTATGTGGGTTACGAAGAAGGTGGCCAGCTAACGGAGAAGGTTAGACGCAAACCCTATTCTGTAATTCTCCTTGATGAGATTGAAAAAGCGCATCCGGATATTTATAATATCTTATTGCAGGTGTTGGATGATGGGGTGCTTACAGACGGCCTTGGCAGAAAAATTGATTTCAAGAATACTATGATCATTATGACTTCTAATATCGGGGCACGTCAGCTAAAAGATTTTGGTGCCGGTGTTGGATTTAACACTGCTTCAAGAATTCAAAACGCAGAAGAGAACAGCAAAGCGGTTATAGAAAAAGCGTTGAAACGTACCTTTAGCCCTGAATTTTTAAACAGGATAGATGATGTGGTGATTTTCAATTCACTCTCAGAAGAAAACATCTTTGAAATCATTGATATTTTAATGAAAGGCGTTACTGTCAGATTAAACAATCTTGGCCTGAAACTGGAATTAGCAGAAGAAGCTAAAAAATTCATTTCCGAGAAAGGGTATGATTCCCAATTTGGAGCCAGGCCATTGCACAGGGCGATACAGAAATACCTGGAAGATCCATTAGCGGAAGAAATTTTAAATATGCATGTGAAAGCAGGAGATGTTTTAATCGCTTCTCTTGATAAAGAAAATTCAAAAATTGTTTTCCAGGTGAAAGGTACACCTGCTTCCAAAAAGAAATCGGAAGTTTAGAATTTAATCGAATTGAGTTTTATAAAAATGCCATCTTTTAACCGATGGCATTTTTTTTATTTGCTATTTTTTACTTTCTCTTTTTTAATGGATTTTTGCAGAAATGCTTCATAAAATAATCATAACTATTGATGGCTTTTCATCTTGTGGCAAAAGCACTTTGGCAAAACAACTTTCTCAAAAACTAAACTATACTTATATTGATAGTGGAGCAATGTACCGGGCTATTACCTTATATTTTCTTCGCAACAATATTGATTGGGCTAAAAAAAATGAAGTTCATGATGCTCTTCAAAATATTACCCTGCAATTTTTAACCAACGAATATTCCGGAAATACTGAAATATATCTGAATGGTGAAAATGTTGAATACATTATTCGCGACCTTGTAGTAGCGGAAAAAGTAAGTGAAATTGCTGCTTTGCCGGAAGTAAGAAAATTTGCGGTAGCAGCTCAGCAAAAAATCGGGGAGAATAAAGGAATCGTTATGGATGGACGCGATATCGGCACTACTGTTTTTCCGAATGCCGAGGTTAAAATCTTTATGGTAGCAGATGAAGCAGTAAGAGTTGAAAGAAGATTCGCTGAAATGTTTGAAAAAAATCCCAATATCACTTTGGACGAAATCAGAAATAACATTGCCATGCGCGATTATATTGATTCTAACCGAAAAGTAAGTCCTTTAACCAAAGCCGCTGATGCTATTGAACTTGATAATACCTATCTCACTGAAAAAGAGCAATTGGATTTTGCTTTAAACCTGGTTAGAAAAGTAGGAGAGCCTGTTTGATGGTTGGTTTTCTTCGGTATATTCTTATTGGAATCATTTCAATTCCTGATCTTAATCAGGTTTAAGATATTATTCTTTTATTTTTTCTGCTTTACCTTTGTGAAAATTTAAGTTATTTTATTTAAGGCAATTGAAAATTTTAGTAACCATATTTTTATCCGGAATAATTTTCATCCAGACTTTTAGCACGTATTTTATAAAGGCGGATTTTTATCTGAATCAATCTTATATCGCTAAAAATTTGTGTGTTAATCGCGATAAGCCTATGATGCATTGTGATGGCAAATGTTATCTCTCCAAAAAAATAACCGAACAGGAAAAGAAAGATCATTCTCCTGTATCAAAAACTGAAAAATTTGATATGCAGGTATATTTTCTTCCCGAAGCTGTTTTATTGCCCCATACATTTCAGTTTGTATCAAAACCTGGCTATTTGATTAAAGAAAAAAATATCCTTTCTTCTTTTTCAATATCAATATTTCATCCGCCCACTGCCTGGTAACTCTGTTAATTTTTGGGTGATCCTTTATCTAAAGGGATGAAATATTTTTTTACTTTATAATTTATTTACGATGAATAAGCGTTTATGCTTAACCGTGATGTCGTTGATAATGATCAGTACTGCATTTTCTCAAAATAAGATCAGGGAAAAGTTGTAGATGGCTCAACTAACCAGCCTTTGCAAGGTGCGACTATAACGGATTTACGAAATAATATACATAGGGTCACAGACTTAAATGGAAATTTTTACTTACCCAAACCAAGTGATAGTATCCGGGTTTCTTCTGTTGGATATTCTTCTGTTATAAGTACAGTGAACCAACAAAAAAGCCTGATTTCTATTTTGCCTTCTTTTGCCAATTTAAATGAAGTAATTGTTTCAGGGAACAGAGAGGTTCAAAAAAGAACTGAAGTGCCCGTGGCCATAGATGTAATCTCAAAAACACAGATAAATGATACAAAAGCTTCAAGGTTGGATATGTTGGTAAATAAAGTTCCGGGAGTTTTTATGGTTGATCTTGGCAATGAGCAACATAGTATGTCTGTTAGGCAGCCTTTGGGTTATAACAGTATTTTCCTTTACCTGGAAGATGGCATTCCGATAAGAGCGATTGGAGATTTTAATCATAATGCTTTGATTGAAATAAACCAGGCTTCGCTTCAAAGAATTGAGGTCATCAAAGGCCCCGCATCTTCTTTATATGGCAGCGATGCAATTGGTGGAGCGTTAAATTTTATTACCCAATCGCCTTCTCCTTTTCTTTCAGGAAAGGTTCAGGTGGAAGGAGGTACACGCGGGTATAAACGTACTGATTTTAGCATCAGTAATACGTATAAAAAATTAGGAATTTACCTGGGCGGATATTATGCTGATCAAAATCAAAACAAAGATGAGCACAATAATTTTAATAAGGCCGCCCTTACTTTCAGAGCAGACTATGATTTTAACGATAAGACAAAACTGACCACTGTAGCTGATTATATAAATTATAACACAGATCAAAAAGGCGGCCTGGATAGCGCCCATTTTTATAATGAAGACTATTTAAGTTTTTATCGTTTCACGTACAGAAAAGTGAATGCATTGAGATTAAGAAGTACGCTTTCAAAAAAATGGAATGATAATAATCACACAGGGTTTACGCTTTTTTATCATCACTCGGCAATAGGTCAGAATCCTTTTTATTCTATAGCTGATAATCCTGAAAATGCTTCCAAAGCAAAGGGTCAAATTAATGTGGATGCTTTTGATAGTTACGGAGCGATTGTACAACACACGATGAAATTAAATTCAATTCGTTCAAAATGGATAACCGGTATAAGCGCTGATTTTAGCCCGGCTACCTACAATGCCACCTTTATAAATATTCACAAAACTGCCGATGGAGTTTATGACAGATACCAGGAAACTGATAGTCTTTTAACCGATTACCAGGTTGGTTTGCTGAACACTGCGCTTTATACTCAGTTGGAATATAATCCTTTTAAAAAATTTAGGACTGTATTGGCTGCGAGTTATGATCGTCTCGATTATAATTTCAATAATCATTTGCTACCCGGCGCTTACAGCGGTGCGCCTGATGCCATCAATCATTTCGATCATTTTACGCCTAAGCTGGGTTTTACGTATGATTTTGGTAACAATCGCGGCATATACGCTAACTATAGTGTTGGTTTTGCTCCTCCTGATATTACCGATTTATACAAGGGAGTGCAGGTTCCTGTTTTACAACCTTCGACTTATAAAAATTATGAAATAGGCGGCTGGCTTGCTTTTGCGGATAATAAAGGATCTGCAGAATTATCATTATACCAGCTAAATGGAAAAAATGAAATTGTGAACACAAGGCTTTCTGACGGAAGCTATATCAATGAAAATGCAGGAGCAACCAGTCATAAGGGAATTGAATTAAATATCAAATACGCACCTGTAAAAGATATCAATTTTCGTATAGGCGGCACCGTTGCAAGGCATGAATATGTGGATTATGTTGAGAAAGGGAAAAGTCTTATTCAGGAAATAAAATGCCACAGTCTCCGGCCTATATTCTGAATGGTGAAATTTCTTATAAGCCACATTATTTCAAAGGCTTTAGAATTTCATTGGAAACTGAAAGTATGGGTTCTTATTTTACAGACCCTCAAAATACTTCAAAGTATAAAGGCTTTACAGTCTTCAATGCACGCACAGGTTACAAATTCGAACACTTTGAAACTTTTATTAACTGGATTAATATTATGAATAAAAATTACGCGGTTACGGTTGAAAAAAACGCTTATGGCACTTCTTACAGGCCCGGACAACTTTCAACAGTTAATATTGGAATTGCGTATCATTTTAATAAACAATAAATAACAGTACTTACCTTAAGTTCAACTGTTATTTTAAAAAAATATCAATATGAAAAAGATTATTTTGTTTGCCTTTATCTTCTTCGTTTTTATTTTTCAATCTTGTAATGAAAATAATAACAAAGTACAAATTGTTGCTTCAGATGCAGCACAGATAGATAGTTCAGAAGGTTCATGCCCTTTTCTTACCAAAGATAATAACGGCAATATCGTACTTAGCTGGATTAAAAAAATTGATTCTTCTACTTCCGAATTTTGTTACGCAGTTTCAAAAGATGAAGGAAAAACTTTTGGAGAAACGATTGTAATTCCCGGAAGCACTAATATTCATCCTCATGGCGAAAATATGCCAAAGATTATTTTTAAACCTTCAGGTGAAATTATTGCTGCATGGGCTTCTGCAAATGCCAATCCTAAAAATGCTTATTCGGATGAAGTGTATTATTCCAAATCTTTTGATAATGGAAAATCATGGTCTGATGCAAAAAAATTGGTTAGCGATCCCGCTGGTTATGATCAGCGCTATTTTGATATGGCCATTTTATCAAATGGCGAAGCTGCAATTATTTGGCTTGACAACCGGAAGAAAACCATGCATGATGGTTCGGCTTTATATTTCGCGGAAACAAAGGATACGTCCGGTTTCCAGGATGAAAAGCTTATTACCGAACCTTGTTGTCCCTGCTGCCGGACTGATTTATTTGTGGACAAAGAAAAAAATATTCATCTCCTTTACAGAGCGATAATACAAGACAGTATCCGGGATATGGAACACATCATTTCGACCAACAGTGGGAAAATCTTTTTCTGCTCCCCAAAGAATAAGTAATGACAACTGGGTTGTTTTTGGATGTCCGCATACGGGGCCGGCAATGACTGAAAACAAAGATGGCATTCAATTTACGTGGTTTACCGGAGGGAATGAAGGAGGAATTTATTATTGCAATTCTGATAATAATTGCAAATCATTTTCTTCGCGGCAAATGGTGAGTGGAATTGCTTCAAAACATTGCCAGATTGTTTCCTTGAATGAAAATGATCTGGCCATAGTCTGGAATGAAAATTTTATTAAAAAGAATGGCTTTTCTTCCCGCATCGGAATAGAAATAAGAAATGCGGAAGGATCAGATCCGGTTAAAACTTACATTACTCCCGAAACAGGTAATGCAACTTTCCCCACTATAAAAAGTGTCAATAAAAACGCAGCATTAGTGGCTTATACCGAAACAGTAAATAATAAAGATTTTGTAAAATATAAAGTGGTGAAATTATAATTTCTATTTTTTGTAAAAGCTATTAATCATTTTTTTGCGCAAATCAGTAAACGAACCTACCTACCGGTAGACAGGAAATACTTATGATTTTTATTTTTTTTTGACACATTAATTCGACTCGGGTTTTAGGATTAAATATTGCTGAATTAGAATGTAATTCAAATTTCATTTTGCAGGCAATAAGGCTATTAGCCTTGATGAAAGAATTTTTTTCATAAAAATTGTTTTAATTGAGGTAAATATTTATTTGTCTTTTTCTAAATGAATTTGAAAACCAATTCCGAATTGAATCTTATTATTATTTCCGGAGGAACCTGCAATCTTTGTAGTAGCATAAGTAATTATAAATTCTAAACCAACAGAAGTATTAAAATAAATAACAGGGCCACCGGAAAATAAGAATGTACTTTGATGTTGGCTCCTTCCTAGTCCCTTTCCTGTAATAGTATAATAATCATAACCAGTTTCTGCAAATAGATTTACCATATTTTCTGTATCTAAGAAAATAATATCGAATGAATGGGCCAATAGAAAAACTTGTACTGCTATTATTACTATTATTGTTGATAATATTACTTCCATAAACTAAGAGAGGGATCAAGCCCAACAGCAAACTTGTCTTTCAAAAAATAACCAAGTAATGGCCTGATTTCAAAATTTGTTTGTTTAAACTGGGCAGATGCTGTACTGGAGTTTTTTAACCTGGAAAATGTTGCATTGCCTCCTACCAGCCAATTCCCTTTTGTAATTTGGCAATTTGCATTGTTGCAAAATATAAAGGCAATAAGAAAAAGTAGAATTGATTTTTTCATTATAATTGTTATAGGTTTAAAAAGAGTGAGAGATAAAATTTTGCGATTGCCGAAAGGAGGGCTTAGATCACTTGCAGATTGGGGTAAGTTTATTTCCATAGTTTAGCAATAACGTTAAAACAAGACAACTGAAAAATTACTTTCGTTGCATTTGTTTCTAAAATAAAAATTCAATGTAATTGCGTGCCTACCGGCAGGTAGGTTCGTTCACTGAAATTTTGTTTAAATATTGAATTAGAATGTAATTCAAATTTCATTTGGCAATATGTTATGTGTTGAATAGGCTTTTCAAAGTAAGTTTTTTAAAATAATCTTACAAGTTATTTCGATGAAATGACTGATATGTACGATAATCGTACTGAATTACGCGATAATCGCAATAATTAAAAAGCGCTAAATCCGGTTCCTTTTTACCGGGCTGCTGTTGTCGTTCATGAATTTGAAATCCAATTCCAAATTGATCTTTTTACGCAATCGTTTGACAGTTTAAATTAATGAGAAAAAATCATTTTTTTTGGGTTTGTTGATTTTAATGAGATTGCTATTAAGTGATATTTCTCTATTTTCACTCAAACATTTCAACCTAAAATTTTATTATGGACCAAAATCTCTTAGATCCAAAACCTAACTACACCCCGCAAATTGTTATTATAGGAATTCTGTTTTTTATTTTTGGGTTTGTAACCTGGCTGAATAGCACGCTGATCCCATATTTGCAAATCGCCTGCCAGTTGGAGACTTCACAGGCCGTGCTGGTAACTTTTGCCTTTTATATTTCTTATGCTTTAATGGCTTTCCCATCTTCGTGGGTTTTGAAAAAGACCGGCTTTAAAAACGGGATGATGTGGGGATTAATTTGTATGGCAATTGGTGCATTGATATTTATTCCTGCGGCGATGACAAGAACTTATGGCGTTTTCCTGACCGGACTATTTGTAATAGGCACAGGCCTTGCTTTGTTGCAAACTGCTTCTAATCCATATATCACGATTCTGGGCCCGATGGAAAGCGCAGCCAAAAGAATGAGCGTAATGGGAATTTGTAATAAAGGCGCAGGCGCTCTTGCCCCGTTGATTATGGGCGCTTTTTTACTTAAGAATTCTGATGCTTTGATTGAAAAGCTGAAAACTTTGGATGCTTCACAAAAGGCAATAGAACTGGACGCGCTTGCATCAAGAGTTATTGTTCCTTATATTATTATAGCTGCGGTGCTGATTGCGCTCGCCGTGTTTATTTATTTTTCCCATCTTCCGGAAGTAAAAGCTGAGGGTGAAGACGATCTGAAAGATGCATCTAACGGTGATAAACAAACGATTTTTAGTTTTCCTTATTTATGGCTGGGATTTGTAGCATTGTTTTTATATGTAGGCGTGGAAGTAATGGCAGGCGATATTATACAGATTTATGGAAAAGCAATTGGTATCAGCCTCGATATAGCAAAACATTTTACTTCTTACACAATGATTGGAATGCTTACAGGCTATTTAATTGGCATCGTGACTATCCCAAAATATATTTCTCAAACAAAGGCATTGAAATTTTCAGCAATCCTCGGAGTTATTTTTGCCCTGCTGGCCATCTTTACTTCAGGATATACTTCTATATTATTTATTGCTTTACTGGGTTTAGCGAATGCGATTATGTGGCCCGCAATATGGCCTTTAACCATTCATGGATTAGGTAGATTTACAAAAGTTGGTTCGGCTTTGTTAGTAGTGGGTATCGCCGGTGGGGCCGTGCTACCAAAATTATGGGCGAGTATCGGTGAGCGTTTTGGATACCAGGAAGCGTTTTGGATAATGGTTCCATGTTATCTTTTCATTCTTTACTTCGCTGCTTATGGCCACAAGGTGGGATTAAAAGTTAAGAATAAAGTAGTTGAAACAAATATCTAAATAGTTTATTAGGTCTTTTTAATTTTAATCTTAATCAAAGGCTCTTTTTAAAAGCTTAAATTTGCTTGCAAAATAAAATGAGTAAACATAGAGATGTAGATAAGCCGGGGATTTTGAATTTAATGCAAAGCAAATGTCCGCGTTGCAGGATAGGAGATATGTTTGTAAAAAAAAATCCTTACTCAAAAGGGTTTATGAAAATGCACGACAGGTGTGAAGTTTGCGGCCAATATTTTGATCTGGAGGTAGGATTTTATTACGGAAGCGGTTATGTAAGCTATGGTATTGCGGTCGTAATAAGCGTAGTTACATTTCTTGCATGGTGGTTAATTATCGGTATTTCTACCGAGGACAACCGGATATTTTATTGGCTCATTTTTAATTCAGTTTTCATTCTCGCTTTGCAGCCATGGCTAATGAGATTATCAAGAACAATGTGGCTTGCTTTCTTTGTAAAATATGATCCGGATTGGAAAATACATCCTGCCGAGAGGCCCGAACGGACAAATGATGACCAAAAAAATAACTGGTAAAAATTATTCTTCTGTTAATTGAATTCCGGTTTTGGTAAAAACAATTTTATGTTGTTTGTATAGTTTGCCTGTTGTCATCTTAAAAGTTTTCTTACTCATCTCAAAAAAAGAATAAATATCTTCCGGTGAAGACTTATCATGATAAGGAAGATATCCGTCATTTTCTTTTAATAGCCTTAAAATTTTTTCTGTTTCGTCCTCTACACGGCCGTAACCTGGCTTACCGGCTGCCACATCAATTTTATTTTCCGGCAAGATATTTTTTATAAACCCCTGGAATTTATCACCTATTGTAATGTCCCGGTAAATCTCATTGTTATGCAAAATACCTTTATGGATATTGTTGATGATCACTTCATAACCAATATCTGTTTGCCGATAAACAATAAGATCAACAATTTCTTTTTCTTTTATTGTCAAATTTTCATTGGATAAATATGGTTCTAATTTTTCAGTGGCCGTAAGCCTCCCCGTTCTTTCGTCCATTATAATTTTTACCAGGTATTCGCCATTTCTAACCATAAAATTTTTCATTTTTGATTTAGGAATAAACAGATCTTTCATTAATCCCCAATCTAAAAATGCTCCATGGTGAGTAACATCGGCTACTTTTAATTTTACAATATCTCCCAATATTCCATAAGGCTTTTGAGTAGTGGCAATTGGCCTGTCTTCACTGTCGTAATACAAAAAAACATTTAATTCATCGCCTGTTTTTGTTCCGGCCGGAACAAACCGCTTTGGTAACAATATTCCATCTTTTCCGTCATCTAAAAAAACTCCCATAGTTTTTTCTTTGATAACTTTTAAAAGATTGTATTCGCCCATTTTTATCATATTGCCTGTTCTTTTTAAGCGAAGTTAGGGAACGTTCTTTTGATAGAAGCTTTACACGGAAGCTGTTCAACTAATTAATAAATTTGGTATTATCATTGCTTTCTCTTTTTTTATGGCAAATAAAAAAGAAAATTCTGATAAAAAATGGTCTTCGGAAGTAACCGAACACAGTGATGCCTTAGATTTGGAAGAAGGTGTATTTACCTTGGATGATCCCAAAAAAATTGCAGAATCATTGAAGCATTCTGCTGAAAAAAGTCATCGCAAGAAAAGGAACCCCTTATCAATCTGCTATGTCAATGCTTACATTTTACATAAACCGTGATGGTAAAAACCTACCGACAAGAAGCAAAGGGAAATTCTGGAAGAGGCTAAGAGATGAATTGCGGGTTCTTATTTGGAAGAGATAAAGAAGATAAATGATTGTGAAACCAGGATTATTCTTAATTTCAGCCGGTCATAAAATTCAACTGTTCTGGAAGAATCGGGG
>CAVUJE010000002.1:0-16599 GCA_963741705.1 uncultured Chitinophagaceae bacterium | reverse complement strand
AAGGCCCAGAAAATGGAATGGTGTTTTTTAGCCATTTCCCCGAAGCCCAATGCCCATCCCTGTTCCCATGCCATGTCCCTAATTCATTCGTAATCTCATTTACACTTTCAAATATGGTATCCTGATGTAGCACGCCAACCACATTGCCCTTATCTCCAAAATCACTTACAGGGTTGCTGCGCAGATTCAATTTGTTAACATTTACTTTGAAGGTGGCCATTATTTGGGGCGGTAATAAGGTGGAAAATTGGGTATGAAAACATTTCCAAATGAGTAACTACGTTTTCTTCCTGATCCAGTCAAGAAATGTCAAAACATTATTTGCATAATTTTCTGCTCTTGGGCCGCTTCCATTGTAGGCTCTTATCGTATTAAACAAATCGTTAGGATGAGCTGCCCATTTGCTCTTTAATTCTTTCATCACTTTTTCCAGGCAATGATCCATCTGATACCATTGCTTTTGAAGAAAAAAAGCTTCATCTGAAAGGATAGCCTGGATATCGTATTGGAAAAGGCCGTACCCCGCATATACCCATTGCTTTGGCCCGAAACCACGCATGGCACGGGTTTTATTGGCCTCTTCTATGAGCATGTTGGCAATATCCTGACCATATTTTTCAATAAATGCGGCCGTATTTTTAGGGAAGGCGCGCCGGGTTCCATTTACATCTCCGGAGGCATCAAAAACGCAACGGCCAAGTACTTCATCGGGTGTATGGTCTTTGCTCCAGTCGTAAAAATATATGGCGGTTTCCTGGCAGGCAATAGCATACAATAGTTCTTTCGTAAAGGGAGTATTTTGAGTAGCGGCTTCACATTGAGCGCTATAATGTAATTCCAGCCAATCTGCTGTCAACAAACATTTTGTATGGCTAAGGGGCAAATTCTGTGGAGCAGCCCGTGGCAGGGGGATTGTTGCTTTGCCTGTAGCAAGAGTTACTTCAACTTCCGGAGGAAAAGTGGATGCAGGGTCGTTTTGACTCAAAAGCGTGAGTCCTCCACCCCAGTAATAATAGCCATCCCTGTCCATATACCAGGTTCCCTGGCTATTGGTCATTTGGCTCTCGCTTACAAAAATATATCCTTTGGAAACTGTGCCAATTATATTGCTTTCAGTAAAATTCCCAACAGGCGCTGTGCGCTTGTTTAATTTGCTGACGGTTACTTTTAATAATGCCATGATTATCCTACGGCCTCCCCGCCTGGGTTAGGGTTAACAGTTACGTTTATCGGAGGTGCCTGGGTTGTGCCGGAGTTTTTAGAACCGGAAGTGCCGTCATCACCTGTTGTAGTTATTGTGCCTGCTCCCCGAAGGCTTACTAGTTTGTTCAGCAGGTCAAACCAAAAAGGAGCGCCGAGTGTGAGTGCCATGGCAGTGATGAGCCACCCCAGGATTGTTTCCAATCCTCCTCTTTGGTTAGGGCTATATACGAACACTTTATTTTCCCTTGCCTTTTTTATATAATCGCATCGCTGCTTTAACTTTAGCATCTGGTCATACTCAGGAAGATTGAATGATTGGTACTTTAGCAACAGATTGCTATCTGAAGAAATATTCTTTTTTAAGTCTCTGATCTGGTTCCTGGTAACAATGGCTTGCGGACTATTTATTTGGGATAAAGAGTCTAAATCATTACTATAGTTGGCTAATATGCCAGACAAAATAGAAACACTGTCAGCAAAGCCTGTTTTTATTTTGTTTAGACTATCAAACCTGGCCTTAAACTTTTCAGATTTAAGACTATCATTACACATTTTGCAGGTGTCAACCCAGGGTTTTCCAAGTCCCAAAACATCATTTGCATCATTAGCTTCTTTTGACACCATCAGGTAGGTAGCTTTTAAAACTGAATCATTACTACTATTATATTTCTCCGGATTGAGATTGTCTTTATTGGCAATGGCCATCTGAACCAATTGATCTCTTGCGGGTTTGTTAGTGGACAAAATTCTGTGAATTGCAATGCTATCCACATTAAAAAAGTAAGCTATTATAAGCCCTATTATAAGAAGCAAAACGCGGGTATATTTTTTATACCACCCTGTTGCTCGATCCATGGTATCATTAAACCAATCTTCAAGCTTTGACTTAAATATATTTAAATCGGCTCCTGAATCTTGCCATAATGATTTGAGAAAAAGTGCAGTATTATGATTTAGCTCAATTGTTTCAGTTGCCAACAGTGTAGGATTGGGAACGAGATCCTTTTGTTCGGAACCTGTCTGCATTGCGTTTCGGTTAAACAGTATTTTGATGGCAGGGTTTAATTTGTCAGATTTGATATTTTTAATATCAATAGGCAACTTGTGAATAGTGCCATTCATTATGGAATTATGGATGGATTGAATAGCCTGCGATTCGGGCAGGTTGAAATCTTTCAACAAATCAATTATTACTTTTGAAAAATTGGAAGCATGTAGATAAGCAGGTTTGCTGTAATAATTGTCTTCACCCAAATATTTAATTAAAGGATGCGCATAAAACCAGGGTGCTACATTTCCTTCTTTCAATATATTCTTCAACCCGAGAACATGTAAAAAGCCATCGATCCGGTCTCCAAAAGGCCGTCTGTTATCGGTCTGCATATTTTCCAGCATACGTATAATCGCTTTTTCCAAAACCTTTGCCCTAATGGCAAGACGGGTAGCAATCATTTCCTGAATGATAGTAGCTAATAAACTATACAAAAGGAAAATAAATACAAGGCCGATAAAAACGTCTAAAGCAACATTATTGAACATAATATAATTTTTTAGAGTTTTTCAATAGGAGATTTTATAATGTAATTCCCAAAGCTTTTGCCGTATCGCGGCCAACTTCTCCATCTACTACCAAATCATTGGCTTGCTGGAAAGCTTCCACAGCCTTAAAAGTACCCGGCCCGAAAATGCTATCAATGCCATTAGGGTCAAATCCTGCGGCCTTAAGCGCTTTTTGAATTTGACCAACCTTTGGACCGACCATCCTTGGCAACGTATATCTGTAAAGGGTATAATCCGGCGAAACGTATTTTATTGCTTGCTGTTGAGTATAATCGATCCATGGAACCAATATTCCAAAATCCCATCTCCGGCCATTAATCACAGAATTAATAACTCCATCACGATGACTGTGCGCTTCAACCGTTTTGCCGTTGCCATCCGACACCACAATGTGCCCGGTAAGGCCAACTGCAGGTACACGGAGGATCGCAGCTCCCGGCGTTCTTGCTGCCTGCTCTACAGTAATTATTTTTCCTTTTGTTTCCGCGTCATTTCTCCAATAACCGGTGTAAGCATCGGCTGTGGCCGGATTTCCCATATCATTATTGCATCCGTAAAGTTTGCCGGAGACCTGGAAAACGAGCCATGATACAAATTCAGCACAATCCCATGGCCCCTTCCATGATTTATTATCTTTTGGTACTTGTGATCCAAGAATATAGGACTCGCCCACATGCTTATTTCCCAGGGTTAAAATGTCGTTGCCATTCATAATTTTACAATTTTATCTGCCAAACCTATTTTTATTATTTTTTATAGAGCAAGGGAAATCCATGATTTTATTCATGGATTTCCTCCATAATTTTCAGTAAAAAACCTCTCATCAAATGATCTATATTTGATGAATGACTACCATCGCCTTGATAGATGATCATAAAATATTCTGTGATTCTTTAGCAGGTCTCATTAATGATTTTGAAGGGTTTCATGTTAAATGGTGCGCCCAGGATGGCCGGAAAGCAATTGGTTTGCTAAAGGATGATAAAAATTTACCTGATATTATTTTGCTTGATATTGTAATGCCAGGCATTGATGGGGTGGAAGTAGCAAAATGGATTTATGAAAATAAAAAGAAAATAAAGGTATTGGCGCTTACCATGGAGGAAGATGATAACAGCGTGATTCAGATGCTGCAATATGGGGTAAAGGGATTTTTATTAAAAAATATCAGCTCAGAAGAACTCTATACTGCGCTGGAGCAGGTAGTAAAATTTGGCTATTATTATACGCCCATCATTACCGGCAATATTCATAAGCATATCGAGAAAAAAATTCTCAAAAAGGATACACCGGAAATGAGTATGCGCGAAAAGGAGTTGCTTGATTTTTTATGTACGGATATGAGCTATGCTGAAATATCCAAAGAGATCTTTTTAAGTGAGTCAACTATTGACACCTACCGGGCAAGGCTATTTGAAAAATTTGAAGTAAAAAACAGGATTGGCCTGGTATTAAAGGCAGTACATCTTGGCCTCGTCAGGTTATAAAGGGATTTCAATATTTACAGTAGATCCTTCCCCGGGATCTGATTGCAGCTTAAATTTCCCTTTTAAATAATTTACCCGGCTTTCGGCGCTTTGTATCCCCAGCGAATTTTTATTTCCATTATGCTTCAAATCAAATCCCTGGCCGTTGTCATGGATAAAAACTGAAAGCCGCCCTTTGTTTGAATGGATACAAACTGAAATAATTTCAGCATCACTGTGTTTGGCAGCATTCATTACCAGTTCACTTGTAATCCTGTAAATATTCATTTGCAGTTCGGGATCAAATATGGATTGTACATCGTGATTGAAAAAAATCTTTTTTCCATATAGTTGTGCCATATCATCAAAATAGCCGGATAAAGTATTTATCAATCCTTTGGAAGAAAGGCTTTTGGGCATGAGGTTATGTGCTATATTCCTGATTTCGATGATAGAATCATCAATTATATTTTCTGTTTTTTGAACCAGTTCCAGTTGCTTTTGTTCTTCTTTTACATTTAATATCCGCCTGAAATTTATTTTTAGGGCAGCCAGCAAAGGCCCGATATTATCATGGAGATCGCTGGCTATCCTTTTGCGCTCCTGGTCCTGAACAGTAATTAATTTTTTCAGGGTAGCCGTTTGTTGCGCTTCCAGGGCAAGCACCTGCAATTCTTTATTTTTTCTTTCTTCCAGCAAACCATAAAATAATCCGAATGCCATGATGGAATTTTCAACTAAAATGGCCAATGCCATCCCATGCTCATTCAAAAAATAATTTTTTACAAAGCCCGCATTGGCAAATAATTGAATTAAGGTCATCATACAAATAACCAACATGGCAACCGAAAATATTTTAGCAATAGAACTTTCTTTAAAAAAATGAAAAGGAATAAAAATGATCACAGCAATTAAAAAAAGTAATTCGATATGCCATAGAGTATATAATATCATTATGAAACTGCTGTTGAGCCCGGGATTTAAAAGCAAAAACATGGAAGCGGTTGTTATCAGCAAAATGGCCTTAACTCTTTTAATTAATTTAGTAAGAAAATTTTTATTTTGAAGATTTTGAGCAAAAACCAATTGCAACACTATCAAAAGAAACAGGCCTGCTCCCAGGCTTGCCATGGGTTTGGCTATATTATTTAAAACCGGTATCTGCGGATGGAAGTATGGATAAATTCTCCCATAGTGAGAAATAATCCATATTGAAATGCAGACCATATACGCCAGGTAGGCAGCGAAAACTTTCTTTTTGAAAAGTAAAAATGACAGAAGAATGATCGCCGAGATCATAACCGCTATGCCGATATAAAAGAAAACAATTCTTTCATATTGCTGGTAGCCTTGATACAAATGATTCACATCATTAATCTCGTAATTTAGGTTTATGTTTTTTTGAGAAGATTTGACGGCAATACAATAATAAGAAGGACTATTACTTATTTCAAGAGGAATGGTATGCCAGACATAATTCCTGTTGCGGTTAAAGGGTACAAGCTGGCCGCCCAGGTATAATAAAGAATCACTTCCATTTTCATGTAAACGGTAAATACTTATCGTATCAAGGCTTGTATTATCGATTGATAAATATTGATTGTATAAAGTTTGTGGGGCATTTACTTTAAGAACGATATAATGAAATTCGGAACCGGTAAATCCAAAATTGATGCTACGGTTTTTGTCTTTGATGAAATGTAATTCCCCTGGTGAAATATTTTGCAGCGTTTGACCGGGATTTGAATTACTGACCACGATTGAAATGCTGTCATTTATTAAAATCTGCCGGGCATAATTTTTTAAAAACGGAAATAAAAACAATGCCAACAGGCAAACATTCTTAAAAATATTTGATTTGAAAATGAACGGTTTCTTTGGTAATATTTGTTCCATTATTTTTAGCGGATAAGCAAAAGCCAAACCGCTTATCTTTTAAAGATTTATAATGGATACTGTTTTTTAAAGCGGGAGAATCAAAGGAAAGCCTTTTGGGGGTATTTATAAGATTAGAGCTAACAAGTTAATCAAAAATTGTAATACATTAAAACAAAATCTTTAGAAAGCAGGCATTTCAACGAAAGGATATTACATTTTGAATAATGCTTTTCAATATTGTCTCTTATGTAGAAAATATTTTCCAGTAAACCAATAAATATAGAGGATTTTTATTTTAAGTTACCGGCTTAACAGTTTGGAAAAGACGATTTCCCTTTCAAAAATTTAGAGAACATCCTGGAAACGAATATTTTTAAACCCAGGTAATATCGCCGGGTGGTAAGTTTGCCGCAAAATCACTGAAAACAGATTGCCCTTTTACCATCATGCCTTTCATTTCATTTGGATTAAATGTCAAGCCGCCAGGGCCACCCCCAAGCGGTTCGTTAGGACGAATTTTAAATATTTTTAAGGCTTCTTTGTTTTGAAAAATATTGGGATCAGGCAACGTGAAATATTTGTCTATGGCAGCCTGTGTTAATCCATCAGCGAGCATTTGCGATTTTACCGCTGAAATGTATTTCAAAGCATCAGCATATTGATCGGCTAAAACAACATCATTTTTACCAACCTCGCTGGTTAAAATATCAACGGTTTCTCCTAAAATATCGAGCAGATTGGTGAACTGAGGTTTCAACACATTTGGTTTTTCCGGAGAAAGTAAAATTGCAAATATTTCAGTAGCGCCTGCATCTATCGCCATTTGTAATCCAATATATTCGATAATTCCTCCATCCACATATTGATATTCCGGGTTGTCGGCTCCCGGAACATCACGGCCCACCTGTATAGGATTCATAAAAACAGGCTCGCATGCAGAGGCAAGCATCGCCCTGCGGAAATGATTGGCATTAATGGTTTGTACCACTTTGTAATCAGTTGACCTGATGGAAGAAGCGTCATTGGTGAAAATATTAAGTTCATTTGTTTGCAAACACGCAGTTGTAAAAAATACTTTTTTGCCGGAAGCGGATAACAGGCCGTAGCTGGTATCAGGGTAATATTTTTGGATCAGTTTCCAGGCCGGGGTAACATCAAATAAAGAAGTGTCTCCGAGTTTATCAATAATATTTCCTTTAATGAACAGATCAGAATTTGATATGCTCGTATATACCTTCTCCAGGGTGCCTATCATATTTATCGAAGCGAGAGAAACGACCAGTGAACCGGCGCTTGTGCCTACATAAATATCAAAATCCAACTTAGGATAGAGGGAATACAATTCTTTTAAAACACCCACGGCAAAAGCGCCCTTGGAGCCTCCGCCGCTGATAACCAAAGCTCTTTTCATAATTTATTTTTATATGGGAGGATTCTTGTGTTTTTTTGAGATACGTATGGCAATTTCGCTCTGAAACCACCAGTTGTTCAGCCCATAATCGCGGTGTGCGGTAACGCCAAAAGTGATTAAATTTCCGGCATCAAGGATAATGCCCCCTCCTAAAAGACGTTGCCGTCCTGTGCCCCAAAGATAGTCAATCAAAAGATTGATATTAGCCAAAGAACCAACCTGTGCGCCCTGCAAATTCGCGTTGAATGTTTTTAATTTAAAAGACAATGAAGGCCCAAACTCGCCCTGGATTTTTTTATTGGCATAAAAGCCGCCGGCAATTACTCCTCCTCTTAATATTTGAGGAACAATGGTATATTGCGGAGCCAGTTGCAAGCCGCCCACATATAAATCCGGGAACGAAGTAAAATCAGTTATCATTCCATTATGCAATTTGGCATACATGATAAACCCCTTTGGAAATTCAGTATCCGTTTGCGCAAAAGAGCAAGACACAGAAAGAAGAAGTATGGCTGCGAGATAATATTTTATTGCGCGATGAAAGTTCATGTAATAGTTTTTTTTGGAGCTTTGGGAAATTTTAAAATTAATGGAATCCTTTGGGGAAATTTATAGAATTGGAGTTACCAATTTAATCAAAAAGATTTATATGATAGAATTGTGAGAGTAATTTTTGAAGAAATTAGATTGTTTCTTATAAAATCATGAAAGAAATAATTATAGTAGTAAACGAATCTACCTATCGACAGACAGGCAGATTTTGAGGATTTTTATTTTCAGTTTTCCCCAAATTTCTTATCCAAATGCTTTTTGGGAATCCCCGGCGGATAGTTTGGTAAAACTAAAATAAGCGCTAATGGTATTTTGGTTAATGATAAGTCGAACTTGATTTGCCCGATATATTAATATGATATCAATTTCATTTTCGTATGACTATCATCAATTATGAATCCAATCTTTTAAACTATTTTTGAAACAATTGAAAAAACTTTTCGCCATATCGTTCCTCTTCATCTATTTGTTTTCAACAACTGAATTTTCACAGTTGCTGAAGATGCCTTTGCTGGTAGAACATTTTATAGAGCACAGGCACGAAAATAAAGACATTACTCTTTACCAGTTTTTATACATCCATTATGCCATGGGTGATGTAAAGGATGCCGATTATGACAAGGACATGAAACTGCCTTTTAAAAACCATGATAATTGTGTGGCTAATGTGGTAACAGTTTATCCTCCTGTCCAAAAAATTTCTATTATAGAACCAGTTCCTTTTTCGGAAAAACATCATTTCTATTTTAGTGAAACTTTTATGCCCTCCTTATTCCTTGCCAACATCTGGCAACCTCCGCGATTTTGTTAGTCATATTTTAATTTGCTTTTTCTTCAATCAAATAATTTTTGATTGAAGTTCAATTTTATGTTTCACAGCAATGCCTGTGTTATACTACTCATATATAAAATTCCAGGTATTTCAACAATGGACTTCCGAAGATATTTTAAATATCCGCTATAAAATTTTGTAAAAATTATGCTTAATAAAATCATAGAATTTTCAATAAAAAACAAACTCATCATCGGGCTTTTTGTGCTGGGATTGATTGGCTACGGAAGTTACCAGTTCACAAAACTGCCGATTGACGCGGTTCCGGACATTACAGACAACCAGGTACAGGTGATTACCATTGCGCCATCATTTGGCGCAACGGATATAGAAAGACTTATAACTTTCCCGGTAGAACAGGCCAACAATAATATTCCTGGTTTAAAACAGATCCGAAGTTTTTCCAGGTTTGGGCTGTCATTGGTTACGATCGTGTTTGATGATAACACGGATGTTTACTGGGCGCGACAACAAGTTGCTGAACGTTTGCAACAGGTACAAGCCCAAATTCCAAAAGGCATTGGCAATCCTGAACTGGGACCGGTTACGACCGGCTTAGGCGAAATTTATCAATACGTAGTCCGGCCAAAAAAAGGTTATGAACATCAATATGACGCCACAGAACTACGCACCATACAGGATTGGATTGTAAGGCGGCAATTACTGGGTGTAAAAGGTGTGGCCGAAGTCAGCAGCTTTGGTGGAAAACTAAAACAATATTCCATTGAAGCAGATGCCAATAAATTACAATCTTACGGCATCACCATTAATGATGTTTTTGATGCATTGGAAAAGAACAATCAGAATACCGGGGGAGCCTACATTGAAAAAGGACCAACCGTTTTATACATTCGCAGCGAAGGATTAATAGGAAGCATTGACGATATTAAAAACATTACCATAAAAAAAGATGACAGCGAAACTCCTTTATTTATAAGAGATGTTGCCGATGTAAAAATAGGAACTGCAGTGCGCTATGGCGCGATGACGTATAATGATGAAGGGGAAGTAGCAGGCGCTGTAGTGATGATGCTGAAAGGAGCCAACAGCAATGAGGTAATCAAAAATGTAAAAGAACGTATTGACCAAATCCGGAAAACCTTGCCTGAAGGCGTTGTGATAGAACCATTCCTTGACCGTACAAAAATGGTAAGTCATGCCATCAGCACGGTCGAAAAAAATTTAATAGAAGGTGCGTTGATTGTGGTGTTTGTGCTGGTATTGTTTCTCGGAAATTTCAGAGCTGGTTTGTTGGTGGCATCAGTAATTCCACTCGCAATGCTTTTTGCGGTGATCATGATGAATGCCTTTGGTGTGAGTGGAAATTTGATGAGCCTCGGCGCTTTGGATTTTGGATTGATAGTAGATGGTGCTGTTATCATTGTGGAAGCGGTGATGCACCAACTGTCGCATAGTAAAAAGTTTAAAGTCGTAAACAGGTTGCAGCAAAAGCAGATGGATGAAGAGGTGCGAAAGAGTGCCAGTAAAATGATGAACAGTGCCGTATTTGGGCAAGTCATCATTCTTGTTGTTTACCTGCCGATATTGACTTTGCAGGGAATAGAAGGAAAGATGTTTAAGCCAATGGCACAGACTGTAGCCTTCGCATTGCTGGGCGCTTTTCTACTTTCGCTAACTTATATTCCTATGTTGAGCAGTCTGTTTTTAAGCAAAAATATCAAGCACAAAAAGAATCTTTCAGACCGTGTGATGGAAAAAGTGGAACGTGTGTATCAGTCTGCACTAAGCAAAGTTTTAAGATTTCCAAAAACCGTTTTGATAGCTGCGATTTCTTTATTTGCAATCGCCATATTTACTTTCACCACTTTAGGGGGAGAATTTATTCCGGCATTGGAAGAAGGAGATTTTGCAGTGGATACGAGAGTGCTTACCGGAAGTAACTTAAATACTACGATTGAGTACACCACCAAAGCTGCTCATATTTTAAAGACGCAATTTCCTGAAGTAGAAAAAGTAGTAACCAAAATAGGAAGCGGCGAAGTGCCTACCGACCCGATGCCGATGGAAGCCAGCGACATGATGGTGATTTTGAAAGATAAAAATGATTGGACATCAGCAACAACTTTTGATGAACTGGCAGAAAAGATGGGCAAGGCCTTGCATGATGTTCCGGGCATTACCGCAGGTTTCCAGTATCCTGTTCAAATGCGTTTTAATGAGTTAATGACCGGTGCAAGGCAGGATGTAGTGGTGAAAATTTTTGGAGAAGATCTGGACACATTGGCTGTGTATGCTGCTAAATTAGGATCCGTCGTAAATACAGTAAAAGGCGCCCAGGATTTGTATATTGAACCTGTTACGGGCTTGCCACAAATTATTATCGATTATAACAGGAACGAGATTGCGAGGTATCATTTGGATATTGCAGACATCAATCGCGTCGTGAATACTGCGTTTGCGGGACAAAATGCGGGACTAGTCTATGAAGGTGAAAAGCATTTTGATTTAGTTATACGTTTAGCAGGTGATAGAAGAAAGGATTTAAAAGATGTTCAAAACTTGCTGATTCCGGCACGTGGTGGTTTACAGATTCCGCTATCGCAGGTTGCCAATGTTTCCATAAAAGACGGACCTAACCAGGTGCAGCGCGAAGACGCCAAACGTAGAATCGTCGTGGGTTTTAATGTGCGTGGCAGGGATGTGCAAAGCATTGTGCATGAATTGCAGGACAAGGTGAATACCCAAATGCATTTTTCGCCGGGATATTATACTACTTATGGCGGCGCATTTGAAAACCTGAATGCGGCTACACAACGATTGATCATAGCCGTTCCAATTGCATTATTCCTCATATTTATTTTACTCTATTTCGCATTTAATTCTGTAAAGCAAGGGTTATTGATTTATTCTGCTATACCACTTTCCGCTATTGGAGGAATCTTCTTCCTGGCTTTGCGTGGTATGCCTTTCAGTATCAGTGCCGGCGTGGGTTTCATTGCTTTGTTTGGTATTGCCGTATTGAATGGAATTGTGCTGATTGCAGAATTTAACCGCTTAAAAAAAGAAGGTATGCAAAATAAAAAGCGCATCGTATTGATGGGCACCAAAGTGAGATTGCGCCCGGTATTGATGACTGCTTTTGTGGCATCATTAGGTTTTTTACCAATGGCGCTGAGTACAGGCGCAGGCGCAGAAGTTCAGCGTCCGCTCGCTACAGTGGTTATTGGTGGTTTGATGATTGCCACTTTTCTTACACTTTTTGTATTGCCCGTGCTTTATCTTTTGTTTGAAAATATAAAGCCCAAAAAAATAAAAATTAATGCGGGTGCCGTGATGATTTTTGTAGTAATGATAAGTTTATTTTACGCTCATAACGGTTATGCACAAACGCCTATAACATTACCCGCAGCCATTGACACTGCTATAGCAAATAATCTTTCATTGAAAAATGAAAGACTAAATGCGGAGTATCAGCAAAAACTAATAAAATCTTCTGCTGTAATCCCCGCTACAACCGTATTCGGCGAAGCAGGACAAATCAATAGCATTTATACCGATACAAAATTTGGAATCAGCCAATCCATTAGTTTTCCTACTGTTTATACAAGGCAAAAATCGTTGCTGAAAGAAGAGTTTACAGGAAGTGAAATGGCTGTGACTGTTAAACAGGTTGAAATAAAGAAAACAGTTTCAGATATATTCAACACCCTTTCGTATTTATTTGAAAAGCGAAGATTATTGTTGAGGACAGACAGCCTGTACGCCGAATTTCTGCAGAAGGCAAATCTCGTTTTGAAAAAGGGGAAAGCAATGTGTTGGAGAAAGCCACCGCCGAAAACCAGCGGGGACAAATATCCATTCAACTAAAGCAATTGGAACAGGATATAAAAATAGCACAGATTCAATTTCAGTTAGCGCTAAAAACCAATACGGTTTATATTCCTTCAGCAGAAAGTTTTAAAAAGGAATTTGCCAATGCAAATTTCATTGAATCAGAACAACATCCCCGCTTACAATTTTTGCAGCAACAAAATCAAATCGCATTAGCAAATACACAATATCAGAAGTCGAAGTTATCGCCTGACCTGGTATTTGGTTACAACAATACAAGCATTCGTGGCACAGGGGCTAATGATAAATATTATCCCGCATCAAAGAGATTCCAGGCAGTGCAGATTGGTGTAGGAATTCCAATATTTAATGGTGCACAAAAAGCAATTATCCGTGCCGCGAAAGTAAGGGAATTGATTGCTGAAAACAATTACGAGCTTGGCTTACAGACTTTGGATGCTGAAAAGAAAACGGCTTTACTTGAATATCAAAAATTTCTTGAAAGCGCTACGTGGTATGAAAATACAGGTCTGAAAAGTGCAGAAACCATTTCATCTACCGCCACCAACCAATTTACCAATGGTGAAATCAATTACTTAGATTGGGTGGTATTGATGAACCAGGCGGTAACCATTCAGAGCCAGTACATTGAAGTTATCAAAAACCTGAATGAAACGATTAATCAAATTAATTATCTGAACAGTAAATAAACAAATAAATGAAAAATCTATTTATCATATTTTCTATCGCCTTTCTGATTACTTCCTGCAAGAACAATAAGCCTGCGGAAGAAATAAAGAAAACTGAGACGGGAAATACAATTACGTTAACCGAGGCGCAGATGAACAATGCGCATATAGAAACTGGAAGCATAGAGCAAAAAGAAATTGGATCTATTTTAAAAGTAAATGGACGCATAGATGTGCCGCCACAAAATATGGTTTCGGTGAGTGTGCCTTTGGGCGGTTATTTAAAATCAACCCAACTATTGCCAGGGCTCCACATAAATAAAAATGAAGTAATTGCTGTTGTGGAAGACAACCAATATATTCAACTGCAACAGGATTATCTTACGGCCAAAGCGCAGTTGTCTTTAAATGAAAGTGACTACAATCGCCAGAAAGATTTGAACACAAGCAAAGCAAGCAGCGACAAGGTGTTTCAGCAGGCGCAGTCAACTTTTGAAACTCAGAAAATCCTGGTTAAATCTTTAGAGGAAAAGCTGAAGCTGGTAAGAATTAATCCCAACAATCTTTCGGTTAGTAACATTTCCAGAAGCATCAATGTGTATTCGCCGATAGATGGATTTGTTACCAAAGTAAATGTAAACATCGGAAAATATGTAACACCGGGTGATGTGCTTTTTGAATTAGTAAACCCTTCCGACATTCATCTGAATCTGAAAGTATTTGAAAAAGATTTGGATAAAATATTCATTGGGCAACACGTGAATTCCTATACGAACGATAGCCCGGATAAGAAATATCCCGGCGATATTATTTTAATCAGCAAAGATGTATCGCCCGATGGCATTATTGAAGTGCATTGCCATTTTGATAATTATGATAAGAATCTTTTGCCCGGCATGTATATGAATGCAGAAATAGAATTAAAGAATAAGACGCATAATGTGTTGCCTAACGAAGCTTTTGTTCGTTTTGAAGGCAAAGACTACATTTTTGAAAATACGGGGAAAAATAAATTTGAGATGCGGGAAATTGAAATTGGGAAAAGCGAAAACGGATTTACAGAAATCGTTTCAGAAAAAGATTTATCGGGAAAGACTCTTGTAACAAAAGGAGCCTATATCTTGCTGATGAGTTTGAAAAATAAAGAGGAGGAATGAGTGAAGATATTGACAATAGATATGTGATCAGCGTGATAAAGAAAGTCTGAACAAATCATCAACTTACAAAACAGTTGGAAATTGTAACCCCTTTATATCAGCCATTTGGGTTAAGGTTTATAAATTGGAAGGGAGAAAGACAATAGCCGGATAAGTAGGATGGCGTATTTATTTGTATATCTATGCAGCGCTTCGTTTAAATGTTGAAAATGATGACAGTTTTATTTTAAAGTGAAGCGCAGCATTCCGGCTTAACAATAACATTCCGGCGGTCTTTTATAAAGAGCGTATCTAAAAATTTTCCTGCAAAGGTTTTTTTCACAAGTCGATTTGAGCGTGCATATTCGCGTTTTTTAAAAAAATTGATGATTAAAAATGGCCTTTCTCTATGGTTTTTAAGAGAAAGGCTTTTACTTATTTTCATTCGCCACTTCAGGCCAGTCGTCTTTATCCCATTGCAATTGTATAATGCGCAGTTTTGGTTTGCCGTTATCATGGGCATCATAGGCATGAAAAACGAGATAATCTTTTCCCGCATCAGAAAGTATTGCATTGTGGCCTAATCCCGCCCAATTACTGTCTCCTTCAAGTAAAATAGTGCCTCCGCCTTTGGTAAGAAATGTTCCTTCTTTATCTGTATAAGGGCCGTTAACTTTCTCCGACCTTCCTGTTACTATCTTGTAATTACTTTTCAAACCGCGGCAGCAATAGTCAAAAGAAACAAAAAGATAAAAATATTTTCCTTTATGAAAAATATAGGGCGCTTCTATTGCGGCATCTCCGGCTAAGGTATCGGAAATACCAAAAGTTCGTTGCCTTTTTGCAATCGTGAACCAAACTTCCGGTTCAGCAACTTTTAATCTGTCCTTATTAAGTTTCACTAATTTAATTCCATTCCAAAAGGAGCCAAAATCCAACCAGGGGGTTCCGGCAGAATCTGTAACTAAATTGGGATCAATTGCATTCCACATATCCCTGCCAGGAACTGATTGAATAACTTTGCCGTGGTCTGTCCAATGATAATCCGGGCTGCTTTCATCTAATGTTTTGTTGATAGCGACACCAATGCAAGAAGTATTTTTACCGAAAGCAGAAATTGCATATAATAAATAATAGCGGCCATTGTAATAAGAAATATCAGGGGCCCAAAAGAAATTTTTAAATCCGGGAACTGCTTCCCGGGTCCAATCGGGCGCTTTAGTAAAAACTGGTGTTCCTTTTTTCCAATGTTTCAGGTCAGTTGATGACCACGAGGTAATTCCCCAACCAGTGCAGAAGATATGATAAGTACTATCCTGTTTGATTATGCAAGGATCATGCACCGAAATATTTTCATCCTGGGCAAATGAAGTAAGAACAATTGTGAATAAAAAAATAGTTGAAAATAAAGCGTATAATAATACGTATTTCATCCTTTTCATGATATTGTTTTTTTAATTCTGATTTTTTTTCAACGTTATAAATCAGGAATCCATAAGGTGAAAAGTTGTAATAAAGATACAGTGGACCAATAAATAAGAAGAATTTCTGTTTTGTCCGGTTCTTACAGGTAGGAATTCAAAATATCAGGGCCTAAGTGGTCTTTTGCTCGCGGAATATTTACTCATTCCGCCAAAATGTTTGATATCCTTTTATCTAAATTATTACATTCTTCAAGGTAATAAGAGCCTTATTTTAAACTTTGCAGAATGTAAACAAAGAATGTTTTCATGCGGAGACTAAGGGATTCGAACCCTTGATACCCTTGCAGGTATACACACTTTCCAGGCGTGCTCCTTCAACCACTCGGACAAGTCTCCATTTTTAAAAAGGAGTGCAAAATTACAAATCTTAAGTTTAATCTCATAACCTTAATTTTTTTTGTAAAATTGAAATCCGTCAAATTTCTTCGTTTACTGCAATTCCTGGCCATGAGGAAGAATATCCAAATCTTTTTATGGATTACCTCCAATTTTATATCTATCAGAAAAGGTCAAAATAATACCGATATTATTGTTAAAGTATTAAAGACAAGTATCTGCGGCGCTGACCTGCACATCCTAAAAGATGACCTGCCGGG
>CAVUJE010000001.1:0-145703 GCA_963741705.1 uncultured Chitinophagaceae bacterium | reverse complement strand
TAAATGTTGTCTTATTTCTCCACTGTTCATCATAAAGGATGAGAATTTTAAAGATTTGTTTGCCTTTTAAGAAGGTATCTTTGATGATAAAATTGTAACGGGGCAAAGGTATTTGCTTTAGGGGCATTTACAAACAGAACGTTTTTAATTTTAAGATGGTTCGTGATACTATAAATCAAAATTATAAGAAGCTGGATTCGATAAACATTAGATAACTTAACTCAAAATCTAATATAATATGCCACTTACCCAAATTGATTTTTCTTTTGACGATGATCCAATTGAAAAGAACAAAACCAAAGAAGCAGTAAAGCAACAAATAAAGCCAAAATCAAAACGTGGCAGAAAAAGTTTGAAAGAATACAATGCAGAACCTGATGTAGTAAAGGTTCCGGAAGACGATGTTCTTTTTCAAAAGCAATATTATTCTATCGGGGATGTGGCGGATATGTTTAATGAAAATACTTCGCTGATCAGGTACTGGGAAAAAGAATTTTCTATTTTAAAACCGAAAAAAAATAAAAAGGGAGACCGTTTTTTCAGGCCGGAAGACATAGAACTTTGAAGATGATCTATTATTTGCTACGCGAAAGAAAATATACAATCGAGGGAGCAAAGGAATTTATAAAAATAATAGGGCTGCAGGTGAAAAACATGAAATGATAGAATCTCTCGAAAAAGTAAAACTGTTTCTGTTAGAACTAAAAAACAATCTATGATAAATAAAATAGATTGTTTGTGAAAAATTTCGTATTTCACAAATTCAATGGCTTTCAGATACTGTGTAATTGCTAACTTTGATATTCTAATTAATTAAAAATGACTGACATCGCTATTGCGCCTCAAATACTAACTTCAAAAGATTTTGCTACTGACCAGGAAGTTCGCTGGTGCCCGGGTTGTGGTGATTATTCAATATTGGCGCAGGTTCAAAGAGTTTTCCCTACACTGGGAATTCCTAAAGAAAATTTCGTAATTATTTCCGGTATTGGCTGCAGCAGCCGTTTTCCGTATTATATGAATACTTATGGAATGCACAGCATTCATGGCCGCGCTACGGCAATTGCCAGCGGGTTAAAAGCCAGCCGTCCGGAACTTAGTATCTGGATCGTAACCGGGGATGGTGATTCTCTGAGTATCGGGGGCAACCATACCATTCATTTGCTGCGCCGAAACTTCGATGTAAATGTTTTGCTCTTTAACAACGAAATTTATGGATTGACCAAAGGACAATATTCTCCTACCAGCGAACAAAGAAAAGTAACCAAAAGCTCACCATCGGGAAGTATAGATCATCCTTTTAATCCTGCAGCTCTGGCATTAGGGGCTGATGCGACTTTTGTAGCCCGCACCATGGACAGGGATCCTAAGCACCTTCAGGAAATGTTACTAAGGTCTGCTCATCATAAAGGTTCTTCATTTCTTGAAATCTATCAGAATTGTAACATTTTTAATGATGGTACTTTTGAAATATTTACTGATAAAAAATCAAAGCCGGAAGAAACAATTTTCCTGGAACAAGGCAAACCCTTGGTATTTGGAAATGAAAAAAACAAAGGAATAAAATTAGACGGATTACGGCCGGAAGTAGTGAAGTTGGATGGAGATGTAAGCGTGAATGATTTATGGATTCATGATGAGAATGACTTTTATAAAGCACAAATCCTCTCCAGGATTTTTGAAGAGGCTAAATCCCCTATGCATCATTTTCCAAGGCCATTTGGCGTTTTTTATGAAACAGACCGGCCATGCTATGAAACTATAATGTCACAGCAAATTGACGATGCCAAGGCAAAAAGAACTGCCGATCTTGACCAGTTATTAAGAGGAAAAGAAGTATGGATGATCAAAGAATAATCCTGCTAATTTTTATTAAATAAAAAAACGAAGGGCTTTAAAATTCTATCTCCTAAAGTTTCCCGTACTACTTTTTTGTTCGAAGAAATTTTGTATTTGTTTACGTTGATGACTTCGTAAGCATTAACAAGATTTTCAACTTTTTCAACATAAAAAAGAAGTTCATGAAGGAGTTCAACTTCATGTTCAATGGATTGGGGGTTGGATTTTTCTTTGAACAATACCAAGAGATCTCGATTGAATTTGTCCATTTTGATTGGTTTTTAATAACCGACCATATTAGTATTACATTCACATCCCGTTTTGCTTTTGCGAGACGCACTACAACTCATCGCAAGAACAGAAACAATGACTAATAATATCAACAAGGCCCGGTTTATGTTTTTCATTAATATTCGAATATTTGTTTGTTTATAATTATTGAAAAAGCTATTGTTAAATAACTGAATCCAATTAAACAATCGTACCACCAAATTAAACTATTTTCACCAATAATTATTGTGAAATTTTTGAAGATTAAAAAAAATAATAATAATTCTACTTCCTCCCCTCGTATATTAATAGCGCCTCTTGACTGGGGGTTGGGCCACGCAACACGTTGTATTCCAATAATTAATGAACTTATTTCGGAGGGTTGCGAAATTTTCATTGTTGCTGATAAGCAAGCCTTTTCATTACTTGAAAATGAGTTCCCTAAAGCAGTAATTTTACGGTACAAAGGCTATGAAATCCGATACAGCCGCACAAAAAAATATTTTATCAGCAAACTAATTCTTCAATCACCGGCGATCATTCTTAGGATTTGGAAAGAAAAAAGATGGCTAAAAAAGATAATTAAAATCCATTCAATAGATGCAATAATTTCTGATAACCGCTTTGGAATGTATAATAAGAATGTTCCTTCAATTTATATCACACATCAACTTTCTATTAAAACAGGCAAAAGTTTTTCTGAAAAAATTGCACAAAGAATTCACTATTACTTTATCAAGAAATATTTCGCGTGTTGGGTACCGGATCATGCAAAAGAAGGGCTTGCAGGTGAACTTTCTCATCCTAAAAAATTGCCACCTCATATTACCTACATCGGCCCGCTATCCAGGTTTGTTGCTATCAATGATAGCGAAGAAGTTTATGATTTACTGATTATTCTTTCCGGCCCGGAGCCTCAAAGAACAATGTTTGAAAATCAAATTCTGGAACAAATCAAATACATTGATGGAAATATTTTTTTAGTCCGGGGCTTACCGGACGAAAAATCAAAACCTGGCAATTTTAAAAATGTAGTTATTGAAAATCATCTTCCGGCAGATGAAATGAACAGTATCCAGGCAAAATCAAAATTGGTATTGTGCAGAAGTGGCTATACATCAGTAATGGACTTATGCATCATGCAGAAGAAAGCGATTTTGGTTCCTACCCCAGGCCAAACAGAGCAGGAATATCTTGCAAAATATCTTTTGGAGAAACAATATTTTTATACAGAAAATCAGGAAAATTTTTCCATCAAAAACGCGATTGAAAAAGCTAATGCGTTTGCATTTAAAAAACCCGATTTAAAAATGGATGAATATAAAAAAACAATTGATGAATTCGTGGCTTACCTGAAGTCAGGGAAATTAAAATAAAAATTGCTATTATTTCTTGCTTTACTGCAATCTTATTGGAAAAGAATTATGAGTTAAATAGTGGTTTCCTCAACCGGAATAAGCGTATCAATGGTGGCCAATACAGTAATCCCGCCCTTCACTTTTTGATTTAAAGCAACATTTAATTCTGTTCCCACCGGCAGTAAAACATCTACACGGCTACCAAATTTTATAAAGCCCATTTCATTTCCCTGTGATACATCTTCACCCACTTTCAAATAATTCACAATCCTTTTTGCCATCGCTCCGGCGATTTGTTTTACCAAAATAATAGCGCTATCACTCTTAATAACGACCGAATGACGTTCGTTTTCAGTAGAGGATTTAGGATTCCAGGCGACTAAATACTTTCCTTTGTGATACTGGCTGTATTCCACTTTTCCCGACATAGGAATGCGATTTATGTGGACATTGGCAGGGCTCATAAAAATCGAAACCTGTAATCTTTTGTCCTTAAAATATTCGGGTTCTGTTGTTTCTTCGATGACTACCACCTTGCCGTCTGCCGGACAAATCACCTGGTGATGGGCGACAATAAAATTTCTTTTTGGCGACCTGAAAAATGATACAATAAACAAAAGTACGATAAGGCTTATTCCAAATACCACCCACGACAAAAACGGGTTGGCGGCGCTGAAAAAATAAAAGAAAATAACATTAATAGCGCCGAATATCAATACAGCAATAGCAATTGTACGGTATCCTTCCTTGTGAATGTTCATTAGCTATGTTTGAAGTACAAATATAAAAAGAAGGGGAGACAATAATTTTTTATTCATACTATAAATAATGCATAATATACGAAGACAAACGGAATAGCCACCAACATGGAATCAAACCGGTCCAAAAAACCTCCATGACCGGGCATTAATGATCCACTGTCTTTCACGTTTGCCATTCTTTTCAGTTTACTTTCCAAAAGGTCACCGAGCGTTCCAAAAACGCCACAAAATAAACTAATAACGATCCAATCAGGCACTGAATAAAATGAAGTGAAATATCCAATTAATGTAATTACAAAAACACAAAGTATAATTCCTCCAAAAGTTCCTTCACGTGTTTTTTTGGGAGAAACTGAAGACAATGGGGTTTTGCCGATTAGAGACCCAACGATATATGCCATCGTATCGTTTATCCAAATAGAGAAGACGATTCCGCAGGGTATTATCTTAAGATAATTATCGCTTTTTAAATCAAAATTATTTACTCTCATCCAAATCATCAGCACAATGGGGAGCGTGATGTATAACAGCCCCAACAAACTTTTTGCTTTGTAATTTATTGGGTCAAACTTTTTTAGGAGATTAACAAATTCAAACCAGCAACCAAAATGGATAACGGAAAATAAAATTATAAAGCTCCATTTATTCCATAGCAATCCTGCAAGCATGAGAACAGCAAAAATGATTGCAGTAAGTGTGCGCGTCTGGAAAGTTTTTGTATCAAATGCCATTAGAAATTTTAAAAGAAATTAAGCTATCCAGTTATCAAAGTTATCGGAATCCTCTTCAGGCATCACATATTTCTGTTGTTGCGCGAGGGACAGTTCCCTGAACTTTATCAAAGCAAAAATTACTAATACCAATGCTAAAATTCCCGCCCACATAGGAAAATTTTCTTCAATATCTTTCGGGTTTGCACCAGCCGCTCCTGAAGACATAGTCGCAAAATAAAGCGCGGTAACCTGCACTCCGTTATATAAAAAATGGAAAAGAATATTTAGCCATAAGCTTCCGCTGTAGTAAAAAACAAGTCCTAAAAAAACACCAAGCCCAAATCTCACAAAAAATCCATAGTAAGAAATATGGACAGCACTGAAAATTAGCGAGGTGATAATAATGGCAATCCAGGGCCCTCTGAACCATCTTGTTAAAATATTTTGAACACCGCCCCTGAAACAAACCTCTTCAAAAATTGCGGGCAATAGCGCAATAATTAACATGGAAATCAAATATTTTGAAAAAGTATTTATATTAATCAGCGCTTTTTCTTCGGCGGCTCTCTCCGCTTCTTTTGCCTTAAAATAAATTTCCCAGTTATGAGGAATGGGAATCGATTTTGTGATTTCAGCCAAAGCGCCTGACAGTGGAAAAGTGAAAACCAAAATGACAAGAACCATTAGCACTTGTTTATAATTAAACTTCGTGGTAAAGCCCATAAATTTTGTTGGATTTCTATAGCAGATAAGCGCAAATAAATAAACGGGCAGAAAAAACATCATGAATGTAGAAACAGCCTGCATCCACATAATGGCGTTGTAATATTTCGGATTCAAAATATCAGATGCCATTGTTCCGATCCCTCGTCCTGTCAATACAAGCCAGATCCCAAAAGAGACAACAGCTCCGATAACTACACCTGCCCCAATAAGCCCCAACAAGATCCCCAATTGAGTCGGATAGCTAAAGTTTCTTGAATTTCTGTCAATCATGTGAATGCCAATATTTAAGTGCGTAAATTTACAGCCGAATTTTTTTTAAAAGAATTTAATTGAACGCTTTGTGATAAGCGGAATTAAAAAATAATTACAGATCTAAAAACATTATTCAATTTGATCAAAATAGGTAATATTCAACTTCCTGATTTCCCTCTGTTGCTCGCGCCCATGGAAGATGTGAGCGATCCGCCTTTTCGCGCGGTTTGCAAAGATAATGGAGCACACCTGATGTACACAGAATTTATCAGCAGCGAAGGATTGATTCGCGACGCGATTAAAAGTAAAAAGAAATTAGACATTTTTGATTATGAAAAGCCCGTGGGGGTTCAGATTTTTGGAGGGGATGAAGATAGCCTGGCGCTTGCTGCTAAGATCGTTGATGCGACAAACCCGGATATTCTTGACATCAATTACGGTTGCCCGGTGAAGAAAGTAGCGATGCGTGGCGCCGGCGCCGGTGTTTTAAAAGACGTGCCATTGATGATCCGCCTGACCGATGCAGTGGTTAAAAGTACATCACTTCCTGTGACTGTGAAAACAAGGCTGGGATGGGATGAAGACACAAAAAATATAGAAGAGGTAGCCGAAAGATTACAGGACGTGGGCATACAGGCCCTGGCGATTCATGGACGCACCAGGGTGCAGATGTATAAGGGAAGTGCCAACTGGGAACTGATAGCAAAAGTGAAAGAAAATCCGAGGATTACGATTCCCATTTTTGGAAATGGCGATATTGATTCACCTCAAAAAGCGGTAGAATATAAAAATAAATATGGCGTTGATGGGATTATGATTGGCCGCGCGGCTATCGGATATCCATGGATTTTTAATGAAATCTCCCATTATGTAAAAACCCGCGAAATCCTTCCTGCGCCTACTGTTGAGGAAAGAGTAGCAGTTTGTAAAAAACATTTGATAAAATCTCATGAATGGAAGGGGCCCATCGTTGGCATCAACGAAATGCGGAGGCATTACACCAATTATTTAAAAGGATTACCTAATATAAAAGAGTATCGCGGAAAGCTGGTTACGTTGAAAGAAGTAGATGAAATTTTAGAAGTACTTGATGATATCGTTATTCATTATTCTGGTTATGAATTTGAAAAAACGCCGATAGAATTGATTAATTATCACGAAAAATGCCCGGTTTAAAAAACCTATAAGATTTTCATAAATAGAATGGGGAGAAACAAAACTTTATAGGTTTATATCCAGGGGGGAAACAGAAGACGAAAACACTTTATCGAGATTTCCTTCTTCGTCAATGAGGTATTTATAAAAATTCCATTGTGGTTCAATATTGTTCCAACCATTTTTGTTTTTATCAGAAAGCCATTGATAAACTGCCTGTTTTCCATTTCCCATTACATCATCTTTTTTAAACAAGGGAAAAGTTACTCCATAATTTACTTTGCAAAAATTGCTGATTTCTTCATCGCTTCCAGGTTCCTGTGTTCCAAAATTATTGGCCGGGAAACCAAGAATAACAAGGTTTTCGGCTTGCTCATATAGGTTTTGCAAATCTTCATATTGAGGCGTAAAACCACAAAGAGAAGCGAGGTTAACAATCAAGACTTTTTTATTTTTAAATTTCTCAAAGGAAATTTCTTCGCCGTTATTTTTAATTGCTTTCAGAGAATAAAAACTTTCCCGAGCCTGCACCTTGTTTTGATTTTCGTAAACACTAATTCCCATGCCTGTTAATTTAGAAAGTTTCATTTGAAATGGATAAAGTGAAGTTATTATTTTTCTTTTAAGGCTCATTGTTTTAAATTTAATTGCTCTATTATAGTGAAGCAATAAATACACCGAATTCTTATTTTCAATTTTGTTAGTTAACTATTGTTAATGAAAAAGGTGGAAGCTTAATTGATGAAGTTCCATTTATTTTTTTAAAAGCCGGGGGAAGAGATTTGGACGGATGTCCATACATTCCATTCGCTTTCCATTGATATTGCTCTTTACTATACTGAATTATTTGAGCCGGATTCCAGTCAACAGGCTTATTTAAATCAGAATTTTTAATTTTCATATCTACCGAAAGAATTTTGTGCGGGTCTTTATTGATAAGCATCACAGACCATTTCCCCAAAGAGGAACGGAGCGCATAAGCGGAAACAATTGATTGTCCTTTTTTATTAAAAATATTGCATTCCGTTGGAAAAACCTCCAAAAGCGAATCCTCCGGCATTGCCCAAAAATGAGTAATCATTTGGGTTCCATAAAAAGCTGCGGTTTTATAATTTATTTTCCCGGAATCATTTAAACCCATCAGCATATTATTTCCATAGCCACAAGTAAACGATTGTTGCAAAAAAGCAGGGTCATAACCATATAAAAAGCTTTTGCTTCCACCCAATTCCATAAATTTCCCGAGAATATCGGCATACATCAAAGCGCCTTGTATTTCTACTTCGGGCTTGCCTTCATACGCCGAATAGCCATATTCCGTAATATACACAGGCGTTTTTTCCGGCAATACATTTTGAATATTTTTCATCGCAATGGATAATTTTTCAGGTGCAGCAGCTAACTGTGGCGCCGAAGGCGCACAGAGATTATCAAACGGGTACCATTCGAAAGAAAAAAAGTTAAAGAGTTGAATTGCGTTATGGCTTTTCAAATAGTTTAAAAAAAGCGTCGTCCATTTTGCTTCAGTGAAAGTGGAACTATCTTCAGGCTCTGATGAAAGAGAGGCGAAACAAGGGCCGCCCATTTTAAGGTTGCTATCAAATGCTTTTATTTTTCTGCCCAATTGCAAATACAGTTCTGCATAATCTGTTGGCGAAACCAACTGCCCTTCAGGTTCTTCTCCCATTTCCAATTCCGTTACCAAATATTTTTTTTGCTTTAGATACTTTAAAAGCGACATCATATTTTCGGGCGTATCATACAATAAAGCCACAGGCATTAATGCTGGCTCATTCGCGGTTAATCCGTCCATAAAAAAGCGGTCGATTCCCGGCTGTTCCACGTTTAGGTCTAAATCCTTTGAAGTATGCCACGGATCAGTTGAAGAAACATGAATTACACTTTGGCGGTGATTGCAAGAATGACTAATATAATCAAAAAAAGATCCTTTGGAATCTTCAAGGCCTGCTTCAATTTCCTTGATGGCAAAACCCGATTTATCGCGAATATCTTTGGAAGGTTTGTCAGAAGTATAGGAGCTTTGATGAAACGAAACCCGGATAAACCTTACGGGAATTGGTTTATCTGAAATCTTCCTGGAGGAAAATCTTTCTTCACTGTTTTCAAAAGTACCGAAAGGAAAATGATGCCAGATACCCGGTTCGAAAGGGTCAAAATATTGAGGGTCATTTCCTTTAGCATAATCTACTGTATAGCTTACTGCGTAAGGATTACCCCATTTTATTTTCAGCGCATTTACCCGATACTTTTTCCCCAGGTCAATTATTACCCATTGCGGATGTAAAGCATTTGATTCATGAGTAAAAGAAGAATCCAGGTAAGGATTGCTTTTCCAAAAAGTTGCCGTATCGCCGTCATCAATTTTCGAATAACCATCATCGTTAGCCTGGTCATGGGTATTCCCTCTTCTTGGCAAACGGAAGCCGTTTGAAAGCATGACAGGCTTAGACGAAAAAGTATCTGAAATCCAGTATCCCTGTTGATGAATGCTGTCACTCCATTTCCCTGAAGGATTCCAATGCCATACCTCTCCTGCTAATTCTGTGCGAAGACGATAACTCACCGCTTTTAATCCCGCTGATCTCATCACTCTAATATTTTCTGGAGTAAGCATTTTATCAATGTCTCCTTTGAAATGGCCGTCTATAGCGCCTCCGATAGATTGGGATGGGATAAAACTATTTACCGCGTGTTTTTGTGAATAGCGAATTTGAACAATTGCTTTTTTTGTTACTTGCGAAAATGATTGATGGCCTGACGATCCGAAAAAAAAGATAAGCAACGCTTTTAAAAAAATGGGAAATTTTTTCATGTCATTTATTAATCGGCCAGCATCAGCTACACTTTGATCCAGAATTTTAAAAAATCATTATAATCTGTATGCACTATTTCATACCCCGGCGGAATCTCACTTCCAAAACTGTGGTAAGTAACCAATCTTGTTCCAGACTGCTTTTTATCCAATTGTTTGTATAAATAGCGATTGTAAAAATTATATAATTCTTCTGAATATTTTATGGCATGATCAATTTTTTGAGTGCCCGGCACATTTTCATAAAAGGAATTGTAAAAATAGAAATGGTCATACTTTTTAAAATCGATATTGCAAATATTATCGCAAATAAATAAAGCATTATCAAGTTCAAATTTTTTGGCCAGGTCATTTGAAAGATCTACCAAATTCCGCCTTTGTTCAATGCCATAAAAACGGGTAAGCGGGTGTTCATGGGCAGCCACCAAACAAAATTTTCCTGCCCCGCTCCCGATATCCAACACAGTCTTGTCCGCTGATGTGGCAAGAAATGCAGAAGCTTTTTTTATAACCTCAATACGTGTCCAATGCTTCTCTGCTGCTTCCTGTATAGCTTCGGGATAAAGTGAATTAAAATTTAGATCAGATGCAAACCAGTTCTTCATTAAATAATTCTTAAGTGCAAAGTAAAAATCCGTGTTATTTGTTAGTTCACTGTTTTTTATAATGCTGCCCTTTCACTTAGTTCAAGCCAGCGCATCTCCTTTTTGTCAATCAGCACAATTATCTCGCTTATTCTTTCTGAAGTTTCCTGGAGTTTCTCAAATTCTTTTGAGCCGTTGCTCAATTTAACTTCCAGCAATTTTTTTTCTTTCTCCAGCTCAGCAATTTCCTTTTCTAGCTTTTCAAACTCAGTTTTTTCTTTAAATGAAAGCTTCTGCTTTGCGTTGCTTTCAGCATTTTGTTGTACGCCTTCATTTCCGTTTATTTTGCTGTCGGTTTTTTGCTTCGTGCCTTCTGCATTTGGCTTTTTGCTTTCCGCGTTATCGTCCAATTGCTTCCAAAGCCTGTATTGAGAATAGTTGCCGGGAAAATCTCTTATCTCTCCATCTCCTTCAAAAGCAAAAAGATGATCTACCAAACGATCCATGAAATAACGATCGTGGCTCACTATCAAAATGCAGCCGGGGAAATCCTGCAAAAATTCTTCCAATGTTCTTAAAGTTTGCAGATCCAAATCATTCGTTGGTTCGTCCAATACCAAAAAGTTGGGATTTTTAAAAAGAATACTCAGCAAATGCAAACGCCTTTTTTCACCACCGCTCAATTTGCTTAAAGGCGTAAATTGTTGCTGCGCTGTAAAACCAAATTTCTCCATGAATTGAGAAGCACTTATTTTGCTCCCATCTGCCAAAGGAAAAAATTCAGCAAAATCTTTCACAAATTCTATCGCTCTTTTGTCCTCTTTATATTGCAAACCTTCTTGTGCAAAATTTCCAAAAACAATCGTTTCACCATGATTTATTTTTCCGCTATCCGGTGGAACAATATCCAGAGCTACTTTTAAAAACGTAGATTTTCCTGTTCCGTTTTTTCCCACAATTCCTACTCTTTCTCCTTTTTTGAAAGTATAATCAAATCCTTTCATTATAATTTTATCACCATAAGCCTTATATACTTTTTTCATTTCCAACACCTTTCCTCCCATCCTTGTCATCTTCACCTGCAGCGAAACTTCGGCTACTTCTTTTTTCTGGCTTACACGGTCTTCTACTTCTGCAAAAGCATCCTGGCGACTCTTTGATTTAGTGGTTCGGGCTTTTGGCTGCTTACGCATCCATTCCAGTTCTTTCCTGAAAATATTTTTGTCTTTTTGCAATTCGCTTTGCTGAACTTCTTGTCGCAAAGATTTTTGTTCGAGAAAATAATCGTAATCTCCCTTATACACATAAATTTTTTCATCATCCAGTTCTACAATTTCATTGCAAACCGCATCTAAAAAATAACGGTCATGCGTAACCAATAAGAGCGTGCTTTTGTTGCTTGCCAAAAAGTTTTCAAGCCATTCAATCATCTCTACATCAAGATGGTTGGTAGGCTCATCTAATATCAATAAAGATTTTCCTTCGTGCAATTGTGATTCTATCAAAGCCTGCGCCAGTGCTACTCTTTTGCGTTGCCCACCGCTTAAATTTTTTACCGGCTCATTTAAATGATGCAGATTCAATTTTCCCAAAATCTGTTTAAGATCACTCTCAAAAGTCCACGCGTTGGCTTCAGTAAGTTCCGTAATCAGTTCACTAATGCGATCTTCATTTGGCGCTTCTTCTTCCAAAAGCATTTCATATTCCTTTACCAGTTTTACAACAGGATTATCGAGATTTAAGATATTATCCCAAATTGACAAGTCATTTTCAAAAGCTGTTTCCTGTTGAAGCATAATGACTTTTACGTCTTTATTAATCCAGATGGTTCCGGAGTCAGGGGTATCAAGGCCTGCAATAATTCTTAAAAGTGTGGATTTACCACTTCCATTTCTGGCTACAAAAGCAATTTTGTCTCCTTCTTCTATATAAAAACTGATGTCCTTAAAGAGTGTTCTAATCCCAAAAGATTTTTTTAAATTTTCGATTGAAGCGTAATGCATAGCCTGCAAAGGTAAATTGGAAATAGGTTTAAATGGGTTGTTAATTGGTTAATAAGTTTATTGGTTTAGAAAATGCTTAGATATGGTTAGAAATTAAAAACAGGAATCATCAGTAAAAGTGGCTTTACTGCAAAAATTTTCAAAACCTTACCGGTTTCCGATGCAGAAATTAATTAATACTTTTGCAAACCCTTAAAAATTAAAATATTCAATGCAAAAAGTAATATTAATTACCGGTGGCGCAGGTTTTATCGGTTCCCACCTTACCAGGTTTTTTGTCAATAAATACCCGGATTATACGATAGTAAATCTTGATAAACTTACTTATGCCGGCAACCTTGAAAATCTAAAAGATATTGAAGACAAGCCTAATTACACTTTTGTAAAAGGCGACATCCTGGATATGGAACAGGTAAAGGAACTTTTTGAAAAATACCAATTTACCCATGTGCTCCACACAGCGGCTGAAAGCCATGTTGACCGCTCAATTACCGATCCGTTGGCATTTGTAAAAACTAATGTTTTAGGTACCGTTTCATTATTGCAGGTGGCAAAAGAAGCTTGGAAGGACAATTTTGAAGGAAAATTGTTTTATCATATTTCCACAGATGAAGTGTATGGAAGTTTAGGTGAAAAAGGTTTTTTTACAGAAGAAACCGCTTACGATCCACGCAGTCCGTATTCAGCGTCCAAAGCGTCTTCCGATCATTTTGTAAGAGCGTATTATCACACATATCATTTCCCGGTTATTATTTCAAATTGCTCTAATAATTACGGGCCGTTTCATTTTCCTGAAAAATTGATTCCTCTTTCTATTCATAATATCATCAATAACAAACCCATTCCTATTTATGGAAAAGGAGAAAACATTCGCGATTGGTTATACGTAGAAGATCATGTCAGAGCGATTGATACAATCATGCACCAGGGCGAAATTGGTGAGACTTATAATATCGGCGGACATAATGAATGGAAAAATATTGACATAATTAAAGAATTATGCAAACAGATGGATGAAAAATTAGGAAGAGAAAAAGGAGCTTCAGAAAAGTTAATCACTTTTGTAAAGGACAGGGCCGGGCACGATTTGCGCTACGCTATTGATGCTACAAAATTAAATGAGGAGTTAGGCTGGAAGCCATCCCTTCAATTTGAAGAAGGCTTATCAAAAACTATTGATTGGTATCTAAACAACAGCGAATGGCTTAATGAAGTAACAAGTGGAAATTATCAGAATTATTATCAGGAACAATACGAAAAAAGATAAACTCAATGAAAGGAATTATTCTCGCAGGTGGCTCAGGAACAAGATTATACCCCATTACCATGGGAATTAGTAAACAACTAATGCCGATTTATGATAAGCCAATGATTTATTACCCATTGTCAACTTTAATGCTGGCCGGGATTAAAGAAATTTTAATCATTACAACTCCTGAAGATCAGGCACAATTCAAAAGGTTGCTTGGTGATGGAAGCCAGTGGGGATGCGAACTTCATTATGAAATACAGGAAAAGCCAAACGGGCTGGCACAGGCTTTTGTAATTGGTGAAAAATTTATCGGCAAAGATGCGGTAGCGTTGGTTTTGGGAGACAATATTTTTTATGGAAGCAGGTTTTCCCATTTGTTGCAACAATCTGCCGATCCTGATGGAGCGGTAATTTTTGCTTATCCCGTGGTTGACCCTGAAAGATATGGTGTGGTTGAGTTTGATAAAAATAATATTGCCATCAGCATAGAAGAAAAGCCAAAAGCCCCTAAATCTAATTACGCGGTTCCGGGTTTATATTTTTATGATAATTCAGTTGTTGAAATCGCAAAAAATATTGCGCCATCTCCCAGGGGCGAATATGAAATTACTGATGTGAACCGAAAATATTTGGAAGATAAAAAATTAAAAGTTGCCGTTCTTGATCGTGGTTTTGCATGGCTCGACACCGGAACTTTTGAATCTCTTCACGATGCAACAGAGTTTGTCAGAGTGATAGAAAAGCGACAAGGATTTAAGATTGGTTGCCTGGAAGAAATCGCTTACCGGATGCATTTTATTGACAAAGAACAGCTTTTATCTCTTGCAAGGAAATTTGAAAAAAGTGGTTATGGGGAATATTTAAAAAACATAGAAAAATAATTTCAATGAGCTATTTTGTTCATTCTTCTTCAATCGTTGATGAAAATTGTATCATTGGCGATGGTACTAAAATCTGGCATTTTAGCCATGTAATGTCGGGTGCGGTGATTGGTAACAATTGTAATCTTGGCCAAAACGTGGTAGTATCGCCGAAAGTAATTTTAGGGAATAATGTGAGGGTTCAGAATAACGTGAGCATTTATGAAGGCGTTATTTGTGAGGACGATGTTTTTCTCGGACCCAGCATGGTTTTGACTAACGTGATTAACCCACGAAGCGCGGTAAGCAGAAAAGACCAGTACAAAAAAACCTTGATCAAAAAAGGAGCAAGCATTGGTGCCAATGCGACTATTGTATGTGGTAATACGATTGGCGAATTTGCTTTTATTGGCGCAGGGGCAGTTGTAACTAAAGAAGTTCCTGCTTACGCATTAATTGTTGGAAACCCGGGAAGGCAAAAAGGTTGGATGAGCGAATTTGGACATAAACTTATTTTTAACCCGGAAAATATTGCCATTTGCCCTGAAAGCAAACAGGAATACAAATTAGAAAACGGTGTGGTAAAAAGAATTAAATAATTTTTCAGGAGCAAAATACAAAACCCCAATAAAAGTTGATTTACTGTAAAACCCTAGGATCAACTTTAAAACATACAAATAAATTAATGAAAAATTTTGCATTAGTTGGCGCTGCAGGTTATATAGCGCCCCGTCACATGAAGGCGATAAAAGATACCGGGAATATATTGATAGCTGCATTAGATAAAAATGACTCCGTAGGAATATTGGATAGTTATTTCCCTGAAGCTGATTTTTTTACAGAATTTGAGCGTTTCGACAGGCACATTGAAAAACTAAAACGCAAAGGAATAAAAACTGATTTCGTGAGCGTGTGCAGTCCTAATTATTTGCATGATGCTCACATTCGATTCGGTTTGCGTATAGGCGCTAACGTTATATGTGAAAAACCAGTTGTATTAAATCCGTGGAACATTGATGCTTTAGCTGAAATTGAAAAAGAAACCGGTAATAAAATTTTTACTATTCTCCAGTTGAGATTGCATTCTGCAATAATGGCACTAAAAGAAAAAATTGATTCGGAAAAAACCGGCAAAATGCACGAGGTAAACCTTGATTATATCACCAGCCGCGGCCATTGGTATTATGCAAGTTGGAAAGGTGACCTACAAAAGAGCGGAGGCATTGCAACTAATATTGGCGTACATTTTTTTGATATGCTGATGTGGATATTTGGAGATGTAAAAGAAAATATAGTGACCGAGCATTCAAAAGATACGGCTTCCGGAATTTTAAAATTAGAAAAAGCTAATGTAAACTGGCGATTAAGCATTGATGCTAAAAACCTGCCGGATAAAGTAAAAGCAGCAGGCAAACGTACTTATCGTAGTCTTGATATTGACGGCGAATCCTTTGAATTCAGTGATGGTTTTACTGAACTTCATACTAAATCTTACCAAAATATTTTAGCAGGAAAAGGATTTCCATTAATGGAAACGAGAAAGGCTATTCAACTGGTTCATGACATAAGGGATTTTAATAAATAATTTTTCGGGTTTAATTTTTTTTAACCACCTTATTTACAACCCGTGTGTTTTTCAGTAAACAAAGAAATAGCCGCGATTTTTATTTTGTATTCTATTTCGATTTTTCATTTTTAAAATTCAAATTTTAAAATTCATCAGGATATTTCTCATTTTTGTTTACTTTACATGTGAAATTAATGGAAGTGATCTTTTATAAAAATAATCTGCTTAAAAGCCTTGCTGCTATTGTTTCAGCCACAATCAGACAAAGCAAATTATTATTAACTTCGCTGCCGATTTTAAAGCGCTGCTTTGCCTCGTATAAGAAATAAAAAAAAAGAGTAGTCAATGAAAAAAGTCAGAAAAGCTGTTATTTTATTTATTATACTTATTTGTGGCCATTGTTCTTTTGCTCAAAACAGCCTCCTGGATTCAAAAGATTTAAGTAATGTCAATATAGATAATTACAGCGATAATGAACTTCTTTCTCTTTATAACAGAGCACAGGCTGCGGGACTTTCAACTTCCCAATTGTTTAAAATAGTGGCTGATAAAGGATTGCCCCAATCTGAAATTGACAAACTACAAGACAGGCTTGGATTAATTTCTACGGAGAAAAAAAGCGACATTCAAAAATCGTCAAATCAACCTGTTTCTAATGAAAGTGGCCACATTTATGATACTTCCGGAAAAGCGCCGCCAGTGCAGACTTTTCATAACGATACCTCCATTTTTGGCTCTGAGCTTTTTACCAGCAATAGCCTGGTTTTTGAACCTAACTTAAGAATTCCTGCGCCTGCTGGTTATGTTTTAGGTCCTGATGATGAATTAATTATTTCGGTGTATGGTTACAGTGAAAAAAAATACAATCTCACCATCAATGAGTCCGGTGAAATTTACATTCCAAACGTAGGGCCTGTTTATTTGAACGGGCTTAGCATAGAGGAGGCTTCGCAACAAATAAAATCAAAGCTTGCTTCTACTATTTACAGGGCCATCAATAGCGGCAAAACCAAAGTGGTGGTTACGCTTGGTAAAATAAGAAGTATTCGTGTAACGGTAATCGGGCAGGCAAAAAAGCCGGGAACCTATACAGTATCTTCATTAACCACTCTCTATAATATTCTCTATTTATGTGGCGGGCCAACTTCCCTGGGAAGCTTTCGTGATATCGAAGTTATTCGAGGAAACCAAGTAAAAACGAAGGCAGATCTTTATGATTTTTTAGTAGAGGGCAATCAAAAAGATAATATAATTCTTCATGAAGGAGATGTTATTCGCATACCCTATTATAAAAACAGGGTTACCATTTCGGGAAATGTAAAAAGAAACGGCAAATTTGAAATGCTCGATAATCAAACTTTTAGTGACCTCTTAAAATATTGCGGCGGGTTTACAGATAACGCATTCAAAGGAACTGTAACTGTAATCAGAATCACGGATTCTGAGAAAAAGATAGTTGATTTGAATGCAAGCCAATTTGATGATTACCCGATACATGGAAGTGATGAATATATCGTAGGGAAATTACAGGATGAATTTGCAAACCGGGTTGTTGTTTCAGGTTCCGTTTTACGGCCAGGTCCTTACCAATTAACACCAGGCCTCACCATAGATTCTTTGATTCAAAGAGCAGGTGGTTTTAAAAGAGATGCTTACACAAAAAGAATTTCGATATTTAGGTATTTGGAAAATAAGATGCCTGCCATGGTGTCTGTTAATCTTGATAGTCTTTCTAAATCAAATGAAAGTATTTTACTAGTAAAGGACGACTCTGTTTCTGTTCATTCGATTTTTGAATTCCAGAATAGTGATTATATAACTATCGAAGGTAATGTTAGAAAGCCGGGCAATTTATTATGGCGGGAGAATCTTTCTTTGCGAGATGTTTTGCTCGCATCCGGAGGCATTTCAGAGTCTGGTGATTCATCAAATATTGAGATATCAAGACGGATAAAAAAGGCAAATGTTGATATCGCTAATCATAATGAAAGTAAAATATTCAACATTAATCTTTCAGGGCCGGATGAAAATGCAGAAGATGTAATTCTTAATCCCTCCGATATTGTAATTGTAAAAACACTTCCTGGTTTTAGTACGCAAAGAACGGTTCTTGTTTTAGGAGATGTCAAAAGTCCGGGAAAATATGGATTGCAAAAAAGTGGTGACAGAATAGATGACATTATTAAAAGAGTAGGAGGCTTTAAAGCGTCTGCAGATAGTTCATCCATTACTATTCGAAGAAGTATAAAATCAAACCTGACAACGGATGAAAGAGAAAAACTATTTCAAAGAATATTAAATATCAATCCGGACAGCCTTTCACTTCATCCCCGGGTGAGAGATGAAATATATAAATCCTACGATTTGATAAGTGTCGATTTAAACAAAGCACTGGAAATTCCAAAAAGTTCTGAAAACCTAATCCTGGAAGATGGCGATGTGCTAACTATAAGCAGGAGCTCAAACCTGGTGAAAATTTCCGGGGAGGTTTATAACCCTACAATCATACCCTTCAAGGAGAATAAGAACCTAAAATATTATGTTCAGCAGGCTGGAAACTTTACTCCGTATGCAAGAAAAACAGGCTCATTGGTCATATATCCCGATGGGAAAGCTGCTTCTGTAAAACATTTTTTATGGTTTAAATTTTATCCACCGGTAACGCCCCGGTCAGAAATATTTATACCGATGAAAGACAAGATTAATAGGGCAAGGCTTGGAATTGGGGAAATGGCGCTTATTGTTTCTGCCTTAGGTATTTTATCGAATGTGATAATTAATGTTACAAAATAAATAACCTACTTAAAAAAGAAAAGAGAGTAAAGTAAATTAAGATGTAATATTATCTCTTTTCCAAGATTACACAAAGCACATTATTTCTGTTAATATTTTTTTTGTGAGTCAAAAAGCTAATTATAAAAGGCTTAAGCAACTTTTTACAAAATGCTTTGATTATTGTTGAAAGACCTTTATTATTATTTGTTATCACCGGAGTCCGTACTTTGCCCTCATAATTAAGAACTGCTTCCCTTTTTTTTATTTTATAAAATTTATCGTAATAAAAAAATCGGGTAACATCAATATGTTTTCTATTGAACCGGCTAAAATCAAAATATAAAATAGAAAGTTGTTTTTGCTCAGCAAGTATTTTAAAAGAGGTCTCAGAAAACCATGTAAGATGAACAGGGGGAAGTTCAGTTTCCCATATTTCTCCAGAAGAAAAAGAAGATTTGTTGGGAGTAGTGATTATAAGTCGCCCGTTATTTTTTAAGAGACTTAAAAGGACATCGCAAAAACCTGACGGATCGGCTATATGTTCAATAACTTCAGTAAGTATAATTGTATCAAATCTTCCTTCATTATTTTTTCCATATAGATAAATGTCCTCACAGATATAATAATCCCCGAATTTTTTTATTGCTTGCTCCACAGCGTCAGAAGAAATGTCTAAGCCTAGTATGTTAAATCCTTTTTGCCGAATGGCGTATGTAAGGTATCCCAAGCCTGATCCAACTTCTAATATTTGTGCTTCTTTTCTGTCATCATTTTCCAAAATCTTTTTTATAGAAAAATAAACTGCCTCCTTATTAGCAAGATAGTTCAATGGATCTTTTTGGGAAATGATTTCATTAGCATAGACTGCATATCTGCTATAGCCCGCAATAATGCTTGCCTGAGAATAAATATTGTCGTAAATTTTTTCATTTATTTTATGTGGCCATGCAAAGGATGTATCGCATGAGGAACAATGATAAATCGCAAAAGTTTCTCCCTCCTGGTATCCAGGAATATCTTCAAGTTTCATTGTCACATCATGATCACAAATGATACACCTAATTTCTTCAGACATACATTTTTCAATATTTATAGAGTTGCTTCCTTAGCTTTCTTGCTGCTCTATTGTTTAATAAAATTAAATTTAGGTAAAGATATAAGATGGTTGCCTAAGTCAATAAATTTGAGATAAATTCAATCTGATTTTCCATGAAACAGGTAATTTGTACCGGTAAAATTTCATTTGCTATTTTTACCAGATTTTCTAAAACAAGTATATGATTGTCAACAGAAAAATTTAGAATGAAAGACAGTAAGATTTTTAAAAATTCCTCTTTTTCTGTTTTGCAAACTATAGCGATGGCTATAGCGGCCTTATTGCTTTTTAAGCTAATGGTTGTACATCTTGGGCTGAAGGTTACCGGGCTTTGGTCTTACTTATCATCACTTACTGCTATTACAGCATTTGGCAGTTCAGGCTTTGCCAATGCATTAATATTTTTTATTCCAAAATATCAATCCGGCTATGATGATTCAAAAGTAAAATCCCTTATAAATACTTCTTTCGTTGCTGTATCAGCCATAAGCATCTTATTGTGTATTTTGGCTTATGGTATTTTTATTTATGTAATTCCATTTACGGTAAGCGCAGATCTGGTGCACATTGCTAACAGCTTGTTGCCCTATATAGTGCTGTCATTTTTTTTTTCGTCATTGGCGGCCAACTATTTATCTGTTCTGGATGGCCTGATGCTAATGCACGTTCGCTCTAAAATTAATATGGCAGGGGCTTTTATCTTTTTATTGGCCGGATTTATTTTATTATTGAAAGTTGGAATCATTGGAATTCCAATAGCCCAGTTAATTCAAAATATTTTCCTGCTGGCCTCTTCTTTCATCGCAGTAAAAAAACAAATTCCTTCCTACAAATTCTCAGTTGAGTTCAATAAGGGAGTATTTAAAAGCGTTTTCAAATATGGTTTCAGTTTCCAATTACTTTCTATAACCCAAATTAGTGATCCTTTTATGAAAGCAATGATCACTAAATATTCAGGAAGCGGCACAACAGCCATTTTCGACTTTTGTGTAAAACTATTAAGCGTATTCAGAAGCCTGATCATTTCTGCAAACCTAAGCATCGTGCCACAAATAAGTATTTTCAAAGCGCTTGGGAAATTGTCAAGGATCAAGACTTTTTACAGGGCTAATTTCAAATTGGTTTTATTGTTGAGCCTTGTTTTATTTTTGTCTCCTCTTGTACTTACCGATACTGTTTCGATATTTTTTCTGGATAAAACGAGCAACGATTTCAATTTTATTTTATACAACGTAGCAATTGGGTTTCTAATAAATGCTTTGGCATTTCCGGCGCATTTTCATAACCTGGGCACAGGTCATTTAAAGTGGAATGTAATTAACAATTTTGTTACAACGATATTGATATTTATTCTGGCACCTTTATTAGGCAAATACATGGGCGGAAAATATATAGTGATGAGTTGGTCAATTGCGGCAATTATTGGATCGATAGTTCTTATCGCGAGCTATAGCAGTCAAAGTAAGATTTCAATATTTTCTTTCTTTAACCGCAATATTCTGATGATAATCGCGTCAATATTTTGCGCAGGCATTTTGAATAAATATCTTAATGAATTACCAATAATAAAAAGTTCGCCACTGACTATATTTTGCACCAATTTACTGACGCTTGCTTTGTTCATTTCTTATCCGCTTTATAAAAATGTTACTATTTGTAAAATAAAAAACAGGATAATGGCTAAATATTCGAAAAGGCCATAGCAGAAGAACAAATAAGGACGATTTTTATTTTTAGGAATTTAGAGCAATCCAACAAAAATCAAAAAGAATTATTTTTCCGGAGCAAAAGAGTTATGCCGGTAAGGTATTTTAAGAAGAAAAAGTAGAAAGAATTTTTTGAACTCCGTAAATCGGCTTTGCGATATATTTCCAAAGGAGAAAGTCTAAAAAGAGAACGCAACTTCTGTTTATAATATAAGTAAGTAAAATCAAAAGAATTTTTGAGCCGGCATTTTTTTGCAGTGGCAGAAATTTGCCTGGTGGTTTGGTAATTTACTTCAAAAGTTATGTAATCTGAATGCTTTTCAGCAAATTCATGGACTGAATTGGTAAGACCCGCTTTTTTGTGTTTGCGATAAGTGCCAAAGCCAAAATAGATGCTCCATTTTATCCAATAATAAGTAGTAGTCCAGCTTTTAAATTTATGTACAAATGGAATTAACAAATGTCCTTCATAGATGTAATGCCGCAAAGGATAGAGATGAAAAGAAAAGCCATTGTCTTTCATTGTCCTTCTGATTTCTTTTAAAACAAGTTCCTGGTTAAAAACATGTTCCATTACCTGATTCGAAAAAATAATATCAAAAAAATCATTCTCAAAAGGCCATGGTTCATTGGATGAAATAAGTTTTAAATTATTCTGCCATTCAACATGTGAATCTACTGATTGGAGAAGATAAATTGTTTTAGTAAAATAGCCTCGTTCCTGTATATGTGAATCATTTACATCAAGTCCATAAAATTCAAAAGAGATGGAGGGATTTTTTAGTGGTAATTCCTTTACAAGCGTGCTCAATAAAATACCATTTCCACAACCAACATCTAATATCCTGATTTTATTTATATTTTGTGGAGTAAAATGATGTTTAATAATTGTATTGATGATAGCATATAAATGCAAATGTGTAATGCTTAGAAAACGTTTTGGTATCATTAAATTATCTCTTTTTTAGTTAAATAACGGCATCAATAAATTGTTGAATACTACTAAAACGCAAGGTACTAAATAGATATTTTCTTTTAAACTTTGATGACTTGCAATAAATGGTTTTTGTTTAACTTGCCCGTATAAAGAAGAATCACAAAATATTTTAAAAAGCCTGGGTAAATTTATGTTAACAGAGAATGAGAAAAGCCTGGTGTCACAGCATTCCTTCCTTTTATTTCTCAGATCATTACTAAAAAAATGGTGGTTGTTTTGCATCTTTGGCCTGGTAGGTGGAATAGCAGGATTTTTTTATGCCATGCTTCAAAAGCCCAAATATGAAAGTAATCTCACGTTTGTGCTGGACCAGGGTAACAATTCGCGTTTATCAGGAGCATTAAATTTTGCAGCGCAATTTGGTTTAAATTTAGGTAGCGGCGATAATGATCTTTTTTCAGGAGATAATATTATTGAAATCGTAAAAAGCCGGCATATTATTGAAAATGTATTCTTAGCAGTTGATACTTTCAATTCCAAGCCTTATACTTTAATAGAATTTTACAGGCAAAACATGTTGAATCTGGCTTCGAAAAAAACACCACCTAAGCCTGTTCATTTTCCCGTTGGCGTCAGGCGGCCATCACTACATTATGCACAGGATAGTGTATTATATGCCACCTTTACAGACTTTGTAAAATATTCGTTAGAGGTTGACAGGCCCGATAAAGAGCTTAATATTTTTTCCATAAGAGTTAAAACCAGCAACGAGAAGTTCACTAAAGTATTTACTGATAAACTCATACAGGCTACTGATAGTTTTTATACTGATATCAGTAGTAAGAAAGAAAAGAATTCTCTTGAAATATTGGAAAGAAGAGTTGCATTTATGAAAGAAGGGCTCTCCTCAAGTTTAAGTGGCAAAGCAGCTTCGAAAGATGCTAACATAAACCCTGCCTTTGCCGAATCCCAGGTACCTCTTGAAAAACAACAGATGAATATTCAAGTATATGGAGGCGCTTATAGTGAGCTATTTAAGAATCTTGAAATAGCGCGTTTTCAATATCTGAATAAGATTCCGCTAATACAAATAATTGATCACGCGAATTACCCGATGAAAAAAATAAAAATCAGCAAGCTGAAAACATTTGTCATTTTTGCATTTGCCGCATCATTTTTTTTATTCTTATATTTTTGGTTAGTAAGGCTTTATAAAGATATTCGCTGATGAATACCCCCTATTTTTTAACTGTATCTAACTATTATTTTTATACATGTTTATTTATTGCTTAATATTTATTTTGTTAGCAATAATTGCTGTTGAATATGAATTTAAGAATGTCAATAATATTGATTTTATTCTCGCGGTTATAGGAATTCTCTTAATTGTATTCGTTGGTTTCAGAGGTGTCTATGTTTCCAGGGATTATTTTGCATACATCAATTCGTTCAATTATATTATCAACAATCATGGCAATCAAAATACAACGCTTCTACCCCTCTATGAGCCTGGATTTTCCCTTATTGTTAAAGCATGCTATAAATTTTTTACTGACAACGCATCCTTAGCTATCATGCTTTTTTTTGCGGTTTCCAGTATCAGCATTAAATTTTTTGTATTCCGCAGAATTGCTTTTAATCCATTTATTGTTTTGCTATTGTATTACAGCCATTATTTTCTAATACAGGAAATGACCCAGGTTCGAAATGGACTGGCATGTTCGTTTTTCTTTCTTGCAATTTATTATTATCTGAAAGATAAAAAAGCCATGGTTTTTATTTCTATCGTATTGGCGATGATGTTTCATAACTCAGCTGTTTTTTATTTTCTTATATTTTTCATAAAAAAGGATAAATTAAATGCATGGCTATACGGGAGTATTTTCTTCGCAGCAATCATCCTTGGGTTAATTAAATTACCCTTGCTTTCTTTTGTGTTGCCCAACATAGATATCTCACTAATTTCTACAAGGCTTGCTACCTATGCAACTATTGTTGATGCGCCTTTTATTGAGAAGATCAGATTCTTTAATGTACTAACTACTCTTAATGTAATAGTAACAGCTTATATATTTTTCTATTGCGTCAAAAATAAAATTAATGACAACCATTTGACGCTTTTTCTAAAATGCAATATTATAAGCATTTTTGTTTACGGTTTACTGATAGACGTACCTTCAATGGCTACAAGAGTTACAGAATTGTTTGGTGCAATATTCCCTTTACTTTATGCTTATTCGTTAAAAATGCCGCCATTCAAAAAATGGAATATCATTTTTCTTATTGGTATTGCCTCCATTTATTTTTATATCAATCTATTTTATGGAAAATTATTAACTCCTTATGAAATAATCAGGGTTAAATAAAGTAACACAAAGCAAGCTAGAAGGGAGGCAAGTTTTTTGCAATTCAATTATACATATTTGTATTTTTTGCCTATCCCAATCCTTCCAAATAGAAAGTCAATTGTGAGCAAAAAATAATAAAATCTGTTTTGGCTGAAGAAAATTGAGTGGAAAATGTTGGCTGCTCCCTCCCTGAAATTCTTTTTTAATACCAAGGCAACGCCTACAAAAAAAAAATATTTAGAAAGTCTTTTATCTGTTGGCAAAAGATGGCAATTATTTATAAAATAATCTTTCTTTTCAGAAAAAAAATTATAATCAATAGTGCGGTTGCTGATGCCGTTATTAAAAAAAAGGCATATGGGGATATCAACAAAAACTTTCTGCAAAGAGCGGTCTTCAAAAATCTTAAGATTTAAATCATAATCGGCCAAAATTTTATACCTCTGATCATATCCTTTAAATTTTTCGAAAATAGATTTATGATAAAATATTGCCTGGTGTGGGATATTGAATACGATCAGTTTTTCATAATCAGTTAATCTGCCAAGTATCGTTCCTTTATCTTTAATAATTACTTTTCCGTAAATAAGATCAATATTTTCTAACGATAATGAGTTGAAAATATTAGTTATTACGTCCTCATAAAGTTCATCATCTGCTCCTAAAAAAAACAAATAAGTCCCCGTTGCTACAGCAATTCCCTTATTCATTGCATCATAAACCCCTCTATCTTGCTCACTAATCCAATAATGTATATTAGAATTATATTTCTTTATCAAATCAATTGTACCGTCAGTGCTTCCTCCATCTATGATAATCAATTCAATGTTGAGGTAATCCTGCGAAATAACGCTTTCTATTGCTTTACTTAAAACTGTACAGCAATTAAGTGTAGGAATAATAATAGAAATCTTAGTTGAAGACATTTAACTTTTTTACCGAATCATTATATAATATCGAATAAAATACTTTAACCTACGGAGAGAAAAATAAAAAAAGGATATATTGTAGGCTTTCCCCGTTGTACCGGAAATAGCATGGATTTTAGGATAGTATCTAAAAATATAAAATTTGATATTTTCACTTATGGCCAATAATACCGCTTTAGCAAGAGCATGTTCAAAATAAATACCGCTAGTATCGTTAAGAATAGAAGTATAATTTAAAAGAAATTTTTTTGCAAAAAATGGTTTGAAACCGAAAATACAAGATTGAGAGGACTTAAAATTATTAGTAAGATCTGCTATTAGCTCCGTATCGGAATGTGTCTTATAAAAATCAATAAAATTTTTAAGGTTCAAAATTTTATACCTGCCGGTTATTTTAAAAATAAAGGGGTTTTGGCGAATAAATGATGAATGAAGAATGCCATATTCTATGCAAAGCATTTCACCGAGCCCTTTACCTATTTTCTCATCATACTTATTTCCATCGAAGCAAAGAATTTCAAGTTGTTTATTTTCAATTTCAACTTCAAATTGTGATGAGATATTTTCATTTGAATTTTCAACAAAAAGGATACGATACCCATAATTTGCAAGGTAATAGCGTATAGTGTTGATATATTCGTTCTTTCTTTTTTCAGGATCATTTAATACACAAAATTCTTTGTTATATGTATTAATAGTCCCTGTTAGAAACAATAAGATATTATTATTCAAAAAATCTTTGGGCACGATAGAGAAAAATTTAAATTTAAAAAGCAAAATAACATTAAAATTTGTTGTAGGTATAAGGAAATAGCCCTGGTTCATTATTTTTTCAAAATATAGATAGCTGAAGATTCCTTTTCATTCTCATATTTATTAATAATAACAAGATGCCCTTTTGTAAAAGCAGGTAAGCTAACTGTTAGATTCAATTTTGATGGCCTGAAATTTTTTTGTAGAATGTTATTAATATAAATAAACGTGGATAAAGGTTTTTTTTTGCAGAAATTAAGACTTAAGTTTTTTGAATTCTGGTTCCAGTTATAATTAAAAGCTGGTTCATTTTTTATTGTAGTGGTATCAATATAATATCCCTTTTTGCTATTGAAATTATTGATGCTGATTCTCTTTAAACCTGATGATGAATAATTATCTCCTTGCCTTGAGAATTTATTAAATGAGATTTTATCCCTTTTTAGCATCGTTAAAAGTGTATCATTCTGGTGGCCACGCCACCAATTGTAGCGTTCTGAATAAAACCACATGAAGCTATCGCTGGAAGCTAAGGCATACTTTAAATTCTCATCAAGCCACTTCCACTTAATATCTCTTTTTAGATTTTTCCCAAAGGGTGTATTTGTACCCATTAATCCATCATAATAAACAGGTTGTGCAATTTGTATATTTTTTGCTTCTTTTTTTGATTTTCCTGAATTTAATAATTCAACCAGGGTATTTTTTAAAAGCGATTTTGCTTCGAAAAATTGGGAGGGTTTTGTATTCCAGTAAGCATATTCATTGCCATCTGCTATTACGACATTTTTATTTTTTTTCTCCAGAATACCCTCAATAAACGACATTAGCAAAACATGGCGCGTTTCTTTTAGGGGTGTATATTTTTTCTCCTGAGCAATAAGGCTGGCTATCCATAATGAAATAAAAGTAAAGGAGCTTTTTCGTTTTTGTAACGCAATAATAAATTGCTTTCCTCTTTGCTTCACCTGGTTTTGTACTTGCAAAAGCGTTTTGCCTGGATATTGTTTGGAAGAAAATGTCCAGGGATTGAATAATTCATCTTCATAATAATATTCAGGATCAAAAAGTATTCCTGCAATATTTTGCATTTGCATCGCCCTGGACAAATTGATCATATTATCAGAAATATTTTTCCAGGCTTTATCATCAAACCAGTTTCCCCCGGCTTTACTAAAACCCCTCAGAATAATGAAGTTGCTGGAATACTTTCCCCATTCCAGGGTTTGCAATCGTTTAAATTCAAAATAACTTTCACTTTTTAGTGAGGTATCAAATGCCTCCATAATATTTTTCTGAAATGAAAAGCAGATACCATCAAATGGTGTGTTTTGCATCGAATCCAGCCGGTTACTTAGCTCATAAATATCCGGATAATCCCATCCAAATTCAATTATTTTTATGTTTTGCGAACAAGCTTCGGAAAACGCGACACTTAGAAAAAAAGTAACCACCATTATTTTTTTGGGTATAGAAAAAAAACATCTGATGGTGATATCTTTCATACTAACTTATTTTTTCCGTTTCGAAAAGAATATTATAGAAACGATAATAAAAGGGTGGCTGTTTTATGAATTTAAGATTTTAAAAATTTCTTTCCGCCCAGGAGCTTAGCAATCAGAAAAGTTTTCAGGCCAGTTTTGCAAATATATTTATCCATGTTTCATCAATAGCTTCATTAGAAAAATTTAGTATTGAATAATTTAGATTTTTCATCGCAATCTCTTTCCTTTCATCTTCATTCAACTCTTTCATCCATTTTAATTTAGAAACCCATTCGTCAATATTTGAACAATATAAATCAGAATTGGCATTATTCATTAGTTCACTATACGCAGGGGTGTTTGAAACTATGGTAGGAAGGCCCGAAAACCAAAAGGAGATTAATTTATTGGCGGGTTTATACCAGGCTAATTTATTTTTTGGACTAATAGGAATAATGCCACAATCGCATTGATTAAATATTTTTCCATTTTTTTTCAGATCCCATTTATGAAATACTGTATCAATAGGTAAATTTTTCAATAGTTTTTTTACGTCTCTATGGACTAAATTTCCATATAAAGGATATTTCTCCGTTGTTAAAATATGAAGTTCACAAAACGAACTGACTTGTTGGAGCATTTCTTTAAAAAACAAAAATTGAGATAAAATAACGCCCTGCCCTTCCCACAATAATTTCATTTTACCATTGATAGAATAATCAGTTTTAGTATGCTTATACTCGTTTTGAAGATAATCAAGGCTTAACAACACATTCTCATTCCATCTTTTTACATTATTCATTAATTCCGTGCTTGAACAAATTACAAGGTCGGCAGACTTTATCCATTGAACAATCAGGTTCTTATAATTAATAAATAATGAAGATTCTTTTTTGAGCAGATATTTTCCAAAACCTTTAAAGAGCGTGTCAAAAAGGTCTGAAGGAAAAATCAAGCTATCCACCATTTCAAAAATGAATTTTGTATCAGCATGTTTTTTTTTGTACCAAAGCCATTTGGAAAGATTTGCAGTAGCCGTCAGTAAAATAATATCATAATTCTTGTCAAATTGAGCAATCTCAAAATTTATGTGGTGTTGTTTTGCAAAAAAAGGGAAACGTCTTCTGTCTCCTGGCTGGGAAAGATCGGGCCTATAAGGTACATATCCAATTTTCAACTCTTTGAAAGCCATTTTTAATCTGTTCAAAAATAACAATAACGATTATTCCAAATATAATGTTGAATCCATCAAAATCACAAATTTCCATTATACTATTTTGTATTAAAAAAAAATTAATAAATAGAATATAATATATGACCACAATCTGAATACAAAAAGATCGTTTTATTTAAAATAAAAATTTACGAGGGTTAATATGCTCTGCCTTCAAATATGAAAATGAAAAGAATAGATTAATGAACATCGCACAACAACTTCATATTTTTATAAAAAAGCCGGCAATTAAATCTGCCGGTATCTATACTTTTTCAAATTTTTTTTCTAAATCTATAGGTTTTTTTCTTCTTTTTATTTATTCAAATCCTGTTTATTTAAATGTTGATGAAAATGGTTTATTAAGTTTACTTGCCAGTTCTACGGCAATTTTTATTTCTTTTCTTTCATTAGGAATGGTGCATTCAACCAGCGTTGAATTTTTCAAACTTAGCAAAGAAAACTTCAGAGATTTTTTTACTACCGGATTTCTAATGCCTGCCATTGTGCTCGTGCTGGGAACCGGGATACTTTATTATTTTAAAACTTATCTGAAAAGCAGTTATGGATTTCCACCAGGATTTGTTTTTATTATTCCGGTTCTTGCATTCTTAACCTTTTGGTACGAAATATTTGTAACACTTATCAGAAATAATGATGAGCCTTTACTATTTTTAAAAGTTTCCCTTTTGCGGCTATCCATCGAAGCATCTTTGTCGCTTCTTTTGGTAATTAGTTTCGCGCTCAGATGGAAAGGACGAGTGGCTGGAATGATGACAGCTTCTGTAGCTGTGTTTTTTCTTGCGTTTTTTTACTTTAAAAAGAACGGGTACCTTTTTGGAAAGATTAAGAAAAAGTATTTGCAAGACGAACTTATTTATGCAGTGCCCATTATCGTTTTCCAGGGAGGATCATTTTGTCTCTTTAGCTCCGATAAGTTTTTTCTTTCTTATTTTGGAAGTAATAGCGCTGTAGGAATTTATGGCTATGCCTGCACATTCAGTACTATTTTAACATTGGGATGTTCGGCTGTTCTCAGTTATATTTTGCCAAGAATATATCAACTTCTTTCTCAACGCCTGGTTAATTATAAAAAAATAAGAACCTATTTTATTTATTATTTTTCTTTTGCTTTTTTAATGTTTGTATGTATAGTTACTTTGACCCCTTTTCTCTACAAGCATTTTATTAATGAAAAATATTACCCGGGATTAAATTATTTATACCTTATCGTGCTTGGCTATTTTTTTTGGAACATTAATTATTTTTTTTATTCCTTCCTTCTTTACAGAAAAGAAAAACGAAAACTTATATTATTATCTTCTATTTCAATAAGTATTAGTTTGGTTTCGAATTATTTTTTTGTGAAGCATTGGGGAGCGCAGGGCGCTGCCTTATCGGTTTGTATCAGTTTTTTTCTTGTCCTTTTGGTAACTCTTTTTTCAAATCCACGGGAGGCGAAACTTGTTTTGATAGAAGGGCTTTTCAAAAGCAGTAGAACTTAATTCAATTACATATTTAGTAAAAAAATGGGTAAAGGCAGTGGACCAATAAAAAGGGCGAATTTTTATTTTAATTTAAATCCAAAATAGATCAGGATTAAAAAGCTTCTTAATTAAAAGGTTTTAAATGCTGCCTAAAAAATTTATGCAATGAAAAAACAAATCCTGCTCGTAGTTATTGATAATCTCAAAAGAGGTGGAGCGGAAACGTTGTTAACCGGGATTCTTCCTGATTTAAATAAAATATATTCTGTAATCATTGTAACACTTTCCGAAGAATGTGATTTTAAAGACCATGAAATTTTATGTGAAAAAAAATACTCTTTAGGATTTAACAGCAAGCAGTCTTTAATCTACTGTGCCTTCAAATTAAAAAGAATTATAAAACAAAATCGTCCTTCGCTTATCCATAGTCATTTATTTTATAGCAGTCTGATCGCCAGGATCTGTTGCCCCAATGACGTTCCTTTGATGTATTCATTGCACAATGAAATGAGCAAAAGCGTTTTTAACGGAAGCAAAATATTCACCTTTTTGGAGAAGCAAACTATTAAGCCGAATCATCATGTTATTGCGGTTTCAAAAACAGTTCTTAAAGATTATCAATCCACTATTGGCCAACAGAAAAGCTCATTTATTTTACCAAATTATGTTTCAGAAAAATTCTTTGACGAAGAAAAAAAAGAAAAGAAGCTTACAAAAAAAAAGAAACTAAAAATCGTTGCGGTTGGAAATATCAAGAAGCAAAAAAATTATCAATTTTTAATTAGTGCATTTCAAAGATTGAAAGATTTTCCTGTTACGCTGGACATTTACGGACAAGGGATTGACAAGGAATTACAGCCTTTGCAAAATGAAATTGAGAAGAATAATTTGCCTGTCTTTTTTAAAGGTGGTGCAAAAGATATTTATGAAATCTTGCCTTCTTATGATTTGTATGTATCATGTTCTACACATGAAGGATTTGGAATTTCAGTAGCAGAAGCGATGGCGATGGGCCTCCCTTTGATTTTATCTGATTTGCCGGTTTTCCATGAAATAAGTTTTGAAAATGCAATATTTTTTGATTTAAATAACCCGGATTTATTTGCACAAATAATTATTCAAATATTGAATCATGAAATTGATTTAAGCCATTTCTCAAAAAAAGGAATTGAAATTTCCAAAAGGTATACAAAGCAAAAATACCTGGAGAAGCTATTTGAAATTTATTCTTCAGTTATTAGAAATCCAATAAAAACTATTAAAAAAATTCATGCCGAAAGTCTTGTTCATATCGTATGATGGAATGACTGATCCGCTTGGGCAAAGCCAGGTAATCCCTTACCTGGCTGGCCTTTCAAAGTTTGGGTATGAGTTTACCATTTTAAGTTGTGAAAAGCCAAAAAATTTTTTTTTGCACAAAGAAGAAATTGATAAGGTTTTAAATTTATCTGGCATAAAATGGGAACCAGTTTTTTATCACAAAACTCCTGCGATATTTTCAACGATGTATGATGTTGTACAATTAAGCCGAAAGGCAAAAAGATTGCATACAAAATTCCATTTTGATTTGGTGCATACGCGTCCGGGAATCCCGGCTTTGGTGGGATTAAAACTGAAACGAAAATTCGGAATAAAATTTTTAAATGATATAAGAGAATTTTATGCTGATAGCAGGGTTGACGGTGGAATTTGGAATTTAGAAAATATTTTCTACAAAATGATTTATGCTTTTTTCAGACGAAAAGAAAAGGAAGCTGTGTCAAAAAGCGATGGAATAGTTTGCCTTACCTCAGCTGCTGAAAAAATAATTAAGCAATGGCCTGAATACAAAACTCGAGTTCCTTTGCAGGTAATTCCCTGCAGCGTTGATATGGTTTTGTTTGATCCTTGTAAAATAGATATTGCAGAAAAACAAAATTTAAAAAAGGAGCTTGAAATCGCGGATGACGACTTTGTGATCAGTTATCTTGGCTCCGTTGGAAGCTGGTATAAGATTGAAGAAATGATTCAATTTTTTAAAATAATAAACGACAGAAAAATTAAAGCGAAATTTCTTTTTATTTCACCAAATACAAAAGCATCGATATTAAATTTGGCAAAAAAATTTGACCTTGACGAAAACAAGATCATTATAAAAGCGGCTAAAAGAAGAGAGGTTCCGGCTCTATTATCTTTAAGCAAACTTTCGGTATTTTTTATAAAACCATGTTCCTCCAAACAATCCTCTTCGCCAACCAAACATGGGGAAATCATGGCCATGGGAATTCCTGTAATTACCAATTCAGGTGTTGGCGATGTTGCCATGGTAATAGAAAAATATCATTCAGGAATTGTTTTAAATGAATTAAGTGAATCTGAATTCAGGGCTGCTGCAGACCAGATTATTTTTAGAAATGATTTTAACAAGAATGAGATTAGAAATGGTGCTAAAGAATTTTATAATCTTGAACGCGCAGTTGAAAAATACCATGAGATTTATCAGAAAATTTTGCAGTAAAATAAGATTCTGCCATATTTGTTGGTTTACTGATGAGCTGACAATAAAAACGGGAAAATGATTTAGTAGCACAAGCAGCCGACCATCAATATTTGAGCAGGAAAATAAATATATTATGTCAAAATAAATTTTACAATTTGTAAATTCGTCTTCCGATCTCGCATAAAAAAGGTAAAAAAAATCGAATTGTAAAGCATGAAATCAGATGAGATTACCCAACTAGCCATAAAGCGCCATGATATTGATGCATCACATTTTCAACACGCATATTCACACAACGGAAAATCATTAGGAAAGAGAGAATTGGTTTTTCTCCAGGGGAGAAAATTAGTTTTGGATGAATTGTCAATAATTCTGGATGATTTGCCTAAAGGGAGTAAAATACTTGATGTCGGATGCGGCACAGCTCATCTTACTCAATGGATAAAAGAAAAAGGCTTTGATGTGTGTGGCATTGAGCCTTCATCAGAAATGTATAATTATGCGAGACAAAATTTTCCAGAAATAGAAATAAAACAAGCTATATCTTCAAAAATTCCATATCCCGATAACTATTTTGATTTGATAGTTGCTTTTGAAGTATTGAGGTATCTTGATAAGAATGAGAACATAAAAAGTTTTGAAGAATTTCACAGGGTTTTAAAAACAGGTGGCCAATTCTTTGTGACACAGGTAAATCTTTTTAGCACTGATCTTTATTTTATTTTTCACAATTTGAAATCCATATTTTGTAAAATTACCCACAGAACTCATCATCATTGCAACTTTACAACATCCGCCCGGCAGGAAAAGCAAATTAAAAATGTAGGATTTCCCCAGGTAAAAACTGTAGGAAGGTTTTTAGGTTCCCACCGGATATTTTACAAATTCGGAAGGAAGGCCGGGAATTTGTATGCCTCTATTATTAAAAAAATCTCGAAAAATCAAAGATTTAAAGAATCCTTCCGAAAGAATCTTACCGGCCATTTAATAGTCATTGCAAAAAAATAAAGGACCGGTATTTGCAGAACTTTGAAATTTTAAATATTAATACTTCATGACAAAAGGGAAATTTGTAATCTCTCTTGACTTTGAAATTTATTGGGGAGTTAGGGATGCGGTAAAGCTAAAAGATTACAAGGAAAATCTGTTAGGCGTTCATGAATCGATACCACTACTTTTAAATCTGTTTCAGAAATATGGAATCCAAGCCACTTTTGCCACGGTAGGCTTCCTATTTTTTCAAAACAAAAAAGAACTTTGTAACAACCTGCCGGCAAAAAGGCCTCAATATCTTAATCCGGAGTTATCGCCTTACAATGGTCATATTCAATCGATAGGGAATGATGAAAAAGAGGATCCTTTTCATTTTGGATCCAGCCTTATTAAACAAATCGTTGCGGCAGGTCAGGAAATTGGATCTCATAGCTTTTCACATTATTATTGCCTCGAAAAAGGACAATCACCGGCGGAGTTTAAAGAGGATTTAATTGCCGCAAAGAAGATTGCTGAAAACAATAATATTCATTTAAATAGTTTTATTTTCCCGAGGGATCAGTATAGTGAAAAGTACCTTAAACTTTGCTATGAGATGGGCTTTACTTCCTTCCGGGGAAATGAAAGATCACGGCTTTTTTCTTCAAAAACACTGGGGAAAATCACTTCTTTGCGGCGGCCCTTCAGATTGTTAGATGCTTATATAAATTTAAGCGGACATAACTGTTATTCTTATGATCACATGAAAAGATCGAGGCCTTTTAATATTGCTTCCAGTCGTTTTTTAAGGCCTTATAATAAAAAATTAAAAAAATTCGAAAATCTAAAATTGAAAAGGATTACAAAAAGCATGACCCATGCAGCAAAAAATGGATTAACTTTTCATCTTTGGTGGCACCCTCATAATTTCGGTATTAATATTCCGGAAAATTTTTCATTTTTGGAAAAAATTTTGATTCACTACGAGCAATTGAATACTGAATTCAAATTTGAAAGTACAAATATGCAACAGCTTGCCAATGAATTAAGCCAAAAAACCGGGCAATGATAATTTTTATATCCTGCCTGCGTTTATAATGGAAACAGTATTATAGATGGCTTTCCGATTTCTCATTGTAGGTTCCGGATTTTCCGGTGCCGTGTTAGCGAATCAACTTGTAAAAAAGCTGGATTGCCATATAGATATTTGGGAAGAACGAAATCATATTGCAGGCAATTGCCACACCTCGCGCGATGAAGAAACCGGGATCATGGTTCATCGCTATGGCCCGCATATTTTTAATACTGACAAAAAGGATATCTGGGATTATGTAAATTCCTTTTCTGAATTCCGGCCCTATGTCCACAGGGTGAAAGGAGTATATAACGGTGATGTGTATTCGCTGCCCGTCAACCTTCTTACATTAATTCAGTTTTTTAAAACAACGCTTACTCCACAAACTGCCAGAGACCTTTTAGACACGATGGCCGACAAAACTATATTAGAACCCAATAATTTTGAAGAGCAGGCTCTTGCTTTTATTGGCGAAAAACTTTATACAGCATTTTTTAAAGGATACTCTAAAAAGCAATGGGGATGCGATCCTAAAGAGTTGCCTGCAACTATTTTAAAAAGAATTCCCGTACGTTTTAATTATGATGACAATTATCATAAAAATATTTTTACAGGCATTCCTGTGGATGGATACACACAGCTAATCAAAAAAATTTTAGATCATCCAAAGATTCATGTTCACCTATCTAAAAAGCTTCTTCCCTATGACGATGTAACCGAATATGACCATGTATTTTATACAGGTCCAATAGATGGCTTTTTCAACTATGAATTCGGAAGACTTGGCTATCGAACGGTTACATTTGAGTCTTCGGTGCATGACGGTGACTACCAGGGTACTGCTCAGATGAATTTTTGTGATGAAGAAACGCCATATACAAGAATCACAGAACATAAATATTTTACTCCGTGGGAAACCCACGATAAAACAATAATTTTTAAAGAATTTAGTAAAGAAACTACTCCGGATGATATTCCTTACTATCCCAAAAGATTAAAAGAAGATAAAATTTTACTTAAAAAATACAGGCAAAAAGCAGAAATTCTTTCAAACGTTTCATTTCTTGGCCGCCTCGCTACTTATAGGTATATGGACATGCACGAAGTAATTGGAGAAGCCATAGAATTTTCAAAAGTATTCACCGAAGCCTTTTCTTCAGCAAATAAACTACCTGTTTTTCCAAACGTGGAAAATTAGAAAAATTGTGTTAATGCAATAATAATTTCGTTTGAACCGTTCTATAATGTATTCCTATTCTTTAATCCATAATTCGTATCCCGATGGAAACGGTCATAGCTGTAGTAGTTACTTACAATCGTCAAAAATTATTATCTGAATGCGTGGATGCTTTGAAAAGGCAAACTCACAACATTGATAAAATTTTGGTAATCAATAATGGCAGCACAGATTCAACAGAAAGATGGCTTGAAACCCAAAACGATATTCAATTTTTTACTCAAAAAAATACAGGCTCAGGCGGCGGTTTTAATACGGGAATTAAAATGGCGTTTGAAAAAGGCTATGATTGGATTTGGCTGATGGATGATGATGGATTTCCTAAAGAAGACGCATTGGAAAATCTGTTGGAAGGAGCCGATGAGAAAATTTGTTTGCGTAATTGTGCAGTGATAAACAAAGAAGACAAGAACAGTTTTGTTTGGAAAACGGGGAATTATCCGGGGTTAGATAAAGTAAACGAAGAAATAATACATAATTACGCGCACCCTTTTAACGGTACTTTGCTTCATAAAGAACTAATCAAAAAAGTAGGATTGCCTCAAAAGGAGCTTTTTATCTGGGGAGATGAAACAGAATATTATCATCGTATTATTACTAAATATAAAATCCCCTTTTATACAAAAACAAATAGCATTCACTATCATCCAGCCTCTACTTATTCATATAAAAAAGACTGGGATTTCTACACCAACTGGAAAATGTTTTATTATGTACGAAACAGGTTTCATATCCTAAAAACACGATATAGTGGCAAACCCCGGACAGCATTTATTAAGTATGTTTTTTTTCTGATTTGCCTTTCAGGATTAATTTTTTTGTTTCAAAAAAGTAACAAACTCAGAAAAATTTATTTCATGTTATGGCCGGTTAAAGATGCATTGAGAAATAACTGTGAAGCCACACCGGCTTTGATATTAGAAAGATTATCCGGTAAAAAGCAACATAATTTTACGCGCTATTTACAATTGTCATTTAAGTTTTTAAAACTTCCGGTTTTTAGTTCTGAAAGAAACAGATTGCATGAATTGAAAAAAGCATAAAGTTCTAAAATGAATTATGTTGATTTCATATTAGCCCCTATTTATATTTTTTTTCTTTACCTGTTTTTCAGGTCTAAAAGAAAAAAATATACAGATCCGTTATTACAAAAATATCATCGCCAGGGTTTTTGGATAAAGATAATTGCAAGCATTTTATTTATTCTTTACTATTCATACCTGACATTGGGAGATACAACCGTATTGTATCATTGTGAAGGAAACAATCTGTACCATCTTATTTTAAAGGATCCTTCTAAATTTAAATACATTTTTAGGCCAGGAAAAGATTTCGATCTTTCACTGGTAAATAATCCGTTTAACAGAGGCTATTTCAGGGACGAATCCAACTATATGATTATTCGCCTTGATACACTTTTTTCATTTTTTTCTTTTGGAAGCTTTGCTGTAAATAATTTGTTTTTTGCAGCTCTTGCTTTTTCAGGATTGTGGAAATTATACTTGTTTTTTTATGAACAATACCCAAAGTTGCACAAGCAATTTGCCATATCGATTTTATATTTTCCAACTCTTGCTTTTTGGAGCGCCGGCCTTTTAAAAGATTCTTTATGTATCGCTGCAATTGGTTGGCTAACTTATGGCTTGTATAATATGCTATATAAAAAGAAATCATTTTTCAAAAGTCTGATGATCATTTTTATTTCTGCCTGGTTTCTTACCATTTTGAAAGTATATATTTTATTAGCTTACGCTCCATTTTTTATATTGTTTATCCTTCTTAAAAATATCCAAAATATAAAATTTAAATTTTTCAGGTACCTGTTTGCTCCATTTTTTATTGCCGTGAGTTTGTATGCTTTTACTCAAACGCTAACGGCTTACAATGATGAATTGGGGGCTTATGCAGTGGAAGACTTAACCACAAGTATTTCTCATCTGAACGAGGTATTGGAAAGCCGGACCGGACGAGAAGACGCCTCGTCTAATTTTAGCTTAGGAACTGAATTTGATGGCACCTTCAAAGGATTAATTAAAATAGCCCCTGCTGCAGTTGGAACTACTTTTTTTCGTCCATTTATTTGGGAGGCTCATAAAATATCACAATTAATGGCAGCTTTTGAAAGCCTGCTGCTTATGTTTTTTACATTTTATATTCTTTTAAAGGCAGGGCCTTTCAGGTTTATTAAATGGATTTTCAAAGATCCTTTGATAATGTATTGTTTTCTTTTTGCAGTTGTTTTTGGATTATTTGTGGGGGCAAGTACATTAAATTTTGGAACGCTTGTGCGCTATAAAATTCCATGCCTTCCATTTTTTTCCATTGCCTTGTTTTTGATTTATGAAAAAGTAAAAGTGAGAGCCGCTAAAAAAGAATTAAAGAATGCAGAATTATTAAAAGTGGTTTTATTTCAGCCTTCAGTTGTTTGATAAATCAATTAGCAGTAAACCTACAAATAACTGAGATTTCTGTTCTGACTGCTTTTTGTTTCTTCCAATTATCACAATTGATTAATTAATAATAAGGTTATTTTGCCAAATAAATTAATCTATTAAAAAAATGTGCGGAATTGCCGGAGCTATAAATTCATCATTTTCTTATCCGGAAGTAATCAGAACATTGGGCCATCGCGGACCGGATGAACAAAATAGTTATCACCAAAAAAACGTTGATTTATTTCATCTTCGTCTTTCTATCCTTGATATTTCCTGCGGTAAACAACCAATGCATCTTGGGGAAAAATATACTATCGTTTTCAATGGTGAGATTTATAATCACCAGGAATTAAGGAATAAATATGAGCTGAAAGGAAACACCTCATCTGATACGGAAACACTTCTTCTTTTATACGAGCGTTTTGGTGCTGATTTTTTGAATTCTATTGATGGAATGTTTGCTTTTGTAATTTATGATAAAATAAAAAATCAATTATTTATTGCCCGCGATCGTGCCGGCAAAAAACCCTTTTATTATTTTTCTGATAATAATAAATTTGTTTTTGCAAGCGAGCTGAATTGTTTAAAAACAATGACTCAGCTTGAGATTGAGCCTTCACATTTTTATCAATATCTGAGGCTGGGCAGTTTTTATCGTCAATGTACTCCTTATAAAAATGTCACTGAATTAAGAGCGGGGAGCTTCATAATAGTTGATTGCAATTCCCTTTCTATAAAAGAAACTCGCTGGTGGAATATCAATGAGTTTTATCAGAAAAAAAGGGAAGATAATTTAGAAGAAAGTATAGAAAAGACAGACGAGTTTCTACACATGGCAGTAAAAAGGAGATTAGAATCAAGTGACCTGGAAGTTGGTAGCTTTTTAAGTGGTGGAATTGATAGTGGGGTAGTAGTAGCTATTGCCAAACAATATCAACCCAATCTTAAAACGTTTACAGTTTCTTTTGAAGGAGAATATGATGAAGCACCCCTGGCCCGTTTGGTTGCGAAAAAATATAAAACCGACCACACCGAAATAAAATTGTCGTTTGATAATTTAAAAAATGATGTTGAAAAAATTTTATCCAATTACGGCGAGCCTTTCTTTGACAGTTCTATTATTCCAAGCTATTACGTTAGCCAGGAAGCTAAAAAATATCTGACCGTAATATTGAATGGCGACGGCGCGGATGAATTGTTTGGTGGTTACAGGCGCTATGTTCCTTTTAACAAATATGATTTTTTTAAAAGAAATGTTTTGATAAAAAATTCAGCATCTTTTTTAAATAAATTATTGCCTTTAGCCGATAACAAAAAATCATTTTATAATTATTTATGCAGGCTTGTTTCTCTTGCCTCCAGCTCAGATTTGGAAATTTACTTTTCTGCCGGTGCCGATATTTTTGAAGGCTTTCAGCAGAATTTAAAAACCCCAAACACAGAATATTTGCAACCCTTGAAAATTGATTTTGAAAAAATTTTACAAAGTAATTTATCAGGACTGCAAAAAATAATGAACCTCGATTTTGATACGGTTCTTCCTGATGACTTTTTGGTAAAGATGGATATTGCTACGATGTCCAATTCGCAGGAGGGCAGAAGCCCTTTTCTTTCTAAAGAGATTTTAGAATATATTCCTTCAATAAATGATAATTTTAAAATAAGAGGAAAAACTACCAAGTATATGCTCAGGCATCTGGCCAAAAAATATCTTCCTGCCGAATTGATAAACCAGCCAAAACGGGGTTTTGAGATTCCGTTAAAAAAATGGCTGGACAATGAGTTAAAAGATATGGTCTTTGATTATCTTTCGGGAAATAATAATTTTTATACAAACTTCGTTAACGGTAATTTTGTTATAAATTTATTAGATAAAAAAATAAAAGTTTCTGATGAAAAAAGAGCAAAAATATTATGGACTCTTTTTTCGATGGAAGTGTGGCATAAAAAAGTTTATCAATGACAACTGTTTACCAAAATAAAAAAATTGCGGTTATAGAAAACAGCCTTTTCTCAACTTATACAATGAGAGATAGCCTGATGAAGACATTGCTGCAGAAAGGTTGTGAAGTAACAATTTTAACTCACACAAACAGTTTTGTAGCCCACGTAGAAAAAACAGGGCTGAAAGTAATCAACATAGGTTCCGGAAATTTAAACCCTATCAAAGTTTTTAAATACTTTCTGAATTTGTTCATGGCTCTTAAAGAAATAAAGCCGGATGTTTGCCTGACTTTTAGCATAAGGCCTGCTATCTTTGGAAACTTTATTACAAGATTTCTCAATATTCCCACAATTACTAATATCACGGGAACCGGCCCTTTGTTTACGAGTAAAAATCTTGCCTATCGTATTGCCCGGTTTATTTACCGGTTTGCTCTAATGAAAACAAAAAAAGTTTTTTTCCAGAATTTCGATGACATGGATTTATTTATTAAAAATAGTTTCGTAAGAGAAGAAGTTGCAAAACGGATTCCGGGCTCGGGCGTAGATTACAAAAAATTCAGCCCGATTTCAAAAAAAGAGAAAGACCATTCAAATTTTATTTTTCTTTTTATCGGAAGATTAATAAAAGACAAAGGCATTTTTGAATTTGTAGAGGCAGCCAGGATTATTAGAAAAAAATATCCTGAAATAATGTTTCATGTTATCGGGCCATTCTGGCATCAAAATTTAAAGTCCAATACCATTTCAAAATCAGATTTGCAAAATTGGATAATAGAAGGAATAATAGATTACGAGGGTGAGAAAAAAGATATTAGAAAATTTATTGGCCACGCTGATTGTATTGTTTTGCCTTCTTACCGGGAGGGCACTTCTAATATTTTGCTGGAGGCTGCCAGTATGGAAAAGCCAATTATAACTACAGATACAACGGGATGCAAAGAAACGGTTGAAGATGGTGTTACAGGTTTTTTATGTAATGTGAAAGATAGCCATGACCTTGCCGCCAAAATGGAAATGATGTATCAATTATCGTCATACGAAAGATTGGAAATGGGCAAAAAAGGAAGACAAAAAATGATAAAAGAGTTTGATAAAGAAATAGTTATTAAAAACTATCTTGATTCTATTAATGAGATTTTTGACCAAAAAAAATTTATTTTCTCTGCTCAATTGCAAACGTTAACCTAAAAATTGTATAAGGTTAAACATTCCATAGCAACATTAGTCTTAGAAACAGTTTGTTTATTTTTGTTACAGACATAAACATTTATGACCCAAATCCAAAATGACCAGGAACTCCTGGCGCTTTTTAAAGAACCAGCTACCAAAGAACAGGCTTTTACCGGTATTATTAAAAAGTACCAGGAAAAATTATATTGGCATATCAGAAGGATGGTAATTAGCCACGATGATGCAGATGATGTGCTTCAAAACATGTTTATAAAAGTGTGGAAAGGGCTTGAGAATTTTAGAGAAGACAGCCAGCTTTATACATGGCTTTATAGGATAGCAACCAATGAATCACTTACTTTTTTAGCTAAAGCAAAAAAAAGAAATTCAATTTCAATAAGTGATGATGAAAACGGATTAAGTAACAAGTTAAAAAGTGATACTCATTTTGATGCCAATAAGCTGGAGTGGAAACTGCAATTAGCCATCCAGTCATTACCTGAAAAGCAACGGGTTGTATTTAACCTGCGGTATTATGAAGAGATGCCTTATGAAGAAATGAGCCATGTGTTGGAAACAAGCGAGGGCGCCTTAAAAGCCAGTTACCATCATGCCGCCAAAAAGATTGAAAATTATATATTGAATAATTAAACTAAAGAAAGAAAAAACAGTCTGAAGAAAGGAATGAAAAATTCAAACGAAATATTAAATGAATTAAATGACATAAGCCCTGCTCTTGCAAAATTAGAGAAGGTGAATGTGTTTTCAGTTCCTGAAGGATATTTCATTGGTTTGGATGAAAAAATTGCTACCACTGTATTTCTTCAACAGGATAAAAAAACAACTTTCCAAAAAGTACCCGAAGGATATTTTGATTCTTTGAGCAGCCGGATACTTTCAAAAGTAAAAACAGAAACGGAGAGTTCTGATGACGAAATCAAGTCTATTTCACCGGCATTGCATTATCTGAAAGAAGAAAATGTTTTCGACGTTCCTGAAGGATATTTTAATGATTTAAGTTCCAAAATTTTAAGCAGTATAAAAGTCGAAAAGGCAAAAGTCGTTTCTTTAAATTCCGCCAGGAAATGGTGGAAATATGCTGCGGCAGCAATAGTTGCGGGAATTGTTACTATTTTTTCTTTCCAGTTTTTTAATAATCAAAACCAGGATAGCGGTAAGAATAAAGTAGCCTTATCCGGTATGCCTCAGTATATTCAAATGGCTTCTCAATATAAAACTGCTAAACAAATAAACCAGGGTATAGCTTCTTTATCTGATGATGAAATTGTAAAATACCTTGAAAAGAATACAAGCGTTTTGGATGATGAAACTTTGATAAAAAATACAGATACAAAAGGGCTTCCAACCCCTGATGATTATCTTATTGATGATAATACTTTAAATAATTATCTTCAAAAGATTAATGTAGAAAGGTTGGACTAAAAATATTTAGTAAAATGAAAAAATATTTACTTGTTATAATAGCCATTTTGGGTGTCTTTTCGTTTGCGATGGCACAAAATGGGAAAGGCCACGAAAAGATACAGGCTTTAAAAGTGGCGTTTCTTACTCAGAAACTTCATCTTACACCCTCCGAAGCCGAAAAATTCTGGCCGGTTTACAACCAGTATGATAACGAGATAGCGCAATTAAGGGCCAATAAGCGAAATGGCGATGTGCTGGACAATGAGGAAAAACTCCTGGATATCAGGAAAAAATATAAACCTTCATTTGAAAAAATTCTCGGATCCGGAAGATTAAATGACCTCTACAATGCAGAAAGAGATTTTAGAAATGCATTGATTCAACGCCTAAAGGAAAAAAGGCAATAAGGGGCTCATCAAAATAAAATTCTGCTTTATTTGTTGCTTTACTGCTTTTTTGATTTTATTTTGTGACCGAATTTTAGTATATTATTCGCAAAAAATTAAAGGCATTTTTTTGATGGTTTTACAATCAATCTTAATAAATTTGAATAAAATAATTTTAGGATATTAAAAATTAAAATAATTAAAAATTGGAGAAGCGGGTTTTTCTCCTATTTTTGCAACGGTGTTTTTCATAGGTTAGCAACGGCCAGCCCTTTTTAGGGCAGGCCTTATTTTTTATATTACAAGGCTATTGGAATGAAAAAACCGGTTGTTTTATATCATGATAAAACAGGAAAGACCATTTTTCTTCCTGTCCTTCCTGCCACCATTTTTGCCTAAGTTCCATGGAAGCGGCTCCGTCAAAATCATATTTAGCTTTGAAACGGCTTTTCATTTGTTGAAGTTGCGGTGCCACATCGCCTCCATAAAAAATAATTGAATCGTTATCAATTATTTTGAAAACCTGGTGAAACGGGCTATGAGCACCAGTAACTTTATAATGAATATATCCATCTATGATACCATCTCCCTTTGTGAAAACTACATTTCCTTTTTTTTTCAGCAATAAAAAATCGTTTATATGATAAGATGGCTGACCTTTATCTAAAGCATATTCCCATTCATTTTCATTAATATAATAAGTTGCATTTTCAAAGCTTGCAATTCTTTTATTGGGTTGTGCAATGCCGCCGGAGTGATCTTTATGAAGGTGGGAAATAAGAACTTTAGTAACATCATCGGCATTAATTCCGTTTTCCGCAAGATTTTTATGAATCTGTAAACGGCCTTCATTATCGGCAAAGCCGAGCCCGGTATCTAAAATTAAAATGTCTTTGGAAGTAATAACAATAAATGGTTGAATTTCTACCAAAAGGCTTCCCTTTTTTCTTTCCTGAAGTTCATCTTCCTGCTTATTAAAAGGAATAAATTTTTTTGTTTGATCAACAGTGAAAGCGCCTTCGCTCAACGGAATTATTTTAGCCATAAATGTAAAAATAAAACTATTGGGGTTAATTTATCTCAACACCATTTGCCTGTCTGCATCAAGCCTGATCAAAATAAAAATTAAAATAGTGAATGTCAGCAGAGAAGATCCGCCGTAGCTTAATAAGGGCAATGTAATACCAATAACCGGAGCCAGCCCAACCGTCATGCAAATATTAATAGAAACGTGAAAAAATATTATCGCAGCTACACTGTAAGCATATACCCTGGTAAAAGTACTGCGTTGCCGCTCGGCAAGAAAAACTATCCGCAACATAAAAAAGAGATAAAGTCCTACAACTAAAGCGCTTCCCCAAAAACCAAAATTTTCACCTACGGAAGTAAAGATAAAGTCAGTATGTTGTTCCGGAACAAAATCACCCTGGGTTTGTGTGCCTTTCAAAAATCCTTTTCCCCACAGTCCTCCTGAGCCTATGGCAATTTTTGATTGTTTTACGTTATAATTTTCCTTAGCCTTTTTTTCTTTACTTTCTTTTATCTGGCCTTTTTTATTAAACCCTGATATTTCTGAAGAAGGCACATAATCCACACCAAAAGTATTCATTATGCGTTCTACCTGGTATTGGTGAAGCACATGTTCAAAAATATAAGGAACTGCAAACCTCTGAATGCCTACACAAAGGATCCATAATCCAAGGATAACAGCCAATACAGCCTTATCACGCTTAATGGTTTTGCGCAATACATAAATAACAATCGCTGCAATTATGGTAAGAATAAGTGCCAATAAATTCTTTTCTACCAGTATGGTTGCCACTACAAGAATAGCAAACGAAAAACCAATGATGAGATATACGGGGGGAAGCCCTTCCCTATACATGGGAATTACAAAAGCAAAATATACCAATGCCAAACCTGTTTCATTTTGCAGAAGGGAAAAAACAGCAGGCGTTAAAGCAATAGAAGCCGCGATTATCTGAGATCTTGTATTTTGAAAATTGGTTTCGGGCCTTGATAAATATTTTGAAAGGGCAAGCGCGGTAAATATTTTGCAGGTTTCTACAGGTTGAAGATTAAAAAATCCCAATGGAATCCAGGAACGTGAGCCATTGATATCTTTACCAAGGACGAAGGTGGCCATCATGAGAAGAATGCCAATAACGTAACTTAAGTTGGCTGTTGCTGTAAAAAATTTGCTATCGGTGAGTAATATAAAAGTCGCTATTATGGCTGATATACCGATGAAAAGTAGTTGACGGGAATAATTTTTTTTGAGCCCGATTATATTTTGCAAGACATTTTCATTTCCGTGGTATTCTACAGAAAAAATACAAAGTACACCAATAGACACAAGGATGATATATAACCAGACACTTATCCAATCAACTCCTTTAGATATTATAGCCTGGTCTCGCATTAACTTGGTTAAAATGATTTAGTAAACGAATTATTTTTTCTCTTTTTTATTTTGCTTTTCAGGTAGCACCGCATTTGTTGAATGGTTGGTTACACTTGGTTTTTTAGAAGGCAGCGAATCCGTTTTTTGGTTTTCGGATTTTGGATTATTTAATTCATCCATCACATCTGAACTATCCACATCTTCCATCCCTGTAGTATCTTTTATAGACTTAATGTATCCCTTTGCCAAAAGTGCCTTCTGGCTCTTTGCATTAGCAATAGAATCTCTTTTACGCATGGCTTCAATCATTCGTGCGGGTATCAGGTTTAAATTTGATATTTTATCAATCATAGCTTTTCTGTCAGGCTCAGTAATAGAATCTTTTAAATATTTTTCAATCATAAGGCTGGCGATGGGTGCAGAAGAATTGCTGCCAAAACCTGCATTCTCGCATATTACAGCAATGGCTATACGAGGATTGTTCCGGGGAGCAAAAGCTGCAAAGAAAGCGTGGTCTTTTTGTTTTATACCTTTATAATAATTTTCAACAGTACCCGTTTTTCCACAAACCACAATGCCCGGAACTTTGGCTGCCGCACCGGTTCCTCTTTCCATTACCCCTTGCATTCCATCTGCAACTGCTTCAAATATAGAATCAGAAATATTTAAGGGATGGTGCCTCAATTTAAAAGAATCCAACATACCATATTCATCGCCCCCATCTATGGAATCAATCATGTGTGGAGTAACATACCATCCTCTGTTGGCAAGATAAGCCATTTCATTAGCGACTTGCAAAGGGGTAACGTTAACCTCTCCCTGTCCTATACTAACAGACCGAAACGTACAAAAATTCCAATGTCCTTCGCCATACATCCTGTTATAAGTTTTGGGCGTTGGTATAATACCGCTTCTCTCAAAAGGCATATCTATTCCAAGCCTGTTTCCCAGCCCAAAAGCGTACATATATTTATCCCAAACCCTCAATGCACTATCTGAGGAACCAAATTTTGGATTATTAATACAACGCTGCATTACATTGGCGAAATAGGTATTGCAGGAAACAGTGATAGCTTCTTTCAAATTAAAATTACCAGGGTCAAGGCAGCCCATCGGCCTGCCACATCCATAAAATGCTCCCGTACATAAGAATCTTGTTGAGGGCGTAATTACTCCTTCTTCCAAACCTACCAGCGCCTGTAGCGTTTTAAAGGTTGAGCCTGGTGAATATGCGGCGCTAATAGCCCGGTTATACATTGGCAGGCGCGGATCTAAATATAATTGCGAAAAATGTTTTCTTCTATCCGCCCCGGTTAATAAGTTGGGTTTGTAAGTCGGGCTGCTTACCATTGCCAACACGCCACCGGTTTTGGGATCAATGGCGACTATAGAGCCAACTTTGTTTTCCATCAGATGTTCACCCAACACCTGCAGATCTATGTCAAGCGCCATGTGTAAATTTTGTCCCGGAACTGGCGCTGTGTCATACTTTCCGTTTTCCAACCTGCTCGTCAGCCTGTTTTTATTATCCCTTTTCCAATATTCTATTCCGCGGCGGCCCATTAATACCTTTTCATAACTTCTTTCAAGACCCGTTTTACCGGCATAATCGCCGGTTTGATAACCATCGCCTTCATGCCGTTTTAGAAAATTAGAATCTACTTCAGATAAATATCCCAAAACATTTCCGGCAGCATCATAAGTATAATCTCTCACAGGCCTTTCCTGCAAATAAAAGGCTGGTACAAATTTGTAGAGGCTTTCATTGATGCGTGCTATTTTTTCTTCAGAAAGAGAAGTTTCAAAAACTGATGGCCGGTAACTTCGGTTTCTTATAATGGCCGTTATGATTCTTTTTCTGAATTCTGCTGTATCTATGTTTAAAATCCTGCACAGATCTGTTGTGTCGAGATGCATTTTATACAGCTTTCCCGGCGTTACCATTAAGTCATAAATAACTGTATTTCTTAAAACCGCTTTTCCCTTTCGATCAAATAATATTCCCCGGTTAGGATATACCACCATTCTGAACCTTCCCTGTTCATTAGCCATGATGGAATATTTTTTATCCACCACCTGTAGAATAAAAAGCCGTAATATAATGATCAGTCCCATGAACAGGAACATAGCAATTATTATCTTTTTACGGGATTGATTAAACACAGTTCTAGATTGATTTGAGGGTGTGGATCAGCGGAAATTTAAGCAAAAATAAAGAGTTCTATATTGTATTTGTCCTAAATTTTTGCTTTCTCGGAAATAATAATTCAATTAACATTATTAAAAGCAAACTTATTGCGGTAGCAATTAAAGATTTTAAAAAGAAATAAAAATATCCTCCTGTTTGCAAAGCCTGCAAAAAGTAAAGGCAGGTGTGGTGAATGAAGGTTAAAATAGTTACATAAGTCAGATATGGTGTAAATCCCATGCTTTGGATAGAAGGTTCCTTATAGTTGCTTTCTGCACCTTCCTGTGAGATTAGAAGATTTATCAGAAATGGCCGCAGGTAAGCAATAAGCACGCAGGATGCCGCATGCATTCCATAAGTATTGCTAAAACTATCGAGCGCAAAGCCTAAGGCAAAAGCAACTAACATTTGCATTCTCCTGCCCATTTTAAACGGAAGCCATAAAATAAAAAGAAAATAAATATAAGGCGTAACCATTTGGTGCAATGGGGGTACCTGGTCGAGGATGAAAACCTGGACAAGTAAGAAAAGACAAAAGCGGATAATATTTTTAACTAAGTTGCTCATTTACTTTTCACCTTATCTAAAAGTTTTTCCGGCTCTTCTTTTTGAAGATTGTTTATTATATATCCGTATTGCAGATTTTCAAAATTTGCTGCAGGAATAACTCTTACAGTATAAGTGCTGCTGCTTTTATCATTGATAATATCCTTTACATATCCTACCAGCAGGCCGCGGGGGAATTTGTCAGAAAAGCCACTGGTAATTACGGTATCACCCGAATTAATTTTGGCAAATTTGGAAACATCTTTTAAATATAAAATTCCATGTGTTTTTCCGTCATAAGTAATTATGCCGGTTTCGCCTCCTTTTTTAAGACGTGCGCTCAGGTTGCTTTGCTCATGCAACAGGCTCATCACAACTGCATAATTATCACTTACGTCAACTACTGTTCCAACCACTGCGCTGTTTATATCAATAACGCCCATATCTGGTTCTATTCCCTGCAGGGCGCCTCTGTGTAGTTCGATATAATTATTTAAACGGTTAACTGAGTTGCTGATCACTTTTGCCTGCATGTACAAATATTTTCTTTCCTTATGAGTGGAATCCAGGTTCATCGTATCAATGACAACTGTATTTACCGTATCGGGTATTTCAAAATCCTGTCTTAGCTTATTATATAAGGCTTCATTGGCCTTTACCAATGAGTCATTCGTTCTTTTTAGCTGAAAATAATATTCAATGCTGTTATATCTTTTATTAATGCTACCTGTTATTTCATTTGCTGTTTTTGAATATACAGCATGATGATAACTATTGTAACTGAAGAGCATAAAAAATGAAACACCCATCAGGAATAAGAAGAAAATAAATGTAAAATAAATACGGATAAAGAGAAAAATATTTCGCATGTTTTCATCCGGGTTGCCATCAAAGGCAATAGCCATTATTTAGAAGTTGAGATAATTATTGCTGTAAATGTAATTATTCCTCAATCGAAAACCGAACTGTTTCAAATTTATCTCATTACAAAAGGATAACGATCATAATGTTTTAAAGCAAGCCCCGTTCCGCGAACTACACTTTTTAAGGGGATCGTCAGCAATATGAACAGGTAATTTAATTTTTGCCGCCAATCTTTTATCAAGCCCGCGAAGCAATGCTCCTCCTCCGGTTAGATACAGGCCTCTTCTGTAAATATCAGAAGCCAGTTCAGGCGGTGTTGTTTCAAGGGCTTTCAGAATTCCTTCTTCTATTTTAAAAATTGATTTATCAAGTGCTTCAGCAATTTCCTGGTAGCTTACCATTATTTGTTTTGGTATTCCTGTTACCAGGTCACGGCCATTTACAGGCATATCGTCCGGAGGATTGTCAATATCTTTCATGGCGGCGCCAATCTGGATTTTGATTTGTTCGGCAGTACGTTCGCCAATTAATAAACTATGGTAGCGTCGCAGAGCCTCCATAATATCAGCCGTAAATTCGTCCCCGGCTACGCGGATAGATTGATCACAAACTATACCGGCAAGGGCTATTACGGTAATTCCGGTAGTTCCACCGCCAATATCAATAATCATATTTCCCACTGGCTCTTCTACATCAATTCCTATTCCCAAAGCCGCCGCCATTGGTTCATGCAGCAAATAAACTTCTTTAGCGCCTGCCTGCTCTGCACTATCTCTTACCGCTCTTTTTTCAACTTCAGTAATGCTGCTGGGAATGCAAATCATCATGCGCCAGCTTGGAGGAAATAAAGGTTTTTTTTCATAAATCTTTTTGATCATCTCGCGAATCATCAACTCGGCTGCATTAAAATCGGCAATTACTCCATCTTTCAACGGCCGGACGGTTCGAATACTTTCATGGGTTTTTTCATGCATCATCAATGCTTTTTTACCCACTGCTAAAATGTTTTTTGGATTATTACGATCTAATGCCACTATTGAAGGTTCATTTACTACCACTACATCATTATGAATTATAAGAGTATTTGCAGTTCCTAAATCTATCGCTATTTCCTGAGTGAAAAAATTAAAAAGGCCCATTATTTATAAGGTATTGAATATTTATTAATGCCTGCAAAGTTGTGGAAATAATTTGGAATTACAACCTAATACTATTGAAGGTTTCTATATGAAACGCAATAAAAATTTGTAAATTGTTTGAGATTGAATTTTTTGTAATATAAGAATTGAATTTATTTTCTGAAAAAAGTAGTAAACCAACAAATTTTGCGGATTCTTATTTTGCGGATTTTACTTAAAAAATAGCAAGTTTCGGGTAGGAAAACTATTTGTGGATTTTTACATTTGCCATGTTTAAGAATTTAAATAATTTCAAATGGAAGAACAGCAACAGATTAATTTTGAAAGAATAGCTGCAGCAATTGATTATATTAAAATAAATTTCAAATCCCAACCACGGCTTCAGGAAATTGCAGCGCATATTCACATGAGTCCGCATCATTTTCAGAAAATATTTACAGACTGGGCAGGTACAAGCCCGAAAAAATTTCTTCAATATATCAGCGTGGAATATGCCAAATCGTTGCTTTCTGAAAAGCAAAACACGCTTTTTGATACATCGATTAAATCCGGGCTCTCGGGAAGTAGTCGCCTTCATGATCTTTTTATCAATATCGAAGGAATGACGCCCGGTGAATTTAAAAACGAAGGTGAGAATTTAAATGTCAATTATAGTTTTTTTGGAAGTCCTTTCGGAAGGATTATTGTTGCTTCTACCCAAAAGGGTATTTGCCATCTTGCTTTTACTGATGATGAAGTGGCTGCCTTCGATACGCTAAAAGAAAAGTTTCCTAAAGCTTCTTATCAAAATAGTATAGATAATTTTCAGAAAGATGCCGTTAGCATCTTTTCTGCCGACTGGAAAAATTTACCTTTAATAAAATTACATTTAAAAGGAACCGGATTCCAGCTAAAAGTATGGGAGGCATTATTGAAAATTCCATCGGGCCAACTGACAACTTATGGAAAAATTGCCGGCCAGATTGAGATGCCAAAGGCCTCAAGAGCAGTAGGCACGGCTGTTGGCGCCAACCCGGTAGCGTGGTTGATTCCTTGTCATAGGGTTATTCAATCTTCAGGCTTTTTCGGAGGCTATCACTGGGGTACCACAAGAAAAGCTGCGATAATAGGATGGGAAGCCGCACAAATAAACGAAAAGGAATTTATACTTAACGGTAATGAGTAAACGAAATTATCAATCTACGAATTCATAACCAATATCTCCCCGATAATTCATTCCTTCAAAAAATATTTCTTCCAGAATGCTTTTGGAAAGCTCAATGGCGTCCCCAAGTCCATCGGCCATTGCCGAAACAGCAAGCACTCTTCCACCATTGGTAACTATTCTGTTTTTTTCTTTTTTAGTTCCGGCATGAAAAACTAATGAGCCCACCCCTTCTTCATCAATATGTTTTATTGCTTCAGGATTTTCAAGGTATATAAATTCAATTGGTTTTCCCTTTTCATAATCACCCGGGTAGCCACCACTAACAGCCACAATCGTTACAGCATCATTTTTTTCGACAAAGATTTTTTCCTTATCCAATTTTTGTTGTTCCATCGCTACTAATAATTCAATCAGGTCATTTTTTAAGCGGATCAAAACCACTTCAGTTTCCGGATCGCCCATTCTGCAATTGTATTCGATCACCATTGGCTCTTCAGCGACTTTTATCAAACCCAAAAATATAAATCCTTTATAATCGATTCCTTCTTCCTGCAAGCCTTTAATGGTTGGTTCGATAATCCGCTCGGTAATTTTTTTCATAAAATGATCAGTAGCAAAAGGTACCGGGCTGATAGCTCCCATTCCACCCGTATTGGGGCCTTTATCGTCCTCGCCAATCTTTTTATAATCTTTTGCCTCCGGAAGAACCACATAGTTTTTCCCGTCAGTTAAAACAAAAACGCTTAATTCAATGCCATCCAAAAATTCTTCAACCACTACTTTTTTGCCTGCATTACCAAATTTTGATTGTTGGATCATCAGTTCAAATTCACTCAATGCTTCCACATAATTATTGCAAATAAGCACGCCTTTGCCTGCAGCCAGGCCATCGGCTTTTAACACAACCGGCAGAGGATGATGTTGAATATATTCCAATCCTTCATCAAAAGTAGAACTGTCAAACTCTTTATATTTTGCCGTCGGAATATTATATTTTTCCATGAAAGCTTTTGCAAAAGCTTTGCTTCCTTCCAATTGAGCACCTGCTTTGGACGGCCCTGTAATTATGATGTTCTTTAATTTTTCATCAGCCTTAAAAAAATCATAAATTCCATTCACCAAAGGCTCTTCAGGGCCTACGACTACCAGATTAATTTTATTTTTAAGACATATTTTTTTTACAGCTTCGAAATCATTGATATTGATTTCGATATTTTGTCCCAGCATTGAAGTACCGGCATTTCCCGGCGCTATAAATAATTTCTCGCATAATTTGCTTTGGCTTATTTTCCAGCAATAAGCATGTTCCCTGCCGCCTGAACCGAGGATAAGAATTTTCAAAATAATTCTATTTTATTTTTAATTAAAAAAGAGCTGGCAAGTTATGAAACTTACGGTTTTGTTTGGCTTTAAAAAGGCTTTTATATCATTTTAGTGAAATTGAGCAATGCTTTTAAAATTTATTACTATTTTACAAAATTCTATACCAGATATTTTTAAATTAAAATTAAAAAACCTAAAAAGCTACTTATGCAGAAAACACTTGAAAACACAGAACATCCCCCATCGTTATACATTCTTTTTTTTACGGAAATGTGGGAAAGATTTAGTTATTACGGAATGCGTGCCTTATTGGTATTATTTCTGGTAACTTCTTTAGCTGGCGGCGGATGGGCGTGGGATCGAAAAGAAGCGCTTCAACTTTACGCAGTTTATACGGGCCTGGTTTATCTAACCCCTATAATCGGGGGATGGATAGCGGATAAATTTACCGGCTACAGGAAGGCAGTAATTATTGGCGCCATAATTATGACTGCGGGGCATGCTTGTATGGCAGCGGAAACACATGCTTTTTTTTACACCGGGCTTGCCTGCCTCATTATTGGGAATGGTTTATTTAAGCCAAATATTTCTTCAATTGTCGGGCAACTATATACTAATGAAGGATCCAAAAAAGATTCTGCCTACACTATTTTTTATATGGGGGTTAATGCCGGGGCGTTTCTCGGCATTTTATTATGCGGGTACATCGGCGAAAAAGTTGGCTGGAACTATGGATTTGGGTTAGCTGGTATCTTTATGTTTCTTGGTATGCTTCAATTTGCATTTGCCCAAAAAATATTTGGCACTATTGGCCTTGCACCTAAAAAAGAAGAAGAGTTGGCAGCATTGAATCCGCATGCAAACCCGGTGACAGAAGAGCTAACGGAAGAAAGTCATTTATCTAAAAAAATAATACGTGACAGAATTATTGTGATCGTAGTTTTTTCAATTTCGACCATCTTTTTCTGGATGGCTTTTGAACAGGCCGGCGGCTCAATGACGATTTTTGCCAAAGACTATACCAACAGGGTTTTATCAGGCGACAGCGCTAACATTTTTAAATGGGCTAATTCACTTTTGGTGGTAGTACCGATGATTATTCTTACCATCGTCTTAATCAATCTTTTTAAGAAGACTTTCAAAAAATATGCATTGGCAAATATTTTCCTTGGAACAAGTTTTGTCATTATCTGGGGATTGATTTTCTGGATGCTGAATAAAGAATTTACAGCGCCTGTTGCGGAGGTGCCCGCATCGTGGTTTGGAATTTTGAATTCATTTTTCATCATCACGTTCGCTCCATTATTTTCGAAAATTTGGGAAAGTAAATTCAACCCTTCGGGGCCGGTAAAATTTGGTATTGGTTTGATATTGTTGGGTATTGGTTTTGCAATACTTGCTTATGGCGGATTACCAATAGAAAAAGGCGCCCAAACCGCTTCTGTAAGCATGGTGTGGTTAATCCTCGCTTATCTTTTTCATACGTTGGGCGAGCTTTGTGTTTCTCCTGTCGGGCTTTCTTATATCAGTAAACTTTCGCCTGTTAAAATTTTAGGATTAATGTTTGGGATTTGGTTTGTCGCTACTTTTATTGCCAATACGCTTGCGGGGCTAACAGGAAGCTTAATAGACCGCATCACGCAAGAATATTCTATCTCAACTTTTTTTATGATTTTCACTATTATTCCAATTGCAGCAGGATTAATTATGTTTGGTTTGAATAAATCTTTGATAAAGAAAATGCATGGGATTCACTAATTTCTATTCATGAATTGGTTCATTAATTTTTAAAAAGGCGGCTTATGAGTCGTCTTTTTTTATGAAACCTTTGCGGTAAAAATAGAAATAGAGATTATTTGTGGGTTTACTGTCAAATTTATAAGAAGCCTTTTCATAACCGATAAAAAAATCAAACTTTTTTTTAAATTCTGTGTACTTTACAATCCATTAAAAAATAATTTAAAACCAAAGCATTGTATGGAAGACACAACAATTCCGGTCGATATTGCTGAACATAAAAAAGGCAAACATCCTAAAGCGCTTTATGTACTTTTTATGACAGAAATGTGGGAGCGGTTTGCTTATTATTTAATGGTAGGGATTTTATTGCTGTATTTGATTGATGATAAAACCGGTGGTAAAGGCATGACTGAAAAAATGGGCGCCGATGTTGTTGGTAGTTTTATCGCTCTTGTTTATTTAACACCGTTTATCGGCGGACTGATTGCTGACAGATACCTGGGTTATATTAAATCCATTTTTTTAGGCGGCTCATTGATGGCGCTTGGTTATTTCGGGTTAGCGCTTCCGGGAAATACAGCACTATATGTTTCTTTGTTATTAATCATTGTGGGCAATGGATTTTTTAAGCCAAATATTTCAACTATTCTTGGAAATATTTATAACCGCGAAGACCTGAAACCTTTAAAGGATAATGCTTACAATATTTTTTACATGGGCATTAATATTGGTGCTCTTTTCTGCAATTTTGCAGCAGCTTATTTACGAAATCAATATGGCTGGGGCTATGCATTTGCAGCTGCAGGCGTAGGGTTGATCATTGGTATGATTACCTTGGCAAGTTCTTTAAAACGGGTAAGAATAGGAGAAATAAAAAAAGAAAAAAGGCCGGAAGATATGCCGCTGGGTAAAATTTTCGGGTATGTTTTCTTACCTGCCATCATCGCTGCCATCATCGGATGGATTATCCCCTCGCTGATTTTTGGATCAACCATAATGGGCAGCAAATCCAACGATGCTTTCATATTTGCGTGCCTTCCCATCATCGCATTTTATGTTTCTCTTTACGTAAAAGCAACCGGCCAGGATAAAAGAGCAATTGGAGCTTTGCTATTTATTTTTGGCATATCCATTATTTTCTGGACCATTTATAATCAAAATTCAACAAGCCTTACTCTATGGGCACAGAACTTTACTGATAGGACGGTATCGCCAACCGCAGAAAAAGTTGCCGGTTCGATTGGCTTCCTGCAAACCGTAAGCGACACGCCGCGATTAGTAAATAAAGTAGATGAAAATTTTATTGATGTAAAAGATCATGCTGCAGTTGCTTCTCCTTATGGAGAAAATAACGAGAAACTGGTAGATGGAAATATTGTGGACGCTAAAACAAAAACGGTCCAGGTAATGGGCCCGGACCCCTATTTTAATAACGTACCCAAAAGCGAATGGCCGCCAAGTGGTAGCGAAAAGCTGGCTAATACTGAGCTATTTCAATCTATCAATCCGCTTTTCATTATTCTTATTACGCCGCTGCTGGTAATGTTGTTTAGCTATTTAAGAAGAAGAAACAAAGAACCTGGTACCGCTTCTAAATTTGGTATGGCCTTGTTTATCTCAGGATGTTCGGCGTTGGTAATGGTATTTGCCATCATGTCGGTGTCTTCTGTTTATCTTGAAAAAACGTCTCCTTACTGGCTTTGGGGCACCTATTTTGTCTTTACAGTCAGTGAACTATTATTAAGTCCGATCGGGTTATCTCTTGTCTCAAAACTGGCGCCGGCAAGGCTTACAGCGCTTCTAATGGGCGGATGGTTTTTATCTACTTCTATCGGCGGAAAACTCGCAGGAGTGATGACTAGTTTCTGGGATGATTTTACGGATAAAAAAGTTTTCTTCCTGATATTAGTAATTGCAGCATTCATTGGGGGAATTTTAATTTTCAGCAGGCTGAAATCATTAAACGCTATTGTAAAGGAAAGAACAGGATCAGCTTAAATGCAATTAGAATATCCGGATGAATATTGAGAGTGGCTACTTTAACTATCATTCTCAAAAATCTTTTATAAAGAAAAAAATCATGACCACTTTAAACCAAATTCTCCAAAATAAAATAGTTGCAATACTGCGTGGGTTTAAAAAAGAGGATGTCTTGAAAATTGCAACCGCATTGCATGAAGGTGGTATCAGATTAATTGAAATTACACTCAACTCAGATGATGCATTAGACCTGATAAAGGATCTTTCCATTAAGCTTGAAAACAAAATGCTGGTGGGCGCGGGCACTGTGCTAACGGTGAAGGATGCACGAAAAGCAATTGATGCAGGAGCAAAGTTTTTAATTTCGCCAAATACAAATCTTGAAGTAATTAAGACAGCCAAAGAAAATTCTGTCGTAAGCATTCCGGGGGCTTATACGCCTACTGAAATTTTTACGGCCTATGAACACGGGGCAGATTTAATAAAAATATTTCCTGCGCAAAAACCGGAATATATAAAAAGTATTTTAGCGCCTTTGAATCAAATTTTGGTAATGCCAACCGGCGGAATTGATTTGAAAAATATAGAAGCCTTCAAAAAAGCAGGCGCTTCCGCATTTGGTATCGGAAGTTCACTCGTAAATAATAAAGAAGAAGTCAATGGATTATATCTTCAAAATCTTACTACAAGAGCAAAACATTTTGTTGAGATTATCAAATAGGTTAAATATCTGTTTTATATGAAAATAAAAAATTTCACTTTATACCAGGTCCCGCCACGCTGGCTTTTTTTAAAAATAGAAACGGATGAAGGCATTTCGGGGTGGGGCGAGCCTGTTGTGGAAGGAAAAGCGGCTACCGTAAAAACGGCTGTTGAAGAATTGATGCAGAATTTAATTGGTAAAGATCCGATGCAAATAGAAGATCACTGGAACACGATGTATCGCAGTGGTTTTTATCGTGGCGGCCCTGTTTTGATGAGCGCTATTTCAGGAATTGACCAGGCACTATGGGACATGAAAGGAAAATTTTATAACGCTCCTATTTGCGATTTAATGGGAGGAAAGGCAAGGGATAAAATGAAAGTTTATTCATGGATTGGCGGCGACAGGCCATCGGATATTGCGAATGCTGCAAAAGATGCCATAGCTAATGGATTCACAGCCATAAAGATGAACGCAACAGAAGAAATGCAATACATTGACTCTTATGAAAAGATTGAGCAGGTTTTGAAACGGGTGGCAAGTGTGAGGGAGGCCGGAGGAAGTTCTTTCGGCATTGGAATCGATTTTCATGGCAGGCTTCACAAGCCAATGGCAAAAGTGATGGCGAAAGAATTGGAACAATTTCATCCTATGTTTATCGAAGAACCAGTGTTGCCGGAAAATAATGAAGCGCTGAGAGAGATTGCACAACACACCTCAATACCTATTGCAACGGGCGAAAGAATGTTTAGCCGCTGGCATTTTAAAAATTTATTGAAAGATGGATATGTTGATATAATCCAGCCGGACCTTTCTCATGCAGGAGGGATTACAGAATGTAAAAAAATAATTTCAATGGCTGAAGCTTTCGATGTTGCCGCGGCGCCGCATTGTCCGCTTGGCCCGATTTCGTTAGCCGCCTGCCTCCAGGTAGATGCTACTTGCCACAATGTATTTATACAGGAACAGAGTCTCGGTATTCATTACAATGAAGGAAGTGACCTGCTGGATTATTTAAATGATAAATCGGTTTTTCAGTATGAAAAAGGTTTTGTAAAAATACCTGCCGGTCCGGGTTTAGGCATTGAAATAAACGAAGAATATGTAATTGAAATGGCAAAGCAGGGACATAATTGGAAAAACCCTTTATGGCGTCATGAAGATGGAAGTGTGGCGGAATGGTAAAAAAAATTCTTCCGAATATTGCATCAATTTATAAAATCAAAATTCTGAATATTTGTTGCTTTACTGTTTTTGAAATCATTCCAATACTTTTTCCATTTCCATACTGCGCGAACCTTTTATAAGTATTTGCGCATTTTTGGGATCTTCTTTTTTCAGCCATTCTTTTGCCTTTGAAGAATTTTCAAAGTTGATGTAATCGTGTTTTACCTGGTTAAAATTCTTACCCACAAGAACAACAGCATACCATTTATTTTTATCAATCAGTGAAACTATTTCTTCGTGTTCTTTCCGGCTGTCATCGCCTAGTTCCATCATGCTGCCTAAAAGAAGTATCTTTTTATCGCCTTGCATATTTGCAAAATTTTCAATAGACGCTTTCATACTTCCCGGGTTTGCATTGTAGGCATCCAAAATGACCGTGTTGGAATCTTTTTTTATCAATTGAGAACGGCTGTTGGAAGGATGATAATTTTCAATGGCCTTTTTAATATTTTCGTCGCTCACTTTAAAATATTTGCCGATGCAGGAAGCTGCTATCACATTGGGCAGATTATAGGCGCCTACCAAATTAGATTTTATAGTAAACGAACTTTTGTGTGTGATTTTTATTTCAAGAAAAGGATCATTTTTTAAAATTTCTCCCTTTATTTTTCCGCCATTGCTTCCATAATAAATGGCATTTTTAATTTTTTTTCCCAAATCAAATACTGCCGCGTCATCGATATTTACGAAGACAGTTCCATCATGCAATTTTAAATAATCAAAAAGTTCTCCTTTCCCTTTTTTTACATTTTCAACACCACCAAATCCTTCGAGATGAGCTTTACCAATATTAGTAATCAAACCGTATAACGGTTGTGCATACACGCAATAGGACTCTATTTCATGAAGATGGTTGGCGCCCATTTCTATAACGGCCATTTCAGCATCGGGCTTGATTTTTAAAATGGTAAGCGGAATCGCCAATATGATTATTCAAATTCCCTTTGGTAGTGTAAGTTTTATAAGTCGTGGAAAGTACTTCGTGAATCAATTCTTTGGTTGTTGTTTTTCCGTTGCTGCCGGTAATGGCAATAAAAGGAATATTAAATTGTTCCCGATGGAATTTAGCCAGGTGCTGCAAAGTTTGCAATACATCACTAACTATAATAATTCTTTCATCAGTAAAACCAGGATCTTCATCTGCTATAACATAGGCCGCGCCAAGCTCAAGTACTTTTTCTGCAAATTTATTTCCATTGAAATTAGGCCCTTTTAGTGCGAAGAAAATTTCATCTTTTTGCAGTTTTCTTGAATCGGTTTGTACATGCGGAAATCGCTGATAAATTTTATAAATCTCTTCAATATTCATAGAGCAAATTTATGTTTTAGGTTTTGTCATTTTAAAAAAAAAGGAATTTTTGAATATAAATTTATTTTCCTTTCAATTTCTTTTTGCTCTCTTCAATTTGTTTTATAAAGTCTTTTTCTATGTTTGAAAGTTCATTTTTATTTTGTTCTTTATATATTTCATATTCTTCCCTGGCTTTTGATTCTTCTGTTCCTGGATGGTAATCAATACTTGTTGCATAAATATCCAGCACTTTTCGACAAAACACTTTGTCAGAAGAACGGATGTCCCTGATACGGGGCTAATAATTCGTTAAAATAATTAAATTTTTCACTTTTACACAATACCAAAATTTCTTTTTAGCAAAAGGATTTCTGAATCAAAATTTTTCTCTTTATCCAAAAAACATTATTGTTTAACTTGTGCGCCTTCTATTTAAATGTTATTTATTCTAATGAAAAAAATCCTGGTTACTTTTTTCCTCCTTACCTGTATCAAATTTTTAGCCTTTTCACAATCATTCGAAGATTCTTCCAAACATTGGGTGGATAGTGTTTTCAATTCATTGAATGATGATCAGCGGATAGCCCAATTGATCATTTTGCGTGAAAGCAGTTATACGAAGGACGGTCCCGTTTATTATGATTCTGCAATTACGGAAGCGATAAAAAAATATAATATCGGCGGTATTGTGCTCTTCCAGGGAACTCCTGTAAAGCAGGCAGATTTTATCAATTATTTTCAAAGTATTGCACAAACACCATTGATGGTTTGTATAGACGGAGAATGGGGACTGGGCATGCGTTTGGACAGCGTTGCTCCCCTGAATCACCAGATGATGCTGGGAGCAATCAATGATTCAGCTTTAATTTATCAATATGGAAAATTGGTAGGCAGGCAATGTAAAAGAATGGGCATCCAGGTAAATTTTGCGCCTGTGGTTGATATCAATAATAATCCGGATAATCCGGTAATTAATGATCGTTCTTTTGGAGAAAATAAATATAAAGTAGCACGGTATGGCATTGCCTATATGAAAGGGATGGAAGCGGAAGGAATTATTTCATGTGCCAAACATTTTCCCGGCCATGGAGATGTTTCTGTTGATTCTCATTTGGACCTTCCTGTGATCAATAAAACAATGACTCAATTAAATTCTCTGGAGCTATATCCATTTAAAAAAATATTCAGTGCCGGTATTCCCAGCGTAATGATTGCCCATTTATATGTGCCCGCAATTGACTCGACGCCTAATACGGCAACTTCTTTATCAAAGAAAAATGTTACCGGTTTGCTTCGCGATAAACTTCATTATAATGGTTTGACATTTACTGATGCGTTAGGGATGAAAGGGGTTGCCAAATATTTTCCGGGAGGCCAGATTGCAGTGCAGTCGCTCGTTGCAGGAAATGACATTTTGGATCTTCCTGAAAATGTGGATTCTGCAATTGCAAAAATCAGGCAGGCTATTGACAGTAACGTACTTAGCTGGAATGATATTTATGAAAAATGCAAAAAAGTGCTTTTGTATAAATATAAATACGGCATGGCCAATCCACAACCAATAAATACCGTAAATCTTACTGAAGATTTGAACAAAGGAATTCCGGAAATGAAAAAATTAGTTGCAGAAAATGCGATTACGATTTTAAAGAATGAAGACAAGAGATTTTTTCCTCTGACTGCAGAAAATAAAAGAATTGCTTATGTGGGAATTGGCCTTGACAGCGCCAATACGTTTGCTTCGCGCATTCAACATGATCTGAAAGCGGATGGTTTTTATTTCAGTTACAAGGAAGAGTGCAGGAAGAATACCAACCTTGGTCAACCTGATAAAAAGTAAATATAACACGGTGGTAATAGGTGTTCACAATTATAATCGCTATCCGACGAAATAATTTTGGCATCACGGATTATGCTTTTGATTTTATCAACCAGTTGCAAAAGACCGATAGCGCTAATTACAAAACCATCTTGTTAAATTTTGGCAATCCCTATGCCATTAAAAACTTTTGTGATGCTAAAAATTTAGTGGCTTGTTATGAAGATGATTCAATTACGCAATCTGCAGCCGCTGATATTCTGGAAGGAAAAATATTTGCCAAAGGAACTTTGCCTGTTACCGTTTGTTCAAAGTATAAATACGGAAGTGGCATTTTACCAAAAAGGATAATGCTTGTTTCAACGCCGGACGCCGAAGGAATTAATGGTTTGCAAATGACGCGTAATATAGATTCAATCGCCAATCTGGGAATCACGGGAAATGCTTATCCAGGTTGTGTTGTATTAGTTGCACGCCATGGAAAAATTATTTTTGAAAAAGCCTACGGAACTTATAATTATGATACACCAGAACCAGTTAATCTGAATTCCATCTATGATATGGCGTCGGTTACAAAAATTTGTGGCACTACGATCGGCGTGATGAAACTATATGACGAAGGGAAATTGCGACTTGATAAAACGCTTGGAACTTACTTACCATGGGTGAGAAGAAGCGATAAAGCCAATCTTAATATAGAAGATATTTTGCTCCACCAGGCTCGCCTTGTTGCTGATGTAGTCTTTTACAAAAAGACAGTTGATCCCGAAACAGGAATGCCCCTGCCAAAATATTTCCAACCGGATTCATCAGCGAAATTTAGTGTGAGAGTTGCGCAAAATTTATATTTAAAAACCGGGTATGATAAAATAATGAACCAAAGTATTGTTGACAGCAAATTACTTTCCCCCAATGAATATGTGTATAGCGATAATGATTTTATTTTGATGGCAGATGTTGTCCGGGCGATTTCGGGTTTGAGAATTGATAAATATGCGGATAAATATTTTTATAAACCAATGGGCCTTCATTCAATAGGATTTAATCCACGAAACAGGTTTGATACCAATTTGGTAGCGCCAACAGAAATAGATAGTTATTTCCGGCGTCAGCATTTGCATGCAGATGTTCATGATGAAGGCAGTGCAATGTTTGGCGGAGATGCAGGGCATGCAGGCTTGTTCAGCAATGCGGAAGATATCGGCGCGCTTCTTCAAATGTTTTTAGATGGAGGTAAATTTAAAGGAAAGCAATACATTAAATCTTCAACGCTCAAATTATTTACCGCTTACAATTCAAGCATCAGCAGGCGTGGAATCGCTTTTGATAAACCTCAAAAAGATAATTATACCACAACAGATCCGCACCCTTATCCGTCAAGATTTGCATCACCACTTACTTTTGGTCATACCGGTTATACAGGAACAGCTATTTGGGTAGATCCAAAATATGATTTGGTTTATGTATTTTTAAGCAATCGGGTAAACCCTGTCAGAAGTAATAATTTATATAAGTATAATATTCGCGGAGCTATTGAAGATGCGGTTTATAAAGCAATGGTTCCGGCTATTCCTGAAGTGCTGAAAAGAGAAGAGGTTGAGAAGGAGATGAATAAGAATCAATAAAGAAAAATTATTATTCGCAGTAAAGCAACAAATAATACAAATTCTAATTTTAATTTTGCAATAGAAAATAATTTCTAATAACGAATAAATTAATTAACGTATTAACCAATAAATTTTTCAGACATGGAATATCCTTATCAGATTAAAACCCAGGAAGAGTACAATAAAGCCTATAAGCAGAGTGTGGAAAAGCCCGAAGAATTTTGGGCAGAAGTAGCAGAGAATTTCCTATGGAAAAAGAAGTGGGACAAAGTTTTGGAATGGGATTTTAACGAGCCGAAAATTGAATGGTTTAAAGGCGCCAAACTTAATGTAACTGAGAATTGTATTGATCGTCATTTGGAAAGCCTGGGCGAAAAACCTGCTATAATCTGGGAACCCAATAACCCGGAAGAAAGAACCAGGATCGTTACTTATACAAGGCTTCACAAAAGAGTTTGCCAGGTGGCGCAAATGCTGATCAATAACGGCGTAAAAAAAGGGGACCGCGTTTGTATCTACATGGGAATGGTACCTGAACTGGCTTACGCAGTGTTGGGTTGTGCAAGGATTGGTGCGATTCACAATGTAATTTTTGGAGGATTTTCTGCGCAAAGCATAGCAGACCGTATTGATGATTCAAAGGCAGAATTTATTATCACCTGTGATGGTGCCTACCGCGGTGCAAAAGACATCCCTTTAAAAAGTGTTATCGATGATGCTTTGATTGGAAATAAAACGATTAAAAAAGTAATTGTTTACACAAGGACCCGCACACCTGTTTCTATGTTAAAGGGCAGAGATGTTTGGTGGGAAGATGAAATGGATCATGCATTATTCCAGATAGAAAAAAATAATGTAGTAAGTTTTCAGGCCGAAGAAATGGATGCTGAAGACCCGCTTTTTATTCTTTACACCTCTGGCTCGACAGGCAAACCTAAAGGCGTAGTGCATACTAACGCAGGTTATATGGTTTGGACTACTTATACTTTTGTAAACACGTTTCAATATAATCCCGGCGACGTTTATTTCTGTACAGCAGATATCGGATGGATCACAGGCCACAGCTATATTATTTATGGCCCGTTGGCCGCAGGCGCTACCAGCCTAATGTTCGAAGGAATTCCTACATGGCCTGATGCAGGAAGATTTTGGGACATCGTTGATAAATATAAAGTGAATACTTTATATACTGCGCCAACCGCCATCAGAAGTTTGATGAGCTATGGATTGGAACCTTTGGAAGGGAAAGATATGTCCACTTTAAAAGTATTGGGAAGCGTGGGCGAACCCATCAATGAAGAAGCGTGGCATTGGTACGATGGAAATATTGGAAAAAATAATTGCCCGATCGTAGATACCTGGTGGCAAACAGAAACCGGCGGAATTTTGATTTCGACTATTGCCGGAGTAACCCCTTCAATACCGAGTTGGGCCACATTGCCACTTCCGGGAGTACAACCCGTATTGTTGGATGAAAAGGGAAATGAAGCAATAGAAAAGGATGAGAATGGCCTGATCAAAGGAAATCTTTGTATGAAGGCGCCATGGCCCGGCATCCTGCGAACCACTTATGGCGATCACGAACGTTTCCGCAAAAATTATTTTTCAGCTTATCCGGGTTTATATTTTACGGGTGATGGTGCGTTAAGAGATGAAAAAGGCAATTACCGGATAACAGGAAGAGTGGACGATGTATTAAACGTGAGTGGCCACCGGATTGGAACTGCTGAAATAGAAAATGCGATCAATATGCACGCAAGCGTTGTAGAAAGCGCGGTGGTGGGATATCCTCATCCTATCAAAGGGCAGGGCGTTTATGCATTTGTAATAACTGAAAAGAAACATCCTGAAGATGAACTATCCAAGAAGGATATTTTAGAAACTGTTTCAAGGATCATTGGCCCTATTGCCAAGCCTGATAAAATTCAATATGTAAACGGCCTTCCCAAAACAAGAAGCGGAAAAATTATGCGCCGGATATTGCGAAAAATAGCTGAAGGCGAAATGGAAAATCTTGGAGACACTACAACCTTGCTCGATCCGGGAATAGTGGACGAAATAAAGAAGAATAAGGTGTAAGTTATCAGTAAACAAACTTTTAATCCTGATTTTTATTTGGCACATCGCCAGTGGCCCCAGTAATACTATTGGTTTTAGATTTCAGGCTTTTGGGTTTTACTTCTTCATCTCCCAATAAAATTCCCAGCGATTGAAGATTTTTAACCCGGTCAAAAATTACTTTGGCTATAGCAAGGTATGGAATGGATAAAAACATTCCGGGGATTCCCCACAAAAGTTCTCCGGCTACCACGCCAAGTATTACCATTAGCGGATTTATTTTTACCTGGGAACCCACAATTTTGGGCATTAAAAAATTACTGTCAATTAAGTGAATGCAAACTACCGTGATTGCCACATACAAAGCGTGTGATGCATCCACGGTGGCAAAGGTGATGGCCGCGCTTATTGCCAGGGCGGTAAAAATTCCGACATAAGGAATCAGGTTGAAAACGCCGACAATAAGCCCGAGAAGAAAAACATATTTGATCCCCAAAATCCAGAACACCAGACAGCCTACAGTTACTAAAAGCACCATTTCAAAAAATAAGCCCGTTATATATTTGCGAATAATATTTTTTATGTGTTCGGAAATATCATAAATAACGGCTTTGTTTCTTTCAGTAAAGGCGGCCACTATAAAACGCATCCATCGCCTGCGATAGATTAAAATAAACAAAGTATAAATGATGATGAACACCAGCATCAGGATAGTGGAAGAAATTGATAAGACCGTTTTTTCAATAATAGTTCCACCGGAGTTTAAAACTTTTTGAGTGCCTTTATTCAAATATTCCGTTTGTTTTTGTAAGTTAATATGAAAAGTATTAGAAAGCCAATGCTGTGTATCATTAAATAAGCCGGCTAGCTGTGTCTTTAATAAAGGCCATTCATTTCCTAAATCAGCAATCTGAGATCCCAAAACATAAAAAATTCCGGAAATTGCCACAAGCAAGAGTAAAACGGATATTATGGCTGCCATTGACCTCGAAAATTTTAACCTGTTTTCCATGAAGTTAGAAACCGGCAACAGGAGCAAAGAAATAAGGAAGGCAAACGACAAGGGTAATAGAATTTCTTCGCCCAAAATGGCCAAATAGCCTCCGCCAATTAAAATAATAATAATACAGGCAAGTTTGAGATATGCCGAAAGCACATTGTTTTTCATAATTGATTTTTTGAATTAAATCAAGGTTTAAATTTTAGATCACATGCGTTTGTTCGTAATACCGATGCAATTTAATCTATGAAGAGGGCAACAGAATGAAAGTTTTTAAACGAATAAACAGTTTTGGCAGAAGCGATTGTTGCGAAAATGCGAACCCCAAATAAATTCTGCAGCAGTAAACCAACAAATTTCAAGAATTTTTATTTCAGCTTTTGAAGCAATTTTTCAGTGTAGTTATTGCTGTTATAAAATCTTTCCAAAAAAACTCATTTGATCTTCATTTTACTAATCACAATAATTCACTCCTTTTTTTTATTTCCTTTGCATTATGCATCCCAAAAATTTATCAATAGAAAATTTTAATTATAATCTTCCGGAAGAAAAAATTGCGGTTTATCCTTTATCTCAAAGAGATCAATCTAAAATACTGATCTATGAAAATGGAAATATTTCAGAAGATATTTACAGGAATATTACTGATCATTTGCCCGAAAATTCTTTCCTTATTTTTAATGACACCAAAGTGATTAAGGCAAGGATCCTGTTTCAAAAAATAACAGGCGCCATTATAGAAATTTTTTGCCTGGAGCCTTATGAAAAAATAAATGATTATGCGGTAGTTCTTCAGCAAAAAAAATCTACCAGGTGGAAGTGTATGATTGGAGGTGCCGGAAAATGGAAAGAAAAATTTTTGGAAAAAAAATTCTTTATCGCTGATGAAGAAATCACTTTGAAAGCCGGTTTGATTGAAAAATTGAGTGACGCTTATGTAGTAGAATTATCGTGGCAACCGGGCAATTATTCTTTTGCAGAAATTATTGAACATGCCGGCGAAACGCCGCTTCCGCCTTATATTAAAAGAAAAGCTGAAGAAAGCGATTCGGAAAAATACCAAACTATTTATTCGCATTATGAAGGCTCTGTAGCCGCGCCTACTGCGGGTTTGCATTTTACCAATGAAATTTTTTCTTCTTTTGAAGATAAAAATATTCACACCGGTTTTGTTACACTTCATGTAGGAGCGGGCACATTTAAGCCGGTAAAATCTTCCATTATGGAAGGCCATGAAATGCATGCGGAATGGATTGATGTGTCCACGAAATTTATTGAGCAATTAATTGGAAATATCTCCAACTATATTTTTTGTGTAGGAACCACTTCGGTAAGAACGGTTGAAAGCCTTTACTGGATGGGGTTAAAAATATTTTTAAATCCCGGAATTGAATTTGAAAAATTGAAAATTGATCAATGGGAAGTTTATGACGATGAATTATTAAAAACGAAATTATCTGCTAAAGCATCATTAAATTATTTATTAAATTATTTAATTATTAAAAAAACAGAAAGGCTTTTTATTCAGACTCAAATTATTATAGCACCGGGATATGAGTTTAAAATTGCCAAAGGGATGATCACCAATTTTCATCAGCCAAGATCAACCTTGCTTTTATTGGTTTCTGCAATGATTGGAGACAAATGGAAAGAAATATATGAATACGCTTTAAAGAATAATTTTCGTTTTTTAAGCTATGGCGACGGGTGTTTGATTACGAGTGATTAGGATCTTCAGAAATTCTTGTGAATTTATATAAAAAGGCAACCAACCCTCCACGCGCGAAATAAATGATCAAAATGATTTTATCCAATTAAACTTTTCAAAACATTCTGTTTTAAGGGAAACGCTACTAAGCTGTCTAAACAATTTTAAAGCTTTTTAATTCACCATTTTATCCGCACAGCAACTGCTGGCAAAGGCTTCAGGCTTGGCTTTAAATGCAAATCCCATTCCAAGGATATAACCCATAGCTTCGCGCAAAGCTTCATTGCTTCTGAAATGCGGATTGGTATTTATGTCGGCATGCACTTCCATATCCACATCATATTTTGTAAAAAGATCGCAAAGCTCATAAGCAATTTCAATGCTTTTTGCCACTTCTACCAACATGCGTTCTTTAATATTATACTTCTGAGTATTTTTTTCATTATGAATAAACATGAAGCCTCCGCGGCCCTCGCGTAAAAAGACAATTACGGTTGCAAATTCAGTTTCTTTACTTTTTACCTGGCTGTCGGTGCCGATACATACTTTTAATTTATTACCGGCTTCAGTTTCTTTTTGGATAGCTTTTTCTACAGCAGATTTGATAGGTAATTCGATTGGTTCTCCATTAAATTTTCTCCATAGCATAAAATAAGGTTTTTTAAAATTACCGATATTTTAGAAACGAAAAGCAAATTTTTGAACCGGATATAAAGATAACAATTAGATAATGGGAGATCTTTTGCAGTGAACCAATAAAAAGATGAATGTTTGAACGCGTTTGCCCGTAACTAATTTTGTGCTGCCTTTAATAAGGAATTTACAGATAAATCCTCGTCAATTAATGGCCAATGGATTCCATAACCCGAAGGTGATATTTTAAACATGTTTCTTTCAACATCACATGCTGATTTTAATTTTTTTGAAATATCATCTAAAGATAATTTTATCTTCTTTCCATCTATTAACAAGAATAGGTAGTTGTTTTCAAATTTTACCGCTTCAATATTATGTGTGGCTGTCATTTTTTATTTTTTAAAATAAGTATTCCATGATTCAATTATTAAATCAAAATGTTGATAAATAATCTTTTTAATTTCTCTTTTAGAACCCGGAGTTAAATTATAAGAAAACGCTTCCTGTAATTCAACTTCTTCAACCAATAACCAATATTTACATTCCATTTCACCCTTTTCGGCATGGACATGGATTGGTTCAGTTCCTTCGTTCGAATAAAAGAATAATCTCCATCCATAAATAAATAGAATTGTGGGCATAGTAATTATTATTTAAAGATAAGAAGAATTGAAAGCGGAATAAAATACTAGGTGAGTTTATAAGTTTATTTTTTAGTTAAGTATCAAAATCTTTTTAATTAGTAAACAAACAAAAAACGAAGATTTTTATTCTATAAAAAACAAAAGGGGACAGCCCCTAACGCTGCCCCCTAACTTACACATGAATCTACCTTACAGTTTTAAAACTCTTTGTGTTGTTTTCTGGGAATTACAAATGATTTGGACGATATAAATTCCTTTAGGAGAATTGTTAATATTGATGTTCGATACGCCAGCTTCCGCTTTTCCTGTTTTAATGATCCTTCCGCTCATGTCGGCTAATTGATATTGAAAATTTTGAGAAGCGTTTATAGTGATTTCAGAAGTGACAGTATTTGTAATGCTGAATGATTGGATTCTTCCTTTTATCTTTTTTAAAGGGACAATATTGGAATAACTTTCCTGGCCGCTGACTGAGGTTACTTTTAGCCTGTAGAAAATATTTTCAGTTAAAAGAGGAACATAACTGAAGTTTTTGTCATCTACAGATAATTTGGTAAGCGTATTAAATATTGAACCGTCGGAAGAACTTTCAAGTGACAAAGATTTTATCGGTTCATCCGCGATAATACTCCAGTTCAAATCATGTTTATCCTTTTCTACTTCTCCTGAAAGCAGCACCTGGCTTATCGGCGTAACTGTCAAAGGTGAATAGGTGCCAGCTATTCTGTAAGATCCGAGGCTTCCGTAATTACTTGTATTTGCATTGCCCGATCCATTCACTACCAGAAAGTAATCGCCCGCCATCAAGGTAGTATCAATCACCACATTTAACTTATCTTCCGGGCTGTAAACTTTCATCACATTCATATTGCTGTTAAGCAAGGTTACTTCCATATCCAGGTCTGCACCCTCATTATTTGGACCTATTGAATAAGGATTTGCATCTACGTGCAATACTCCATTTTTAGGAAGGTTTATTTGGAAGGCATCCTTATCAGTATTGGTAGTAATGATACCTGTAGATGAAAATTGTGTGTTTTCAATACTTAATCTTGTTGGATTATTTGATGGATCATTGGAATGGTCGTCCAGCCTGTAAGTGAATCCGTTTCTTGAAGTGATTATTGAAAGATTATCCTGGTCATTAGTGCATCCATACGGAGTCGGGCCATTATTCCAGCCAGATAAATTCCTGTAATAGCTATTGCCCATAACCGGTGCCCAGCTTGTTTCTCCAAGCCCTGTGCCATCGTTATATGTTGAAATCAAATTGCAGGTTCCGTTATATTTGGCCTGGTGAGAAAGGCCAACTGTATGGCCGCTTTCATGCGTGCAACATTCTGCAATAAGTTTTGTGGCATTGCCGAGCCTGTTGGTAAATACAAAACCGGGGGTATCATCGCCCCAAACAAAAGAACCGGTAAAAGAAACTCCGCCAACCCCGGGATACCAATCACTTGTGGGGGTTACAATAATTCTAACTCTTTGAGCGAGCGGAGCTGCTAAAAACACGGTTGAATCTGTAGTAATATTAATATTGAAAGGCCTGTAATCTTCAGAAATCCGGTTAAAAATTTCAGTTATCTGATCATCAGTCAATACTGCTGGTTCGCAATAAAAGGTAGATCCGCCATTCCAGGAGGTTCCGCTTACAGTTTGCCCATCAAAATCAAAAAAGATGGTAGCTTTTGCTGAAGGGAAACTGCTGAGCTTAGGCAACGAATAGGTTTTAAAGGAGGTCAAAAGGGTTAGGATTAGAATAACAGGTAGAATCTTTTTCATGGTAAGGGATTTAGATATTGCCGTTATTAGGGTAACGGTTTTTTGTAGTTAAAAATCTTCTATCAGCGCATCGGTTTTTATTTTTTGCATGGCGTAGGATCCGTTGTTTTCTCTTTGTAATTCAAAGCCATCGGCGTAATTGGTATTGATAATTCTTCCAACGTAGGTAATGGTTTTATCATCATTAATCCTTTTGGATATGGACAACAGTGTGTTGTTCATTCCAGGCGATTTCACTATTACAGTATATAAATTGTCGTATCTTTTTATAGAGGAAGTAACGATCCCGTTAAACGAGAAATCACCAAATGTTAATTTTACTTTTCCTCCTTCGGGCACACTGAAAGCTTTGCTTAATTCCGCTTCCGGAGTTTGCAATTTTGCCGCGTATTTATCAAAATAATTATGCCTGTTGGAAGTAAGAATCTGGGACTGGCCATTATATGAAACCATCATGATCGCACATATAGCCGCCATTTTGTACATGATTTTCATAGATAGGATTTTTAGGTTTTATAAATCTCGAACGACTATAAAACGAGCATCCTTCTAAAATATTTCACTTTAGGATGAAAAAATCCATGATTGGCTTAAGTTGGGTGAAAGTACTCGGGAAAAAAGTATTATTACTTTTGAATATACCATGAGCAAAAAGTATTAATACTGGTGGGTGCTTAGTAAAACCAACGTGCAGGCGTGTTGTGTGACTATATTATTTTCCCCGGCAAGCTTTTCCAGCTCATCATTTTCGGCGCCCGGATTGAAGATAATTCGTTTTGGTTGTTGCTCAAGGATGTAATTGTAATAAGGCTTTTGGTGGTTGGCATTCAGATAAAGAGTTACGGTATCCAGATCTTCAATTGGATTTTTTTCATCTATTACTTCTACATCACTTACTTTACCGGTTCGTTTTCCAATTGCCACAACATCATGTCCTGCACTGCGAAGCCTGTTAATTGCGAGGTAACTGTATCGGGCGGGATTTGCGCTGGCGCCTAAAACCAATGTCTTTTTGTTTTTCATTTTGTGTCATTTAAAAATCTGGATTGTATTTCTGGTGTGGGTACCATACACTTTGATTTTTGGCCGAACCATTTGTAGCGGTTTTTGGCGGTCCAATCATAGATTCCATCTCTTATAAACCTGGGAACAATAATAAAGCCATACATTAATTGCCATAAAGGATCCAGGTATCTGCACACCCTTAAAGCTGCGGTAGATCTGGTAAAACATTGATTGTTTTCAATAAAAATAAAAGAGCGCATATCCTGCGATGGCAAATTATATTGGGCCAGCAATTTCATCCCTTCATCACTTTGCAAAGGAGCAAATTTTATAATACCTTTTTTGTCTCTTTTTATAACAAAATTTACGGCGCTATTGCAAAAATTACAAACACCATCAAATAATATTACAGGCTGCGGATGCATAAGCAAATTTACTAAAACTCTTTTCCATGAGTAGCTTTTATCAACCCGCGGACAATAAATGGAAAAGGTTTCAGGAGTCGGATAATTAAATTCGTAAGGTATTCTTTTCCAAAAAGTTTTTGAATAAATCTTCCGGCTTTTAACCGCGGGCCAAATTCTTTATTCCAATCCTTGGTATAATCTTTTTCCATTTCTTCCCGGCTGATCTGACCATTTAAAAAAAAATCGATTTTTTCAAAAGCAATCTTTGCTGAATGAAAAGCCATACTCATGCCGTTACCACAAAGAGGCGTAATCATTCCTGCAGAATCGCCTATCATCAATACATGGTTTTCAACCTGCTCTTTTTTGTCGAAGCTTATTTGTGAAATGGTAACAGGTTCTTCAAAAATAAATTCCGATCCTGCAAATATTTTTTTAAGAAAAGGGTTTTTAAATAAAACATTTTTCTCCATTTCTTTTATTGAGTTTCTATTTTCTTTTAAATTGTTTGCTGTAGTAAGGTAGCATAAACAAGATTCCCCATTTTCAATTTTGGAAATACCGCAATAGCCATTTTTAAAATTGTGCAAAGCAATGGTATCAGCAGTGAGATCGTTTTTTACATGATATTTTACTCCTATGTAATTATTGAGTTTGTTTGGTTTTTGCGTAACAAAATCTCTTTGCCATTTTATGTCAAGGTTGCTTCTTTTACCAAAACTTCCGGCAACTATTTTTGAAAAAATTTTGCCTCCATTGAATTGTACCGAAAAAGTTTCGTTGTTAAAATAGACATCAGTTACTTTAGTTTCTTCATAAATAATAACACCATTTTTAATTGCGATATTCTTTAATTCATTGTCCAAAAAAAACCGGCTGATGCCGAAGCCGCCCAAATCTAATTTTGCCGAAATAGTTTTTCCATTTGGAGATGAAACGATTAAATTTTTTATAATGGGTAAGGAAAGGTTAGAAAGTTTCAATCCTAATTCTTCAATGAAATTCCAGCTTTCTAAACTGATGTATTCGCCACAAACTTTATGAAACGGATATTTTTCTTTTTCAAATAAAATAATTTTATGTCCGGTTTTGGAAAGCAAAATAGATAGCGAAAGGCCTGCCAGTCCGCCACCTATAACGGCAACAGTAAACGAAGAAATATCGTCATTTTTTATTTTATGTTTTGTCGCGTTATCCACTGTTCTCAACATTGAAAGCTATAATCAAAAATCGAAATGCCCATTTCCATTTTATTAAATAATTCTTAATGCCTGCATTTTCTAAAATACATTTCCATTCATTCTTTTTAAATCCACGAAGAACAGAAACCGGTGCGTCATTTTTCACGAGATAAGATTTGGAGAAAATCGTTGTAGCCCATTTTATAAAATGATAAGCGATAGGATGGCGATGGAGATCGTTGATAAAAAAACCAATGTTTGAATTTTCCTTCATCCATTTCATCATTGCTACTAATTCATCATTTGAAAAATGATGGCAAAAAAGAGAGGAGAAAATAATATCCGGTTTTTCATTTTTAAAATCAACATTTTTGTAATCGGACACAATGAAATTTTTGAATTCAATGGTTGAACTATTCTTTGCAAAAGCAATGCAATCTTTGTTAATATCAATACCGGTAAACGAACAAATAATGTGATTTTTTAAACAGTATTGATTCAGTGAATTCAGGTTATCGCCGCCGCCACAGCCAATTTCACAAACCGAAACTTTTTTTTCATTTTGCAATAATTTTTTGAATCCTTCAATTGTGATGGAATGGCCGCCGAGATGGGTATTGATCCAATCAAGCTCTTTCATATTCAAAGCAATATCCGCGAAGGGTATATTTTTTTGATCTAAAATCTCCTTTTGTAACGAACGTTTTTTATAATCAATCATTGGATAAAATGAAAGTTTCCATGGTAAGGCCGGGCCCAAAAGCAGCGCCGAAAATATTGGACTTTCTTCTCTTTTTTATTTTTCAGCGACTCCATAATTTCTTTCAGCACAAATAAAATAGTTGGCGAAGACATGTTGCCATAATCATTTAAAACCTGGTAAGAATATTTCAGATTTTCATTCGAAATTGATGTTGACTTTTCTATCGCTGCTAAAATTCTTTTTCCGCCGGGATGAATACACCAATATGAAATTTCATCTTCTTTCATTCCTGCATTTTGCAAGGCATTTTTTAGAAGAAGATTAAAATCCTGTTCAATTAATTCAGGAACATAACCCGACAGCTTCATTAAGAAACCGGAAGATGAAAGTTGCCAGCTCATGTGTTCCTTTCCATTTAAGCCAACCTCGCTGTAAAAACTTTTTAAGGTTAGCCCATAAAAATCGGCTTTGTCATTAGTGACTAATATCGCTGCTGATCCATCCCCAAATAACAATCCTGAAGCAATACTATCAACGGAAGTTTCTTTCTGAAAATGTAATGTGCAAAGCTCAGTGCAAACGATAACTACTTTAGCATTTGCATCATTTCTGCAAAATGAATCTGCAAGTTTCATGGCATGGATAGCTGCATAGCAACCCATAAAATTTACAGAAGTTCTGAAAATACTTTTTGGCAAATTCATCAATTCCATTATCTGCAAATCGAGTCCCGGCGCACTCATGCCCGTACAGCTCACAGTTATTAAATGTGTGATTTCTTCTTTTTTTATTTTTTGATCAATACATTTTTCTACCGCAGTTACAGATAAGGCAGATGCTGTTTTATTAAACCAATCCATTCTTTTTTCCAGGTTGGGAAACGGTTCAAGGTTTTCTGTTGCAGGATAAAATTCCCATTCTGCCGCCTCCAGGCTATAATCTGGCAAAACAGAATAGCGGGCTTGAATGGAACTTTGATGATATAAAAATCTGAGTTTTCTCTTTTCCACTTCATTCATTGCATACACATTCTGCATGAAGTACAAAATGTCTTTTTGCTTATGCTTATAGGCAGGCAAAGAGGTTGATATAGAAACGACTTTACTCAAAATGTTTTAATTATTAAAAGTGATATAAATCCGAGATTAGAACATACAGAAGCCAGGATGTTCATTCTCATTGTATTTTTAAAATTTGCTTCTCCTGTATTTTTTAAAACTTTCCTGAACCACGCGAAGAAATATACGATCACCGGAAGCATAAAGATTTGAATAATAATAAATTTAAAAAAAGCTGATTCTGAATAAAAATACCATCCTAAACTAACGAAAGCAAAAGCATATATAATGCCAGTAAAAATGAAAGTGCCTTTGTAGCCCAACATATAGCTAAGCGTAGTTACCCCATCTTCACGATCTTCCTTGTGCTGGTAAATTTGTGTCAGGGGATAGAAGCCGCCAATCAGCAAACCGGAAGCAATCATGGCCAAAGCCGGAACTTGCAGAAAAGTATTGACGCTGCTACCATGGAAAACCAAAAAAAAAGTCACCACGCCCTGGAAAAGCACCACCGTTAGATAGCCGGTTATTGGATATTTTTTAAGCCTGATCTTTCTATAACTATACGCCCGGGAAGCAAGAACGTAAAAAAATATTCCAAAGGCAAATAGGGGCGAAATCATAAGGCTAATTAAGAGAGCCAAAGTGTCCATCAGGATGGTTGCGTAAAATAACAATTCAGTTGGCTGCATCGGATTTTTTAATCCACCAACAGGGGTTGTATCCCGATCCATATAACTGTTGTAACCATTGCTGGCCGGGTACAGCAAAAGATGCAGGATGAAAAAAATTAAAATAGCATTCTTCCAATTGATAACCGGAACCTGGCTTAAAGCAAACCAATATACAGGCATTAAGAAAAATGAAAAATGAAACCGGAGAAGTTGTAAAGTAGATATTAGTTTTTTATTCACTACTAAATATAAAATAAATTCTATTCTCCGAAATACTTAACCCAAATGGAGATCATAAATAATACTTTGACCCTTTATCAGCGCTTTATCAGAATTAAGATAGTTAATGATTTTATTCACTTTTAAAAGTTGCAAAGCATTCGAATAGAGAGGCAAAAATTTCTCATCCGAAACAAGTGTAATATTGCTGTAGTTATTTTGTAACAAATCTTGTAACTCATTACCAATAAGCAATCCGCTGAGGTAATGATAATTTTCTACCGGAGACAATTTATTAAAAAGGAGGGTTGTTCTTACATGAAAGATACAATTCAGTAGATTTTTAGTGGCACCTTCTTCAACACCTTTCTCAAACCATGATTGCCCCATTTCGGAAAATAGCTTTTCTTTTTCAACTGAATTGGACAAGATACTTTTGGTAGCGAGCAAATCAAACAGTTCTCCGGTCATGTAAGTTTTAAAATCTTTTATCATACCGTTTTCTGTAACGATATGTTTAGAATGCGTGCCCGGTAAAATAAAAAATTGTTCATCTTCAATATTTTTTATTTCGCATCCCACAATAATAGTTTCTTCGCCACGCATTACATCCTGATCAGATTTAACGCCCGGGACAATAATCATCTGGTGCTTAAATCTTTTTGAAGATTCTACAATATCAATCAATAAATCATCTCCATTTGTTTTAACCGGAAGCGGTGTATATTCCAGTTCTTTCATTCCTATTGCCGAAGACGCCATGCCTGAAATGATTATTGGTATTCCTGATAGAGGAAGTGCCGATTTTGACGAAAGTTCCCGGATGCCACTTGATAATACAGATTCATAAAATAAAAACCGGTCCGATGAGCTTTTCTTCCACATTGAATAAGTAGCCGCAATGCCTTGCTGAGAAATAAATTCTGCCAAAACATTTTGTGTTTCATTTTCGATTAACCGTAACCGTAATGAAGATGTTCCCCAATCGCAACTTATAAACTGATGCATATCAAATTTTTTTACAAGTCAATACAAAAAGTAGAAAAAATATTTTTGCTTTCCACGGAATTTATTTCATTACTGTTTAACCTTGACTCTCTCTACTTTCCCCACCAAAAAAATATAACTCAATGCGCCCAAAACTCCAATTATGCCAATTAAAATAATTGCCGGCGTAAAATTGTTATCGGTAACAATATATCCGATTGCGGCTGGTACAATAATCCCTGCAAGGCCGCCGATAAAATTAAATACGCCGCCGGTTAACCCAATCAAATGTTGGGGAGCTAAAGTAGATACAAAAACCCATGTGATAGAGGCAAATCCATTTCCAAAAAAAGCAGTACACATAAACAAAATAATCAACGTCGGGCTGTTTACATAGTTTGCGCCAATGATACTCATGGTAAGTAAAAGCCCAATGATGATGGGTGTTTTACGGGCAACGCTCATAGATGCTCCTTTCTTAACCATATAATCTGACAGGAAGCCTGCCAATAAAATTCCAACAAAAGCAGAAAGAAAAGGAAGTGAAGCCAGGAAACCCGATTTAATAAAATCAATATGCCTGTATTTTATTAAATAAGTGGGAAACCAGGTAAGGAAAAACCACAGCGTTGAGCCAATGGCAAACTGGCCGAGATAGATACCCCATAATTTTCGATGACTGAAAACTTCTTTCAGGTGGCTCCATTGAAATGGTATTGGTGTCTTTTGTAATGCGTTTTTTCTGTCAATCAATCCGCCGCCATCTTCTATATAATTTAATTCCTCTTCATTAGCTCTCGAAGATTCTGACGGATCGCGGTAAAAGAAATACCAGGCAATTCCCCAGGAAATACCTACAAGGCCTGTGATAATAAAAAGCCCTTTCCATCCGGTATAATGTTCTAATGCGATAAGAACAGGAGTGAGAAAGGCCAACCCTATAAATTGTCCGGAAGTGTAAACTCCGATAGCAGACGCCCTTTCATTATCCGGAAACCAACTTGTTACAATCCTGTTATTGGTTGGATAAGAGGGTGCTTCAAAAACGCCAATGGCCATGCGCAATCCGAACAAAGATGCGAAGCCTTTTGCGAAGCCCTGCGCTACCGTAACGATGGACCAAAGTATCAAACTGAATGTGTAAATAATACGTGGGCCAAAGCGATCTGTAAGAATACCGCCGGGGATTTGCAGCAAGGCATATGTCCATCCGAAAGCAGAAAATATGTAACCCAGTTGTATAGTTGATAGATGAAATTCTTCTGTGATCATTGGAGCCGCAACTGAAATATTGCTTCGATCCATATAATTGATCACCACATTTATAAATATGGCTACGAGAATGGAAAAACGTACGCGGGTGGGTTTTTTCGATTTAATTTCTTTCATACCTGGGAGAGAGAATTTTATGTGTGGCTTATATCTATGTTACCTGCTACAGCATCAGCAACAGGCTGGGGTTTAATTTATATTTGTTCCATCGCAATGAAAAGTATTTATTTGAATTTACTTTTAAAACCCAATTCCCATTTTTTTATAGATAAAACTCATCAGCCACATCGGGCCAATTAAAAGAAACTGGATATCTTTTAAAAATGAGGGCTTTTTTCCTTCCACGTTATGCCCATAAAATTGGCCAATCCACGCCAATGCAAAAATAATTACACAAATCAGCCACAAAGAAACGGGTACATACATTTCAATAAAATGGCAAAGCACCAGACAAATGACACCAAACAAAAACATTCCGATACCAAGTGAAAACGAGAGCCGGAGATAATATAAAGTAATAAGAAAAATAGCGATGATGGCGATATTTAGTGTATGCGTATCTATAACAACCGGAAGTTTAATACTAAATAGTAATCCCATAATTGAAAAAAAAATAGCAGGCACGCATATCCAATGAATTAATTTATTGGTTTCGTTTTGATGGCTTTGGCCATATTCTTCCAACCATTGGTTTACTGTTTTCATTGCAAATAATTTTAAATGCAAAAAATGGAATGCCCATACAAAATATCATTTTATTTCCACATTGGCAATGATTATTGAGCCAGAAACTAAACTGAAACCTCGTGTAAATCAATTAAACCTACCTATAAAACTGTACCTTTGCCCTCCAATATTTTTAAAATGGAATCTTCAAAAAATATTTTATCGCTTGCACTGGGCCAGCCTGTAATACAGGATAAAATGGAATTGGTTCAACATAATTCCCAGGATATTCCCGGGTCCGTTCACTATATTATTAACCGGTATCGCAAGGTTTCAGCTTTTGAATTTGAAGAAACCGGAATGTTAATTTATAATTATCATAAAGATGATAACAAATCACGCAATCTTGAATTGGTGTTTTGTATGGAAGGAAACAGGTATTGTAAAGTAAAAGATACGGAGTGTAATTTTTGTAAACATTCTCAATCGCATCTTTGCAAAGAATTGGTAGATACTATAGATATCGGTTATTTTCAATTCAATTCCGACCACCTTTCGCAGTTTGTAAAGGGGATGAAAACAAGTAATTTTTCTGAGAATGTTTTAAATTTCAAACACACAACTTCTTTTACCAGGAGCCTTCCTCTTTGCAACAGGACCAGGGCTGTTCTGGAAGATTTAATGAATCACCGTTATTCCGACAGTTTTGAAAATATCTTTGTAAATGCTCAAACACAGATGCTATTATTATACAGTATCGAATGTATGTGCGGCGCAGATGAGGAAAGCCTTGGCTGTAAATTTTTGGCCAATGAGGCTGACCGGGAAAAAATTTCCCTTGCCCGGAAGATTTTATTAGAACATATAAATGAACCTCTTACCATAAAAGAGCTAAGCCGCAAAGCTGCAATAAATGAGTGCTATCTCAAAAAAGGCTTTAAGGAAATGTATGGCACCACTATTTTTGATTTCTTTCAAAGCCAGCGGATGGAGCATGCGAAATATCTATTGTATGAAAAGGGATTAACTGTTACAGAAGTTTCGGATTCCTTGGGATATTCTTCTATTTCCCACTTTTCTACCGCCTTTAAAAAACATACGGGAATTAAGCCTTGCGAATTGCTTTTCAGATAATTATTTCACAAAATGAGAATTACCCGTATTTGTTGCTTTACTAGTTTTATTTAAAAAAAATAGATAACTGGGGCGTCAAAACAAGGAAAGACGAAGATAAACTTCGCCTTCCATCTGCTCATTGCAAAAGTTACTATGCATAAATTTTAATTCTTCAATACATAAAACTGGTGGTTTTCATATTTGCAACGGCGTAATGTATAAAGGAAATAATATGCCAAAGCCTTGCCAGATGATAATTAATTTAAATAAATTAAAACTTCTTAGATTTTAACAAAAAAGATCTCCTTAAATTGACGGATATTAAAATTTTTCTAACGGTTAGCCTGTAAATTCCACATGTAAAAATCTTTACCTTTGCATCCTTTTATTTTAACTGAAGGAGTATAGAAATGAAGCATAAATATCCGGAATATAAACGGTTGAATCTTACTGAAATTGCTGAAAACGTTAAGAAATCATGGCAGGAAGAACATGCATTTGAAAAAAGCATTTCTAACCGGGAAGGTAAAACGCCTTTTGTTTTTTATGAGGGCCCCCCAAGCGCTAACGGGATGCCCGGCATACATCATGTGATCTCCAGGACTTTAAAAGATCTGGTTTGTCGCTATAAAACCATGCAGGGGTTCCAGGTTAAACGAAAAGGTGGTTGGGATACGCACGGTTTGCCAGTGGAATTGGGTGTGGAAAAATTACTCGGAATTACTAAAGAAGATATTGGTAAATCAATTTCCGTTGAGGAATATAATGCAACCTGCCGTCGGGAGGTATTAAAATTTAAAGACAAATGGGACGAAGTAACTCAAAAAATGGGTTATTGGGTGGATTTGAAACATCCGTACATTACGTTTGAAAATAATTATATCGAAACGCTTTGGTGGTGCCTGAAAGAATTATACAAAAAAGGTTATTTGTACGAAAGCGTAAGCATTCAGCCCTATTCACCAGCGGCCGGAACCGGTTTGAGTTCGCACGAATTGAACCAACCGGGAACTTACAAAGATGTAAAAGATACGAGTGCAACTGTGATGTTTAAACTAATATTCTCAAAAGAAAAAGGAAATCATAATTTCAATTCAACCGCGGGAGCTATGCTCATGGGGGATAAAAGTCCAAGTTTGATTAAGATGGCTGAAAGTGGTTGGGAAAATTCCAATAGAAAAACATCAGATATTTTTTTCCTTGCCTGGACTACAACTCCTTGGACGTTACCATCTAATCTTGGCTTAACTGTAGGAACAAATATTGACTATGTCTTAGTAAAAACTTTTAATCCTTATACCCATTTACCTATAAACGTTATTCTTGCGAAAGATTTGCTAATTAAATATTTTAAAGCAGAAGCGAAAAGATTTCATTTTGATGATTATTAAGGAAGCGACAAATTATTCCTTGGAAAATTTTATGCGATTCTTTAATAGGGAGTTTTTGGAAGGATTGGAATACGAGCAACTAATGCCTTCAGAAGCTAATTCTTTGGAAAAAATTCAGGAAATTACTCCAGGCGCGGAGCCTTTTAAAGTGGTTTTGGGTGATTTTGTAACTACAGAAGACGGAACCGGGATCGTTCATACGGCACCTGCTTTTGGCGCTGACGACTTTAAAGTAGGGAAAAAATACAATCTCGGAATTTTGACGCTTGTCGACAGAGAAGGAAAATTTATTGATGGTGTTGGGGAGTTTAGTGGCCGTTTTGTGAAAGATTATAAAGATGATCCGCATTATACAGATGTAAATGTGGATATTTCGGTAAAATTAAAAAAGGAAAACAGGGCTTTTAAGGTTGAAAAGTATGAGCATAATTATCCTCACTGTTGGCGAACTGATAAGCCTGTAATATATTATCCGCTTGATGCATGGTTTATAAAAACGACCGCCGTAAAAGACCGGATGGTAGAATTGAACAAAACTATCAATTGGAAACCCGCTTCTACCGGAACAGGAAGATTTGGGAACTGGCTGGAAAATATGGTAGATTGGAACCTGAGTCGCAGCCGCTTTTGGGGAACGCCATTGCCGATTTGGCGTACTGAAGACGGAGAAGAAGAAAAATGTATAGGTTCAATAGATGAGTTAAAAATTGAAATTAAAAAATCAATTGATGCCGGAAATCTAAAAGCTGATGAAAGCGAGATTGACAAATTAGTTTCAGATCTGCACAAGCCTTTTGTTGATAATATTATCCTAACTTCTGAGAAAGGAAAACCAATGAAACGGGTTCCTGACCTGATTGATGTTTGGTTTGATAGTGGTGCAATGCCGTATGCTCAATGGCATTTTCCTTTTGAAAACAAAGAACAGTTTGAGAAAAATTTTCCGGCTGATTTTATTGCAGAAGGAGTTGACCAGACAAGAGGCTGGTTTTATACTTTACACGCGCTTGCCGTTTTACTTTTTGATAGTGTTGCTTACAAAACCGTAGTTAGTAATGGCCTTGTTTTGGACAAAAACGGCAACAAGATGAGCAAGCGTGTAGGAAACGTTGTTGACCCTTTTGAAACATTGGAAGTTTTTGGCCCCGATGCTACCCGTTGGTATCTAATTACCAATGCTTCGCCATGGGACAATTTGAAATTTGATACCGAAGGAATTAAGGAAGTGCAACGAAAATTTTTCGGAACTTTATACAATACTTACCAGTTTTTTGCCCTGTATGCCAATGTTGACGGCTTCATTTTTGGAAAAGACAGCATTCCCATAAATGAAAGGCCTGAATTGGATCAATGGATTCTTTCTTCTTTAAACTCGTTAATTAAAGAAGTAACTGCGGCATTAAACGATTATGAACCAACACAAGCCGGAAGAGCAATTGAATACTTTTTAGACGAACATTTAAGTAATTGGTATGTAAGGCTTTCCCGAAGAAGATTCTGGAAACCGGTAGATAAGAATAATCCGGAAGGAGAAAATGATAAAATTTCAGCATATCAGACTTTATACCAATGCCTTGAAGCGTTAAGCGGATTAATAGCGCCAATAGCACCTTTCTTTGCAGATTGGCTGTTCAAAAATTTAAATACGGTTACTCAAAAAAATAATGCTGAATCGGTTCACCTGACAGATTTTCCTACCCGTAATGATGCAATTATTAATAAACCACTTGAGGAAAGGATGCAATTAGCCCAGGATATCTCTTCACTCATATTATCGCTGCGCAAGAAAGTTAATATTAAAGTCAGGCAGCCATTACAAAAAGTAATCATCCCTGCTACAGATGCGGATTTTGAGAAAAAGATCAGCCAGGTAGAAAGTATTATTAAATCGGAAACAAATATAAAAGAGGTTGATATTCTTCCATCTGATAACAACTTTATCAAAAAGAAGGCGAAAGCTAATTTTAAAACATTGGGAAAGAAATTGGGCGCTAAGATGAAGTGGGCCGCCGCCGCCATCCAGGATTTAGATGATAATGCAATCAATTCTATTCAGCAAGGAAATTATGTGCTTAACCCGCATGAGGATGAACCAATTATAATTTCTGCTGAAGATATTGAGGTGAGTACAAACGAAATTCCGGGATTTGAAATAGCTGTGAAAGGCAGCCTGACAGTGGCGCTTGACCTTGAAATTTCTGAACAGTTGCAAAAGGAAGGTTTTGCGCGGGAATTTATTAACAGAATTCAAAATTTAAGGAAAGAAAAGGATTTTGAACTAACTGATAAAATACTGCTAAAAGTGCAGGAAAAAGAAGGGATTAAAGATATAATTACAGAATTTAATGAGTATATTTGCGCCGAAATTTTGGCAGAAAAAATAGAATTTTCTTCAAAACTTTCTGACGGTGAAGATATTGATGTCAACAATGACACTTTTACAGTAAAGATTACTAAAAAAAGCTATTAAAAATTTTATGGCAACTAAGAAAAAAGCAACAGTTGTTGCACCAAAATCTAAAGCTGGCAAATCCGGAGCCCATAAATTGGCTCCTGCTAAAAAAGGTGGGTCAAAATCTGTGGCTGCAAAGACTAAACCTGCTGCAAAAAAAGCTGCCCCTAAAAGTGTAAAGCCAGCTAAAGTTGCCAATACAAAATCAAAAAAATCTATAAAGGTACCACCTGTAAAAAAAGCGGCACCGAAATTGAAACAGGCAAAATCCGCGGTCGTAAAAAAAACAACACCGATAAAAAAAACTGCTAAAGCCGGTTTAAAAAAAGCAGCCCCTAATAAATTGACAGAAAAAAAATCAGTTGTGAACACAAAAAAAAATACGTCAAAGAAAGAAAAGACTTTGGAAAAAAAACATGCGCCTGCTAAAAAAGCCCAGGATGCTAAACCAGTACCTAATAAATCTTCAAAAGATAATGCTGATAAGCATAAAGCAGAATTGAAAAAAGCGATTGCTAAAGTAAAAAAAGAGGTGAAAAAGGAAAAGGAGGAGAAAAAATCTAAAAAAGTGTTTGTAATGCCCAAAACAAATACTGAGAAAGCAAGAAAATATGAACCGGAATTTACTAAATCAGTTCTGGATCAAAATCCACCTGAAAATAATGGCCCTACAATGAGATATAGTGATAGCGAATTGCAGGAATTCAGGGAATTGATTACCCGTAAACTTGAGACCGCTAAGAAAGAGCTTGGATATTTGCAGGGATTAATCACGCGTAAAGATCAAATGGGTGGTGATGAAAGTGACAACCGCTATATGACCATGGAAGACGGAAGCCTGAGTATGGAAAGAGAGCAACTAAGCCAGATGGCAAGCCGCCAGATAACATTTATCGATCATTTGGAAAAAGCCATGATGAGAATTGAAAATAAAACTTATGGCATTTGCCGCGTGACAGGAAAATTAATTGACAAGGCAAGATTAAGAGCTGTTCCACACGCTACACTTTCTATAGAAGCAAAAATGGGAACTGCCAAATAAGATTTTTGATCAAATAATATTAAAGGGAATTGTGAAAACGGTTCTCTTTTTTTTGTGGTATTTGAAATAAAATTTCCAATTATTTAGCGGCCTGTACCAGCAGGCAGCTTACTTCACTGGACGTAACTCACGCAATGGCCAATGAAGCCACACTAAGCGTAATATTTTTTATTTTTAATATTTCAGTTGCACAAGCGTCAATAGTAGCCCCTGTTGTAATTACGTCATCTACCAAAAGAATGTGCCGCCCCTCCAGTTCTTTTGGATTGCTTACATAAAAAATCCCTTCTACATTTTTCCATCTTTCAATCCGGTGTTTTTTGGTTTGTGTTTCCGTAAAAACTTTTCTGATCACATTATTTTTGACAACCGGTTTATTAAGAATTTCACCAATGCCGTTGCAAAGAATTTCTGCCTGGTTAAATCCACGCAACTTTTCTTTTCTTTCAAATAAAGGAAGCGGAATGATCACATCAATACTGAAACGGTTGCTATTGAGCAAACTTTTCCCCATCAGGTTGCCAAAAAAATGCCCTGCTTTTTTGTTGCCACGGTATTTAAATTCATGAATCATATTCTGAACCATCGAACCTTTTGAAAAATATAATTCGCTCATTGCTGAAGCCAATGCAATCCTTCCCCAAAACTTCTTTTCCACGGGGTTGTTTTTGTGCATTGCAAAATGAGTATGCGGCAAGTCGTTGATGCATTCGAGACAAAGAAAATTTTCCTTGGAGATCACATCGCTTCCGCAACCGATACAATTGTGCGGATAAAGGAGATGAAAGAGCGGCCACGCGGTGATGGATGAAATTTTCAAGATTAATGCAGATTTGTTTAGCTTTTATATTTTAAGTTAAAAATATAAAGTTTTTTGGATAAAAATTATTACGAAATTTATAGTTATTCAAAATCATGTCCGCGGCGTTTCACGCTTATAATCCTCATCAAACCAAATCAATTGTTTAACCATTACTTTCAGATTCAAAAAAATGCGGCATTTTAATTGAAAGTTTCAAAGGGCAAAAAAATAGGTAAGAATCATTTTGCAATTGAATTGATTAAATTTGGTTTGGGAAATATCTGCTTTCTTTATTTATTTTAGTAACAGACAATCTCACTATTAAACAAATCAGAAATAAAAATTACAACTATTTGTTTCTTTACTATGTTAAGGCGGAATTTAATTACTACATTATCCGGAAAATATATAATATAATTACTCAAAAAAAGCCATTGTTAAATTAACTTCCTTTAAGTATAACTTTCTCTTTCTTACTTGCTAAGAACCTTATTTAACGTACCTTTGCAGCCTCAAAAAATTTAGGGGTAAATACCCACAGAATCAAATAATTATGGACATCAGAAATATCGCAATAATTGCACACGTTGACCACGGTAAAACCACCCTGGTTGATAAAATTTTACACAGCACCAACATCTTTCGCGAAAACCAGGAATCGGGAGAACTTATAATGGACAGCAACGACCTGGAAAGAGAAAGAGGCATCACTATTTTCAGCAAAAACATTTCAGTAAATTATAAAGGAGTAAAAATAAATGTGATTGATACACCCGGCCATAGTGACTTTGGCGGTGAAGTGGAGCGTGTTTTAAAAATGGCTGATGGTGTTCTATTGTTAGTAGATGCTTTTGAAGGCCCCATGCCTCAAACACGTTTTGTGTTGCAAAAGGCATTGCAATTAGGCCTTCGTCCCATTGTGGTTATTAATAAGGTTGACAAACCTAATTGCCGTCCCGATGAAGTGCATGATGCAGTTTTTGAACTATTTTTTAACCTTGATGCGACAGAAGAGCAGTTGGATTTTTCTACCATTTATGGTTCGAGCAAACAAGGATGGATGAATACCACACTTGAACCTACCGATAATATTTTCCCATTATTAGATATTATTTTAGAAAAAGTTCCGCCGCCATCTGCGGAGGAAGGTACTTTGCAAATGCAAATTACTTCTTTGGATTATTCTTCATTTTTAGGAAGAATTGCCGTTGGAAAGGTAGCAAGAGGAGTGATAAAAGAAAACCAACCGTTGTCTCTGATGAAATTAGATGGAACAGTTCAACGGAGTCGTGTTAAAGAATTGTATGTTTTTGAAGGTTTGGGGAAAAAGAAAGTAAGTGAGGTAAAAGCAGGAGATATTTGCGCCGTGGTAGGCATTGAAGGGTTTAATATTGGTGAAACTTTAGCTGATTTTGAAAACCCCGAGGCCTTGCCCATAATCAGTGTGGATGAACCTACAATGAATATGCAATTCAGCATCAACAATTCTCCATTTTATGGCAGAGATGGGAAATATGTGACTTCACGTCATTTGAAGGACAGGCTGGAAAAAGAATTGGAAAAAAATCTCGCTTTGCGTGTAACCGAGACTGGCAGTGCCGATAGTTTTATGGTGTATGGCCGGGGGATTTTGCATCTTAGCATTTTGGTAGAAACTATGCGCCGCGAAGGTTATGAAATTACCGTAGGACAGCCGCAGGTAATTACCAAAGAAATCAATGGCCAAAAATGTGAACCTTATGAAAACCTCGTGGTAGATGTACCTACAGAATATAGCGGACGGGTTATTGACCTGGTAACGCAGCGAAAAGGAGAGATGCTCATCATGGAAAATAAAGGTGAAATGCAACATCTTGAATTTGAAATTCCTTCAAGAGGGCTGATAGGATTGCGTTCCAATATGCTCACCAATACAGCAGGAGAGGCAGTAATGGCGCATCGTTTTCTTGAATACAAACCGTGGAAAGGATTTATACCCGGAAGAAGTAATGGCGTTTTGATTTCAAAAAACCAGGAAAAAACAACCGGTTATTCAATTGATAAACTGCAGGATCGGGGAAGGTTTTTTGTTGACCCGGGAGAAGAGGTTTATATCGGGCAAATCATTGCTGAGCATATTAAGCCGGGAGATTTGGTAGTAAATGCTACAGAGCCAAAAAAATTAACCAATCACCGCGCAAGCGGCGCTGATGATGCTTCCCGGATTGCTCCAAAAACCCAAATGTCTTTGGAAGAGTGCATGGAATATATTCAGCAGGATGAATGCATAGAAGTTACTCCAAAATTCATTCGCATGCGTAAAGTGATTTTGAATGAAGATGAGAGAAAGAAAACTCAGAAGATGCAGCAGGTTGAGGCATAAAGAATTTATTTGATATTAGAAAATCTGATCGTTTTGGTCAGATTTTTTTTATTTCTTATTCTCTAATTTTATAAAAATCATTTTTCTATGATTGGAAAAGGTGTATTAAATTAATAGTAAAGCAATAAATATGCAGTATTTTAATTCTGAAATATAGCTACGGGATCTATTGAGAAGCGTTCTATTGGTAAACTTTAATTAATTTTTCTCTTGTTTAATATAATCACCAGAAAATCATTACTTGGATATTGCATAAATTCCCTGCTGCATCTGTTGCATTACAGGATTGGTATCATAAATTAGCAAAATTCTTTTCTAACAAAGCCATCTACTAAATTCAATTTAAATTTGCGTGATGGCGGAAAATAAAGAAAGGAAAAAGTTACTGGATCTGAGCGCCCTGCGAAAAGTTTTTGCGTATGCCTTGCCCTACAAAAGCAAGATATATACTTCTGTTTTTTTGTCGGTTATCCTTGCGGTTCTTTCCCCGCTGCGCCCTTACCTGATTCAATACACAGTCAACCATTTTATTAAGGATAGTAATATTCGTTGGTTAATTCTTATCACTATCATACAAATAGGTTTGTTGCTGGTGGAAACTGTGCTCAGCTTTTTTTTCAGGTATCTTACTTCATGGCTTGGCCAGACGGTGGTGAAGGATTTGCGCGTAACGGTTTATAAAAAAGTATTAAGCCTGAATCTTCGACAGTTTGACAAAACTCCAATCGGAACATTGACCACACGTACGATAAATGATATCGAATCTATAAATGATATTTTTTCAAATGGTTTGATACCGATCATTTCTGATCTACTTTCTATTATCGCCATCCTGTTGTTTATGTTTACCGCAGACTGGCGTTTGTCTCTCATCAGCCTTGTGCCTTTCCCTATTTTAATTATCGCTACTTATTTATTTAAAGAAAGCGTCAACAAATCTTTCATAAAAGTTAGAAATGCTGTAGCGGCTTTAAACGCATTTGTCCAGGAACATCTTACCGGAATGAGCGTGGTACAGGCTTTTGCGGTAGAAGACAAAGAGTTTAATAAATTTAAAGAAATCAATAAGCAACACAGAAACGCGAATATTAAAGCCATATTCGCGTACTCGGTTTTTTTCCCGATAGTGGAAATTGTTCTTGCTTTTTCAATTGGCTTATTGGTGTGGTGGGGAGGAAATTATTCTGCAAATCCCGGAGTTATCATTTCGTTTATCATGTACCTGAATTTATTGTTCAGGCCTCTTCGGATGATCGCTGATAAATTTAATGTATTGCAGATGGGAATGGTAGCGAGTGAAAGGGTTTTTAAAGTGTTGGAAAATGAAGACGTAACTGTAAACAAACACGAGGGTATTCATTCTGTAAATATAAAAGGCAAAATAGATTTCGATCATGTCTGGTTTGCTTATAACAAAGAAGAGTATGTTTTAAAAAATATTAATTTTTCCATTGCTCCCGCTGAAACACTTGCCATTGTTGGGCATACGGGCAGTGGCAAAACTTCCATAATTAGTCTGCTCAACAGGCTTTACCCTGTTATCCGTGGCGAAATAAAAATTGATGGCCATAATATTCTGGATTATGATGTTGATTTTTTACGAAGCAAAATCGCGGTGGTTTTGCAGGATGTTTTTTTATTCAGTGGTTCGGTTTTGGATAATATTACTTTACGCAATCCTGACATTAAAAAAAGCGATGCAATAGAAGCGTCAAAAATGATAGGCGTGCATAATTTTATCATGCAACTGCCGGGAGATTACGATTTTAATGTGATGGAAAGAGGCTCTACGCTTTCCCTGGGCCAGCGCCAGTTGCTGTCTTTCATTCGCGCTCTTTTATACAATCCTTCCATATTGATTTTGGATGAAGCCACTTCTTCTATTGACAGCGAAAGTGAATTATTGATTCAGCATGCGATTGATAAGTTGATTAGCGGGCGCACGTCCATTGTGATTGCCCACCGGCTATCCACCATTCGCAAAGCCAATAAAATTATAGTGCTTGACAAAGGGGAAATAAAAGAGATGGGTACGCATAGTGAATTAATGGAACTGCAGGGGCACTATTTTAATCTTCATAATATGCAATTTGAAATGCAGGAAACCACGGCGTAATACAGTAAAGCAACAAATAAATACAATTCTTATTTTCCCTGAACTATTAATTTTAACCCATCATAAGCGAGGTGTATATTTTGCGGTAATCCTTTTTCAATTTCATTATGAAGTCCAAGTTGGTGGCTGATATGGGTAAAATAAGCGGTTGGAATCTCAAGTTCTTTCACCAGGTCGATAGCTTCCTGTAAAGTAAAATGAGAAATATGCGATTTTTTGCGAAGCGCATTTACGACAAGGATTTCGCTGCCTTTGATTTTTTCTTTCTCTTCATCTTCTATTCTGTTGGCATCCGTGATGTAGGTAAATTTTCCAAAACGAAAACCCAGAACAGGCATTTTTAAATGATAAACCATGATCGGAGTTACAGGAATATCGTCCACCAAAAAAGGCTTATCAGAAATCGTGTGCAAATTAATAGCAGGCATTCCCGGATATTTTTTATCAGAAAAAGCATAATAAAATTCCCGTTGCAAACCCTCCTGTGTAAGGGGATTGGCATAAACTTCCATTGGTTTATGTTGAAAAAAGTTGTAAGCCCTTATATCATCCAGGCCGGCGATGTGGTCTTTATGTGGATGTGTAAAAAGAACTGCGTCTAATTTTTTTACATTTTCACGCAGCATTTGAGTTCTGAAATCAGGAGTGGTGTCTACCACTAATGTTGTTTTTTCACTTTGAACCAAAATACTGCTGCGAAGCCTTTTGTCATTTTGATTTTTGGAAGAACAGATAGCACAATCGCAACCAATCATAGGAACGCCGCCGCTGGTGCCGGTGCCTAAAAATGTAATTCGAAGATCAGGATAACTCACGTTTCAAAGCTATAAAATATTTGGGAGAGGCAGATTGAATGAATGAATTTTGAAATCCATAATGAAATTATTTGTCCAGTTTTTCTGTTTTTGCCATCACCTCATCATACAATTTTTGAGATTCATGGGTAAGCGAATCGTAATTGACAGCTAAGGAAGGTATGATATCCATAAGTGTATTAATTCTTCCTTCGGGAATTAAAAATTTATTAAGCACCACTACTTTTTTATCTTCCAGGATGCAATACCCGCTTTGAAAAGAACCGCGTTCGTAACGGACTATGTAGCCTGCTTCATCCAGGATTTTTTCGAGTTTGTTTAATGTGGTTTGATTATATTTCAAAAGAAAAAAAATTGTTGAAACAAATTTACGATAATGATAGTAAAGGTTTTCAACTTTCTAAAAGTTGGAAACCTTACCCAAGGCTTCCGTAAAATAAGAGCTAAATTTGTAGCCTAAAATTAAAATGAATTTTGGCTGACATCATCAATTTATTACCAGAAAACATTGCCAACCAAATAGCCGCAGGGGAGGTGATACAACGACCGGCGAGCGCCGTAAAGGAGCTGCTGGAAAACGCGGTGGATGCAGGCGCCACGGAAATTCAACTTTTTGTAAATGATGCCGGAAAAGCCCTCGTTCAGGTTATTGATAATGGGAAAGGAATGAGCGAAACCGATGCCCGGATGAGCTTTGAACGGCATGCCACTTCTAAAATTAAAAGTATAGACGATTTATTTCGAATAAAAACCATGGGCTTTCGGGGTGAAGCTTTGGCCAGTATCGCGGGTGTGGCACAGGTGGAATTAAAATCAAAAAAGGCAGGGGAAAGCATAGGTACTTTTATTGAAATAGAAAATAGTGTAGTAAAGAGACAGGAGCCTGTTGCCACCGGCGAAGGCACCAGCATCTCAATGAAAAATTTGTTTTTCAACGTGCCTGCCCGAAGAAATTTTTTAAAGAGTAATGCTTCTGAGCTAAGGCATATCGTGGATGAATTTATCAGGGTGGCGATGGCGTATCCTTCTTTGTTTTTTTCACTTACCTCAAACGGTCAGGAAGTTTTTCACCTGGAAAAAGGTTCTCTAAAACAGCGTGTAATCCAAATCCTGGGAAATAATTATGCTGCCAAACTTGTCAGCGTTAAGGAAGAAACAGACTACATGAACATTTACGGTTTTGTGGGCAAACCAGAAACTGCAAAGAAGACCCGTGGCGACCAGTATTTTTTTGTAAACAACCGGTTTATAAAAAGCGCATACCTGAATCACGCGGTGATGAATGCTTTCAGTGATATGATTGCCAAAGACAGTTTCCCCATGTACACTTTGTTTATCGACATTGACCCATCGCGCCTTGACATCAACGTTCATCCTACCAAACAGGAAATAAAGTTTGAAGATGAAAAATTAATTTACGCCTTTGTTCAATCGGCTGTAAAACATTCGCTGGCACAGTATAGTGTGACTCCAACGCTTGATTTTGACCTGGACATTTCTATACAACAAACGGATGCAGTCAGTAAACCATTTACACCGGAAAAACAGTATTCGACAACGGGCACTTCACTTTATAAAACATTTTCTCAAAAAAACCAGGCACATTTTATCGAAACAAAAAGTGGCCTGAAAAGCTGGGATGAGAGCCTGTTGAAACAAAATTCTATTGAAACGCCTCCTTCTGAAGGGCTGGAAATTCACAAAACCCCGTCCGATAATTTCCGTTCTTCTTTTAAAAATGGGGAGTTGGCTTCTACAGAAAAAAAGCCAAATTCCGGCCCGTTACTTCAAATTCAAAAGAGTTTTATCGTTGCAGAAAATGGAAATGGTTTTATTTTGATTCATCAACAAAATGCGCACGAAAGAGTTTTGTATGAGCGCTTTGAAGAGGCCATGAAGGGAAAGACCATTGCGGTTCAGAGAAGCCTTTTCCCGGCTGCGATTGAACTGGCGCCAGCCGATGCGGTTTTGCTTACTGAGCTTCTTCCTGACTTCCGGATCCTTGGCTACCAGGTAGAAATTTTTGGAAAAAATACCTTCATTATACAAGGTTCGCCTGCTGATGTACCTGATGGAAATGAAAAAGATTCCCTTGAGAAAATTTTGGAGCAGTATAAGCATTTTAATATGGAAATGAGTTTTAGCAAGAGAGAAAAACTGCTTAGGTCCATGGCCTGGCAGCAGGCCATAAAAGCAGGGACATATTTATCTGAACAAGAAATGGAGCGCCTGGTTCAGGATTTGTTTAGTTGTAAAATAAACAACACAACGCCAAACGGTAAGCCTGTTTTCCTCGAATTCAAAAAAGGAGAAATGGATAAGATGTTTGGAAGATAAAAATCATTTCAATTCTCTTTATCCTTTTTGAAACAATTCAAATTTTTCGAAGTTATTAATTGAAATATCCTTTTATCCCACTTGACTTCTACTTTATTTGTTCCATTCGTTCAAAAATTAGCAGAGGCTGGCAAAACATGGTAAACGAAGAATAACAGATGAGGGTTCATCATTTTTCCTTCAATACCAGCAAAGGGATTTTTGTTTCATAACTCATTTGTGTGGTATGAACCGTGCCGAACAATCTTTCAAAAAACGAATGTTTACGGGCAGTCATTGCTAAAATTTCAGCGGGAATATTCTTTAAAAATTTACTAATACCATTAATTACATTGGCATCCTCAACAACATTAAATTTGTGTTTCATCCCTTCAAAATTAGAATGAGTCCTCATTTTATTAATAAATTCCTCATCACTTATCGTGCACTCGCGCTTCTGTACATTTAATATCTGGATAACGGGATTATATTTTTCTGCAATTTTGAGCAGGATTGAAATGTCTTTCAATTCGTTTTTGTCGTTCAAATCCGTAGCATAGCAAATAGTATCTATTGGTTCATAAGAAGCGCTTTCAGGTACTACTAATACTGAAAAATTAGATTTTTTAATAACAGTAGTGGTGGTGCTCCCAAAGATGGACGCGCTTATCCCTTTGCCTTTCATACCCATAATGATAAGATCGATATGGTTTTCTTCAGCCATTTGAAGTATCATATCGGAAGGTGAGCCTTCTCCAACATATCCTTCTGTTGAAATTAAATGATTTTGAGAAAGCGTTTTAATTTCTTTTAAAATCAATTCTTTATTGCTTTCAACAAGGCTTTCCTGCGCGTTAATCCTGGACTCGATAGATTCATCCTGTAACAATAAACCGATCGGAACTACATTCAAAAAAATAATTTTAGCCTTTAAAACTTCTCCGAGAGAAACTGCATATTTAGCTGCATTATGTGAGGCTTCAGAAAAATCAATTGGGACAAGAAAGCTTTTCATTTTTTATATTTTAATAATAAAATAGAAAATTATTTTAATCCGTTCAAATAAAAATTAATGCAAATCAGAAACTTTTATGATATTTATCAGTTTGTTTTTTGAAAATAAAAATCCAGGGAATAAGTTGGTTTACTGTAAACCGGGGTCTTTATTTTTCAACTGTTTACCGCCCTGGCAGAGATTAATAAATCAAACTTTACAATAATTCCATCTTTAACTTTTACCATTTCCAAAAGAGCGGTAGTCGGGATGATACCAAAATCGGTCATTAATATTGAAAGCTGGCCTAAAATCGGTAAAAGTTGTTTTCGGTTTGTTTTCCCTGTATCATAATGCGCACATTTTTGGCGATTGATCAAATCGCTTTTCAAAAAAAGTAGTTTATCGAACTGGATATATCCGCCTTTTACCCATGCTTCGCGGAACTATTTATTCAAAAATAAGAATATTTTTTATTTGTTCGTTTACTGCTACTCGTTAGTTTCGTTGAGACCATCTATATATTTCCTGATGTAAACAGATTTTGATTTTGATTTGTATTGCATAATGAACCGTGGATGTTCAAGAGGAACTATCTTTTTAAAAAATTGAAATTCTTCATTTATTTTTTTGAAGAACTTATAGTTTTTCCCTGTTCCGAATAAGAAGCAAATATTTGTATTGATGCCAAAACTTATTTGCTTTTTTATATTGTTGATAATAAAATCAAACATGCAGTCAGTTAGTTCTTTGCTGTCGTAATAATTATAATTAATTTCTTTTCCCGATTTATTAGTTATGGTGAATCCAAGCGGGCAAAGGGATTGAATATAAAAACGGCTGTAAAATTTTTTTACGCCGCCATATTGGTTGATCACATCATACACAAAAGTGGCCGAGGGTTCGTGGGTAGCTTTTCCCGGAAATTCTATTCCGCATTCGCTTAATAATCTTTTGGTGTCTGTAAAAGGAACACCGGTTACACCTGCTCCAAACCTGCCGGGATTTATCCCAAAAATGATATGACGTTTATTGTGATCGCTGTAAAATTTTCTGTAAAATTCAGAGGATATTCTTAGCGCTTCTTTATTCTCTTTAAAGGGATTCATGATACTTACCTCATCTGGCAGGCTTCCTTTAAATGAAACATTTTTATTAAATGAAATAATCTTATCTGCAAAACTTTTCATGATTATTTTTTACCAACCGCCTTTACCCATTTAATCAATTCACTGAGGGGAGTATACTCTTTGTAAGAAACCACCTTTTTGCCATTTCTATTAAATAGGGCGGTGAAAGGAGTATGCTCCAGTTTATAATAATTTTTTAAAAAGAAAACAGGCTTTTCCATCCCAACTTTTATGTTAGGATAATTTTTTGTGTGGTAATGATTTTCAAACCAGGCCACATCGTTTAATGATTCAAAAGTTACCATCAAAATTTCTATGTTTTTGAATGCATTCATCTGCGGAAAAAGCTGGTCCATTAATTTGCGGCAGTGTTCACAATCAGGAGCGAAATAAATGAGCAGCAAAGGTTTTTGATGAGAAGCTTTTGTGGATGAAATCAAGGTGCCATCGGTAAGCTGTATACTGAAATCCGGAAGTTTTTGAGCTGTCGCCGGTGGGGCAATGAAAATGTTGGCCAATAAAAACGTTGCCAATAAAAAAACAAAAACTGAATTTATTTTCATAGGTAAGCCCTGATTTAAAAACTGTAAAGCAACCTGCCTACCGGCAAAGGCAGGCGAATTTACTGGTTTTTATTTTACAATCTTTTGATCTTAATATTCCGGAACCATACGTCATCACCATGATCTTGCAAAGCGATGTGGCCTGTTTTAAAAGATCCAAAGTCAGGCATGGATTTAAATTTACTGATCGCTACCATTTTTTTCCAGTAGTCATCCCATAATGTGGTAGAAAGAGTATGCTGGCCATTCATATAAAAGTCAAGTTTCCCATTCGCGCATTTTATTTCTACCTGGTTCCATTCTCCTAAAGGTTTTGCCACTTCTTTTGAAGCCATTAAATCATACAAATCACCTGCGCGATGCGTATATAATTTTCCATCTGGCTGGCCCAGGCGTATAGGAGTACCGTTATCCAAAACCTGCATTTCAATACCTGTTTGATAAGTTTCCCTGTATTTGGCCGCGTCATCACGGACATAAAAAATAATGCCGCTGTTTCCTTTATCTGAAATTTTCCAATCCATTTTCAAATCGAAATTTGCATATTCTTCGTTGGTAACCAGGTCGCCACCTTCTTTGTTTTTTGCAGAGGCATCCAAATGAATAGCGCCATCCTGCACTCTCCATTCATCGCCCACATTTTGATGTCCGTAATTGTGCCAGCCATCCGTATTTTTTCCGTTAAACAATAATTGCCAACCCTCATTTTTTTCTCTGGAAGAAAGAGTATTTTGAGAACTGCTTTTCATGGAATCTTTTGATGAGCCGCAACTTATTAAAATAACTGAAGCAAGAATAACGGGAATTAATTTTTTCATGAATTTGATTTTAAGAGATTTATTTTTTTAAGAAATTGTAAAAAGTATAATTAAGCCATAAGGCGAAACTTAAGTTTCTCAATTGACCAGTGACAATTGACCATTCACCATTCACAATCCCAACACTAACCTATTCAGATTTTCATCCTTGGTTGTTTGTGCAAAATCATCGAATGCTTTTTCTGTTACATGGATGATGTGGTTCTTTATGAATTCAGCGCCTTCTCTTGCGCCGTCTTCAGAATTTTTTAAACAACATTCCCATTCCAAAACTGCCCAACCTGCATAATCATAAGCGGCCAATTTACTGAAAATAGATTTAAAATCTACCTGTCCATCGCCGGTAGAGCGGAAACGGCCTGCGCGATTGAGCCAACTTTGGTAACCGCCATAAACTCCCTGTTTTCCTGTTGGGTTAAATTCCGCGTCTTTAACATGAAAAGCTTTGATTCGCTCATGATAAAAATCTATGTATTTTAAATAATCGAGGCATTGCAAAACGAAATGCGAAGGGTCATAAAGCAGGCAAGCCCTTTTGTGAGAGTTTACGTTTTCTAAAAACATTTCGTAAGAAATTCCGTCATGAAGGTCTTCCCCGGGATGAATTTCGTAACAAACATCCACGCCGCATTCATCAAAAACATCAAGGATAGGAAGCCACCTTTTGGCCAGTTCATTAAAACCTTCTTCTACCAAACCCGCGGGGCGCTGCGGCCACGGATAAACATTTGGCCAAAGCAAAGCGCCACTAAAAGTAGCGTGCGCATTGAGGCCAAGGTTCTGAGAAGCTTTAGCGGCAAATTTTAATTGCTGCACAGCCCATTCCTGTCTTGCTTTTGGATTGTTGCGTAATTTTTCAGGAGCAAAACCATCAAACAACGCATCGTAAGCCGGATTTACTGCAACCAACTGTCCCTGCAGATGGGTCGAAAGTTCGGTGATTTCCAGGCCAAAGCTATTGACTGTTCCTTTTAGCTCGTCAGCGTAAGTTTTGCTCTCTGCTGCTTTTTGTAAATCAATAAACCGCTCGTCATTGGTTGGAAGCTGCACGGCAACAAAACCTTTGTCTTTTGCCCATTGGCAAATGTTTTTTAAATCATTAAATGGCGCTTCATCACCAATAAACTGGGCGATAAAAATGCCGGGTCCTTTAATTGTTTTCATATCTTTCTATGTTTTCTTTTTTTTCAGTAAACCTACAAATAAAATGGATTTTTATTTTGCTTCACAACTCACGGATAATTCTTTTTATCATCTGCCCGTTTTTGCAATTCTGAAATAGGCATAGAAATAATTCGTCCCATTTTTTTATCGCCCCTGTAAGTAACTATTTTCAGCATTACCGCATCTTCGGGCGGCGTTAATGGTGAAGTATAAGTCGGGTAATAATTATCCGGGAAAGAATTATCAAAACTATAATGGATTTGCAAATCTTTTACTTCCGTGCTTAATTCAATTTTCAAATTACCATTGTCATCTTTTGTGGCTGTCGAAAATAGGATCATACATACTCGGCGCATATTTAATGTGCGCTTCATCAAATCTGGGAAGTTGATTTTCAACCCGTCCTTCAAAATTATCCCAGTTCTTTTTATCTTTTGGTGACCATACACTTTCAGCAATCGCCAGCGCGCGCGGCCAAACCATATATTCGAGATGGCGCATGTTGTAAATCTGTTCTGTCCACAAATTGGCTTGCCCGCCCAAAATGTATTTAGGGTCAATGCCCGGAGGAACCGGTTCAAATTCATACGCTTTTTTTAATCTTAAAGTAGCATATACATGTGGCTCGATAATCGGGTCGCCATTCATATAATCCAGATAAGCAAAAGTTGTAGGGCTCATCACCACGTCATGTTTCATCTTTGCAGCTTCAATTCCACCTTCCATTCCTCGCCAGCTCATTACCGCCGCACTTGGCGCCAATCCTCCCTGCAAAATTTCATCCCAACCCATGAATTTTTTGCCTTTTGATTCAACAATTTTTTCCAGCCTTTTTTCAAAATAACTTTGTACCTCATCCATATTTTTTAATCCTTCCTTATTCATCAAATTGTGGATATCGTCACTTTTTTCCCAGAAATTTTTAGGGCATTCATCACCTCCGCAATGGATGTAAGCGAATGGAAATAATTCTGCAACTTGTGTCATTACTTTATCTAAGAATTCATATACTTTTTCATTAGCGGGGCAAAGCGTATTATCCACCAATGCCACAGGTGGCTGGCCATGCGACCAATCCATTATTTCTTCGCCGGAACGAACTCTGTATTTATCAGCACCTGCGGTACAAGATAAATCCGGGTAAGAAACTACCGCCGCAAGGCTATGGCCGGGGACATCGATCTCGGGTAAAATATTTACAAACCTGTCCATTGCATATTTCACAATTTCGCGAATATCATCCTGTGTATAATATCCACTATCGTTAAGCGGTTCATCAGGTTTTGGCGGAGCAAAGGTTCCAAAATATCCAACCTTATGTACACGTTTTGACCCTACTTCAGTCAGCCTCGGCAAACCTTTTATTTCTATGCGCCAGCCTTCGTCATCTGTTAAGTGCAAATGCAAAATATTGTATTTGAAAAGAACCATCTGGTCGATAAATTCTTCCACTTGTTTTTTGGTAAAAAAATGACGACTCACATCCAGCATCAATCCGCGCCAGCCAAACCTTGGGTAATCCGTAATTTTACAAACCGGCACATCCCATTTTACATTTTTTGCAACCGAGCTGTCATTTATCTCTTTAGGAAGTAATTGGTAAAGTGTTTGAATTCCATAAAACAATCCGGCGGGTTTATTTGCAGAAATAGAAATCTCATTAGAAGAAACATTTAAATGATAACCTTCATCGCCCAGGCTGGCATCTTTAATTAAAGATAAATTAATTCCATTGCCTGATTTTTTAGAATTGACAACAGGAACTGCAAAACCGGTAGCACGTTTTAGTTTTTCTGAAAGATATTCTCCCACTCTTTTCGCATCTTTATCAGGAGACATTACATGGATCGTAACTTTATCAGCCAGGCGAAAATTTCCTGTCCCGGAAGTATACTGAAACCGGTGCCGGAATGAGCATTTCTGCCACACGATTAGTTTGCGCAAAAACAGAAACCGAAATAAAAAATAAAAATGAAATTACCAGGGTTTTTCTCATTAAATCAATTTTATACGTGAAAAGAATTGTTAAGGCAATGAAGATAGAAAATTTGATTCAGCTAATACACATAAAATTATTTTTTATCCATTACTCCGAGCGGCAAAATTGTCTTTCCATAAATTTCATTTAATAAGGCACCGATGCCGGTATAAATCGCTGATGCTCCGCAAACAATGCCTTCATAGCCCGTAAAAGTTTTTACAGATGCTCCCGCTTCTGATTCGCCAAAGGCTAATAAAAAGAAGAGTATGGTAAGCGTTGCAAATACAAACTGCAAAGCCCTTGTGATGCGTAGCGTCCCGATAAAAAGCAAACCAGTAAAAATGCCCCACATAATAAGGTAAGCGATCATTGCTGAAGCAGAGGCGGCAGGCACCCAGCCGAATTTAGGAATTACAATTAAGGCTACCAGCGTTAGCCAGAAAGAACCGTAAGATACAAAGGCTACGAAACCAAACGTATTGTTTTTCTTCGATTCCATAATACCAGCAATTATCTGCGCGATGCCGCCATAAAAAATACCCATGGCAAGGATCATTGAATTCATTTCAAAAATTCCCGCATTGTGTAAATTTAATAAAACAGTCGTTAATCCGAATGCCAGAAGCCCGAGTGGCGCGGGATTGGCAGAGTTGTCTTTAATGATGATAGTTTGTTCCATTACAGAAAGTTTTTATTTATAAATAGAAATAAAAATAAGTAATAAATATTGGTTTACTGTATCCATAGCTTAAAAGTTTTGAACTGGATTTTTGTGGTAAGTTTTTTGCTCTTTTATTTTAATAAAAAATTAGATATGGATACTCAACAAATTGCCGATCGCCTTGCCGAACTTTGCAACAAAGGAGATTTTGAGCAAGCGCAAAAAGAATTATTCGCCAACGATGCAGTTAGTATCGAACCCGAAGCATCTCCCGGTTTTGAAAAAGAAACAAAGGGGCTTGATGCCATTTTTGAAAAAGGCAAAAAATTTGCATCAATGGTAGAAGAAACACATAGTTGCAAGGTGTCTGAACCAATAGTTGTAGGAAATGTGATTGCCCTTGCCTTATATATGGATGTTACGATGAAAGGACAGAAACGATCTTCTATGAATGAACTGATGGTTTATAAAGTGAAGGATGGAAAAATTATTTCCGAGCAGTTTTTTATGTAATAGAATCGTCAATAAATTTAATCGCTTTTTCAAGTCTTTCTTCATAATCTCCTGAGATGATGCACCATGGCGTGGCCTGGTTTATCATAAGTTCTTTATAAAAATAAAAAAGTTTTTTTCGAATTTTTGTGTCGGGGTATTCTCTTAATTTGTCTTCAACCCATGGCAGGTCAACATCGCAGAGCAAATACAAATCATACTTTCTTTCTGCGATCCGGTTTAATATCCAGTTGTGGCATTTATTAAAAACATATTCTGCCCAAACTTTCATCACGTACATATCGGTGTCTATGAAGGCGAAAGGCAGAACGCTTAAGGCTGAAGGTGAAAGTCGAAGTGCAAATTCATTTACCAATTTTTCTTCCTGTTCAATTTGTCCCTTGGCAATTGTCAATAAATCTTCATAGGTATAATTCGCACCGTGTTTTTCTAAATATTCTCTTGCATATTCAGGAACCCACGTTGTTTGATAATGCGCCGCCAGCTTTTTACAAAGAGTGCTCTTTCCGGTAGATTCAGGACCGATAATTACTATTTTTTTTACTGTTTCCATTCCGGTAATTCTTCTTTTTTCAATAGATATTCATTGGCTCTTCTTTTCCATTCTATCAATCCCCAAAAAGCCATGATTAAAAGTATAATATAATACACACTTGTAAATACATAATGCTTTACAAAGTACAAAGGAATAGAGGCAATATTAGTAGCGATCCACCAATACCAGCTTTCTACTTTTTTGCGTGCCATCAGCCACATCCCGGTAAAAGCGGTAGAACTGGCAAATGCATCGGCCCACGGAATGGCACCCGGAGCAAAATCTTTCTTTAAATAAGAAAGCGCAAAAAATATGGCTACGTAAAAAGCCGCAAAAAATAAAAGTTCCTGCATCCATTCCTTTTTATTGCTCCATGTAATATTTACAATATGCTCCAGTTGCTGATTTTTTTTGCCCACAATATCCAGCCATAAATACTCATCACTGTATAATAAAAATTGACACTCGCTTCCCCAAACAGGCTTCCTTTAAAGCTGAGATAGATATAAAATGTTGTGTTGATAAGCCTGTAGGGTATACCCAAATATTTTCCTTGCGTGAAAACCAAACGCTGACAATTCCTGAAATCACAGCAATATATTCTAACCATGTGGTGTCTTTCATTCCCTCAACAAACGCATGATAAATTTCAGGTAAGCTCAATTTTAAAATTTAGGTTCAAATGTAATTTAAAGAGGTGACGCTTTCAAAAAGGTCTTAACCGGAAAAAGGTATAAACCTTATGTCACAACAAATGCCAATGATGAATTAGAAACTTAAGCAATATTCCAAACCTGATCTTTTGGGCAAAAGCCCTTTGATATACTTTATTCAAAAAGAAATACGAAAAGTGGATTTAAAAATTTTCACCGATCCAGTGAACCAATAAATAAGAGGAATTCTTATTTTGGATAAAGGCTGTTGAAGCAAGCGCAAAAAAAGCACCTCATTCAAGGTGCCCTAATTTCAAATAATAGTATTCTTAAAATAATCAACGCGAAGTAGCTACCACTTCTTTTACTTCAGGAATCATTCTCTTCATCATTCCTTCAATTCCTGCTTTTAAAGTAATCATTGAGGAAGGGCAACCACTACAACTTCCCTGCATCATCAGGTTTACGGTTCCTTCTTCATAGCTTAAAAACTGGATAGCGCCACCGTCCATTTCTACGGCGGGTTTTACATAATTTTCCAATAATTCTTTTATTCTTTTTACCACGTCACCATCATTTACATGTATTTCATTGGTGCTTTCAGGTTTCCTGGCAGCCAGTTCTTCTTCATTGATGATTACATTTCCTTCTTCAAGGTATTCTTTCAGAAATTGCTTTACAGACGGAATTACATCCTGCCAGTCTTCTGTATCATCCGTTTTGGTAAGCGTAACAAAATTGCTTGCTATAAAAACTGATTTTATAAAAGGAAATGAAAATAATTGCATAGCCAAAGGAGAAGCAGAAGCACTTTCTTCATTTTTAAAATCAACACTTTTGCCCGGGTATAAAAGTTTGTTGGCTACAAACTTCATTGTTTCCGGGTTTGGCGTCATTTCTGTATAAATACTAACAACAGTATTGCCGGTCTTTATCATAACAATTTTTTTTAGACATACAAAGGTAAAGATTATACATGAAAATGATTTTGCAAACTTGTTAAGTTATTGAAAGATTTGAGAATGTAATACAGTTCAAATGAGCTATGCAGATTTTTTGCTGCAGCTTTATCAAGGAACCAATGTAATTCACCGTGTTTCGGGTTTGATAAGCTGCGCAGGATATTCCGGAAGGTTGCTCTTCTCCCTCCAAAACCTTTTCCAAAACACCGCGCCTTTTTTTCACCATCAACCATGAAAACTACTTTCCGGGCTTTATTTACAAGAACGGGCATTAGTGTGATGCGGTACATTTCCTGCTGCTCATTATAAACTGAATTTACCCAATGAAAATTGTCTTCAATGATTGAGCGAACCGGGAAATAATGAAAGAGTGTGGCCGTCATCGCCCATACCCAATAAAACAAGATCGAAGCTATGAGGGGTACTGTCAAAATAAGTATGAAGCATTTTTCCGTATTCGGCTACGGCAAAATTAGGTTCAATATCTGTTCTCATGATATGAATTTGCGAAGCAGGAACATTTACATGATTCAGCAAAAGATCAAAAGCCATTTTAGCATTATTGCGTTCATCGTTAAAAGGAACCACTCTTTCATCTCCCCAAAAAATACGGACGTGTTCCCAGTCGATACGGCTTTTATATTTTTCAGAAGCTAACTTCTGATATAGGATCTTTGGCGTTCCTCCGCCTGAAAGCACCAGGGAAAACGATTGCTGTTCTTTTAAAGTTTCCTCTACCAGGTTACAGATCCAATCAGCAAGATTTTCGCTCAGGGCTTCGGGGTTATCGAAAATATGAAGTTTCATTTTTCTTTTTGTTTTGAAGGTTGCGAGATCCAGTTATGCCCGTCTCTGGCTATAAGCGCTTCAGCATCTTCAGGCCCCCACGAGTCCGGTGAATAATTAGGAAAATTCAAGCGGTTTGCGCTTAGCCCAAACTTCAAGAATAGGCATCACAATTTCCCAGGCAGCTTCTACCTGGTCTGCACGCATGAACAAAGTGGCATCGCCATCCATCACATCGTACAGCAGGGTTTCATAAGCTTCGGGCTCTTCTCCTTTATAAGCATCTTCATAACTGAATACCATATTTACCGGGTTCAATACCATCGCCTGGCCCGGCCTTTTTGCCTGGAAGGTGAGGCAAATATCCATTTCCGGTGAAATACCTATCGACAAGCGATTGGGCCTCCATGTTTCTGTTGCTTCTTTAGGAAAAGCAAAGTCCGGGGCCGGTTTAAACTGGATCGTGAGTTCCGTGGATTTTTCATGAAGCCTTTTGCCGGTGCGCACATAAAACGGAACCCCTTCCCAGCGCCAGTTATCAATATAGAATTTAACGGCGGCAAAGGTTTCGGTAATTGATTTCGGATCAGTTCCTTTTTCTTCCTGGTAGCCCGGAACTTTTTCTCCCTGCATCCAGCCGGCGCCATATTGGCCACGCGCAGCAAAGTCCTGCACCTGCTCTTTAGAAATTCGTCTGATGGCATTTAAAACATCTACTTTTTTATTCCTGATTTCGTTGGAGTTGAAAGATACGGGTGCCTCCATGCCTATCATGCAGACTAATTGTAAAATATGATTCTGTATCATATCTCTCAAAGCTCCGGATGTTTCATAATATCCTCCGCGGCCTTCTACGCCCACCGTTTCAGAGGCCGTTATCTGAACATGGTCAATATAATGCCTGTTCCATAAAGGTTCAAATAAGGCGTTGGCAAAACGAAGCGCTATTATGTTTTGAACGGTTTCTTTTCCCAGGTAATGATCGATGCGGTAAACCTGTTCTTCATCAAAATATTCAAGCAGCATTTCGTTCATCTCCTTCGCGCTTTTCAGATCATGACCAAAAGGTTTTTCTACTACAATGCGCGTATATTTTTTTTCATGGCACTCCTTCATTGTACCGATGTTCTTTACAATTTCAGGCACCAGCTGGGGCGCAACTGCCATGTAAAAAATAACATTGGGATGAGTACCTGCTTCTCCTTCTTTTTCCTTTACGATCTTTGTCAGCGATTTATAATCTGCAGCGTTTGTGCCATCCATCTGCAGATAACTAAGATGTTTTGAAAACTCCTTCCATTTTCCGTTAGAATCTTTTATCCTTGAAAACTGGTCGATGCCTTCTTTTAAGCGCTTTTTATAATCCACATCTGAATATTCAGAGCGGCCAATACCCACAATGCTGAAATGATCTGGCATTGCCTTGTCCAAAAAAAGATTATACAACGCCGGATTCAGTTTCCGGTAATTAAGGTCTCCGCTGCCGCCGAAAATGAACAAAACCGTTGGGGGTAATTTTTTATAATCTAACATCCTGTTGTTTAAATTTTTAAGTTTTTTAATTTTCTCTAAAATAGATTTCCTGCTTATTTGTTGTTTTACAATATATCGGAATATCTTTATTTACCATTCACCCCTTCACTTCTTCTTCCCAAATTGTGTGAAAAATTCCTTCCTGGTCAACTCTTTGATAAGTGTGTGCACCAAAAAAATCGCGTTGGGCCTGTATCAGGTTGGTCGGCAATAGGTTCCTGCGGTAAGCATTAAAATAATTGAGAGACGCCATCAGGCCTGCTGCAGGGTAATTATTTAACGCCGCTAACGAAACCACTTTTTGTATAGCAGATTCTTTGTCCATCAGCATTTTTGCAATCGACTCATCCAGTAATAAATTCTTCAGGTCTTTATTTTGATAGCATTTTTTGAAGATGTCCAGCATGGCTGAACGGATAATACAACCGCCACGCCAAACGCTCACTACTTCGGGTAAAGGAATATCCATATCCAGTTCGGAAGAAGCTACGGTGAGCATCGCCAGGCCCTGAGCGTAACTGGTAATAGTCGCAAAAGAAAAAGCTTCTTTTAATTGGCTGATAAATTCTTTTTTATCCGTTTCTATTTCTTTGGTATCCGTTTTATAAATTTTGGCGGCTTCTTCTCTTTCGTCAATGAGTGAAGAAAGATTGCGCATCATTACCGCTGAATCGATTGTGGGTATTGGCATCGGAAGGTTAAGTCCTTCCTGTGAAGTCCACTTGCCGGTTCCTTTGGCGCCGGCCTTATCTAAAATTTTATCGATAAGATACTCATGCAGCTTCTCCTCCTTTTTCTGAAAAATTTCTGCGGTTATTTCCAATAGGAAAGATTTCATTTCTCCCTGGTCCCAATTGGCAAAAACATCGTGAAGCTCGTCGTTGCTGAGTTTCAGGCCATGATGCATCAGGTCGTAGCATTCGCTGATGAGCTGCATTATCGCATACTCAATACCGTTATGTACCATCTTAACATAATGTCCGGCAGCATCGTGGCCCAAATAACCAACGCAAGGTTCGCCATTTACTTTTGCCGCCACTGCTTCCAGGATAGGAGCTACTTCTTTATAAGCTTCTTTATCGCCGCCGGGCATGATGCTCGGGCCTCTTCGGGCGCCTTCTTCGCCACCGGAAATCCCGATGCCCATAAAATGAAATCCGGATTTTTCTAATTCTTTTATTCTTATTAAAGTATCTGTATAATGAGAATTTCCACCATCAATAACGATATCTCCCTTTTGTAATAAAGGTTTTAATTCGCTGATAACGCTGTCCACCGGTTTTCCTGCGGGAACAAGCATCATCAACTTTCGTGGTGTTTTTAAACTTGAAATCATTTCCTCCAGCGTATTCACTCCTTTCACTGTGGTTCCTTTTGTGGCCGAGGCTTCGAAAGCTTTCGTCTTCTCCGGATTTTTATCATACCCGATAACAGAAAAATCATGGTCAGCCATGTTAAGTAAAAGATTACTTCCCATGGTGCCAAGGCCAACCATTCCAAAATCATATAAATTTTTGTCCATAAATAAAATATTGAGTTTGTAAAATTAATGAAAATGGATTTGTGTGTATAAATTATAAAAGATAAGATACACCGAACAAGGCAAATCTTAACCATTGCACGTACTCAGAATCTGTACCTTTGCCGCATGAAAAAGAAAATAATTATTTATACTGTTTTTTCGGTGGTGCTGCTTACCGGTTTTTATTTTTCTCTCTCATTTACCAAGGGCTATTTTGAAGTAAAACTGCCGGTGATGAGCTATGTTCAAAATTTTTCTTTTGTTGATCAAAACGGGCAACCGGTAACAGAACAAAATCTTGACGGCAAAGTTTATGTGACTAATTATTTTTTTACCACCTGTAAAGGCATCTGTCCTAAAATGAATTTTAATTTGAAAGGCGTGTATGATAAATTCAAAGATCATAAAGATTTTGCGGTACTTTCTCACAGCTCTATGCCTGACACTGATTCTGTTCCTTTGCTGAAAGCCTACGAAGAGAAGATGCTTCCAAATGATCATGATAATCCTGCTAAATGGTATTTTGTTACCGGCAATAAAGATTCTTTATATAAAATGGCCCGCCAAAGTTACCTGTTAGACAATCCGAACAACAACAGCATAAATATTGACGAAGCTTTTATCCATACGCAGTTTATTGCTTTGGTAGATAAGAAAAAAAGAGTGCGGGGTATTTATGACGGACTAAAACCTGATGATTTGACACGGCTTGAAAAAGACATTACCAAGTTGCTGACCGGAAAAGATTCGTAGTAAAGCAACAAATAAAACTGATTTTTATTTTTACTTCTCAATAAAATCCACAATATCCTTCACCAATATCTCATCTAACGGCATCGAGCCATCGGTATAAGTTTGTTGTTCATCTATACAATCCTTTCCTGCATTCTTTAATATGTGCGACATGCCCGGGATGATATCCAGCGTGCTCTTTTTATTGGCTTCATGAAGATTTTTCGCATCCAGTTCTTTTACCTGTATATCGCAGCCTCCCTGTAAAATAAGAATAGGGCAACTGAGTTTTTTAATTTCATTTTGAGGCGAATATTTCATCCATGAAATAATATAAGGTTGGACAGATTTTCTAAAAAGCATCTGTAAGATGGAAGGAATATTATTAACTTCTTTACCCTTTTTTAGCTGATTAAAAATCACCGGAATTTGTTGCTTTACTGAATCAGGCAATGGTTGGTTTTGCATTTGCTCATTAAGTATTTCATCAATAGGCCTTCCTGCACCGGCAATGGAAATATATCCTTTCACTTTCTTTTTTTGAGAAGCAAGCATGGCAATTAGCGAGCCTTCGCTGTGGCCAACAAAATAGATATTTTTAAAGCCAAGCGTGTCGTGTAGATAATCAAATATCTTTTCTGCATCTTTTACGTAATCATCAAAAACCAAATTGTATTCTTTAAAACCGGAAGGAATACTTTTGGCTACGCCCCGCTTGTCGAAACGAAATGTGGCAATGTTTTGCGAATCCAAACTGTGAGCAAGCATTTGGTACTCATTGGTAGCCGCGCCAAGTGTACTATTGCCATTTCTGTCGGTAGGTCCGGAGCCCGCAACAATAATAGCAAGCGGTTGCTGATTATTGTTTGATAATAACGTTCCATATAATTTACTTCCCGCCGCAGATGTAATTGCAACTTCTTTTTCTCCCGGATAATCAGGTTCTTTTTTTGCCTGTGTTTCTTCTTCACCGGTGCTTCTGGAAAAATTTAAAGAAAGCTGATGGCCATTTTGTGTCCATGTTCCGGTTATAGAATCATTACCAATAAATTTCCCTTCATACGATCCGGAAATCATTTTTATTTCGAGATGAACGCTATCATCATCAGTATTGATCATGCTGAAAGGCAATCCCATGGCCTTTTGTTTGGGGCTGTCCCATTTCCCTTCAATCCTGCCTTCGCTGTTTTTGGTAAAATGAAAAACAATAGGGAGGTCGGTTCCGTTTACATTAATATTTCCCTGCCAGTTTCCAACTATTTTCTGGGCAAAAAGGGATGGGCATATAAAAAGCAGGATTAAAATAATGAATGAGGACTTCTTCATTTTTTTTAAACAAAGCTATTGATTTAAGCTCAGGAAAACCAGGAAGATGGATCGCAATTTAGTTGGTTAGATTTCTAAAAACTTCTTCCAGGCTTTTGCTTTGGGTTTTCAAAGAAAGAATATCCAATTCATTTTTAAGGCTGAATTCCAGTATGAGTTTTTTTACTTTTTCAGGATCAGAAGTTTGCAGCCGGTATTGATTTTCATTTTCATCCACCTCTCTCAACAGAGGTTAAATTTATTAAAAGATCCATATTTGCTTTTTTCCCAAATTCTACAAAAACGATGTATGAATTTTTATTGGAAGATTGCAGATTTTCCAAGGTGTCATCCGCTACAATTTTTCCTTTATTGATAATAATTACCCGGTCGCAAACGCTTTCTACTTCCTGCAAAATATGCGATGAAAATAAAACCGTTTTATTTTTGCCCAAGTTCTTTAATCAACTGGCGTATTTCCACGATTTGATTAGGATCAAGGCCTGTCGTGGGTTCATCCAATATCAATACTTTCGGATCATGAAGCAGTGCTGCAGCAAGGCCTACTCTTTGTTTGTATCCTTTGCTTAGCTGTCCGGTTTTTTTGTTGCTTTCGGACCGAAGCCCGGTAAGATCAATCACTTCTTCGATCCTATATTTCATTCCATTTTTCACTTTATGAATACCACCGATGAATTGAAGATATTCGCGAACATACATTTCGTAATAAAGGGGGTTCCCTTCAGGCAAATAGCCAATTTGTCTTTTGGCCTCCACCGGCTGCTCATTTACGTTTATTCCGTTTATAATAGCCACACCGGCATCGGCAGCCAGGTAACCGGTTATGATCTTCATCGTAGTTGATTTGCCCGCGCCATTCGGCCCTAAAAATCCAACAATTTCATTATTGCCGGCTGCGAACGAAATGTCATCCACTGCCTTTTGTTGGCCATATATTTTTGTAAGATTAGAAACTACAATTGACATAAAGAGCAAATGTAAAACAAAATCAATGTGAGATTCGGTAGTTTTTACAATGTTAACCTTAAATGCACCGGTAATGGTGGCATATAGTTTGAGGCTTTATGGGCAATCGGAAATTTTAAAATTATTATAAATGAACAATATGAACAATGTAAAAAATATTCATGATCACGGCCAGAGTATCTGGCTTGATTTTTTTGACCGCGAACTAATGAACAGCGGCAAACTCCAAAAACTTATAGATGAAGATGGATTATGCGGCATTACCAGCAACCCGTCTATTTTTGAAAAAGCAGTTTCCAGCAGTTCGGATTACGATGAAGACATAAAAAAATTATCGGGCGAAAACAAAAGCAATGAGGAAATCTTCTTCGGATTTGCCACGAAAGACATTCAACGGGCGACCGATATATTAAAGCCTGTTTTTGATAAAGCAAAAGGAACGGATGGTTTCGTAAGCCTTGAGGTTTCGCCACATTTGGCCAATGATACCGAAGGAACCATCAAACAGGCAAGGGAATTATGGAAATCAGTCGACCGAAAAAATGTCATGATCAAAATACCCGGCACTAAGGAAGGATTGCCAGCGATCAGGAAATGCATCAGCGAAGGAATTAATATTAATGTCACTTTACTTTTTGGAATTCCACGCTATCTGGAAGTGACCGAAGCTTATATTTCAGGCCTTGAAGACAGGCTTAAAAATAACCAGTCGATTGACCACATCGAATCCGTAGCCAGTTTCTTTCTCAGCAGGATAGATGTGATGCTCGACCCGATTTTAAAAGATAAAAAATTAGATGACATGGTAGGTGAAGTAGCGATTGCCTCCGCTAAAGTGGCATATGAAAATTTTAAACAGGTATTTTTTGGCGACAGGTTTAGAAAATTGGAAAAGCTCGGCGCTAAAAAACAAAAGGTTTTGTGGGCAAGCACCAGCACTAAGGATCCTTCCTTCAGTGACGTAAAATATGTAGAAGCCCTCATCGGCCCCGATACGATTAATACACTTCCGATGGAAACTATTGACGATTTCCGCGATCATGGAAAAGTACAGGACCATTTGGAAAATAATTTAGTGGATGCAAAAAATGTCCTGGATAAATTAAAAGAAAATGACATGAATATTGATGAGATAACCCAAAAACTGGAAGAGGAGGGTGTTGAAAAGTTCAATAAATCGTATGACTCATTATTAAAGGCTATTGATTCTAAAAGACAAAAACAATCAGCCTGATAAATCAATATCATTTAATCAAATCAAAAAAATAAATTTAATCAATGAAAAAAATAGCAATAAACGGTTTTGGACGTATAGGCCGGGCCGCCCTTAAAGTAATATTGGATACGCCGGATATGGAGGTGATAGCGATAAATGATTTGATGACCTTGGAAAATGCGGCTTACCTGTTTCAATATGATAGTGCGTATCGAACTTATAATAAAAAAGTAAGTTTTGAAGAAGGCAAGTTGAAAGCAGGCGATAAGAATATTTCTTATCTATCTATAAAAGATCCTGCAAAATTGCCATGGAAAGACCTGGGCGTGGAAATTGTAATTGAAAGTACCGGTCTTTTTACCAACCGTGAAGACGCTGAAAAACATTTACAGGCCGGCGCAAAACACGTGGTTATTTCAGGGCCTACCAAAAGCGTGGATACACCAACTGTTGTTCATGGCGTAAATACAGAAGATGGAAAAGTAGCCATTTTTTCCTGTGCCAGTTGCACTACAAATAACATCAGCCCCATCATCGAAATTCTCGGTAGAAGGATTGGAATTAAGAAGGCAATTTTAAACACAACGCATGCTTACACAGCATCACAAGCTATCGTAGATGGCCCTTCAAAGAAAAAGCTGAGAATGGGCCGCGCGGCCGCTATGAACCTGGTTCCTGCGACAACTGGTGCAGCAATTGCTACAACAAAAGCGTTGCCCCAATACCAGGGAAAATTTGATGGCGTTGCGGTAAGAACGCCTGTAGTTGTGGGTTCTATTTCAGATATCACTTTTGTAGCCGACAGGCCAACCACGGTTGAAGAGATCAATAATATTTTAAAGGAAGAAGCTGCCACAGATCGCTATAAAGAAGTAGTTTTAGTTTCGGATGCGCCACTGGTTTCTTCAGACATTATTCAAAGCTCTTTTGCTTCGGTGGTGGATACAGAAATGACGCGCGTGGTGGATGGAGATCTTTGTAAAGTGATGGCATGGTATGATAATGAATGGGGGTTTACTAACCAGATGATCAGGCAAATTAAGGAACTGTAAAATAAAAATTGTCCTTAAAAGTTGCTTTACTGCACTCCGGGGTTGCCTTAAAAGCATAAAAAAACTTTCGCTTTTTTGGGGCGAAAGTTTTTTTAAAAATTTAATTTTAAAGGTTATTGGTTTTTCAAGGATAATTTTTTGGCTGGATTAAGGCCGGTTTTCATGGGAATAAATATCTTTCTTAGGACCTGAATTTAAAAAAAAAGAAGTTGACTGATATCGGATTATGGTTTTTCCCGGATTAGAGGAACAGTGTTTTTCAATGGATTTGGATTGCGATTAATGTTTGTTGAACATCAATCAACTTCTGAGAACAAAGATAAAATGTAACCGATTGCTGAACAAGAGGAACATTGACCATTTTTCGTGCTTATGAAATTACGGCCTCAATCGTAATTTTACGAAAAATCAATAGTAAATTATAAGCATTGATATAAAAAAAAGGATGTATGAGAAACAGATACTGCATTCTTTTTGGACAGGCTTTGGCCGCGCAAACGTAATAAAAAACCTTCTCTCTATCTTTGGTTTAAAGAAATCATTCTTTTATCTGAATTAAAAAATGGCCTAATCATGACCCTGAAAAATAGAAAGAGAATAAAGAAGCCGTTGCTACTTTAAACGATTACATAAAAGAGGGAACAGTTACTGGACTTTTCGCTCAAGATTAATAAGCCAATGAACTCAATCTAATCACGGAATTTGTTTTATGAATAAACCTGTTTTTTGTTTTTACTCATAACCTGATCTTACTTGCTCCATAAATGGAGCCAAACCTATTTTTTAGCGCCTAATTTTACTGTTTTTACTTTTGAAATTGAATTTGCTTTACATACCTTTGCAGCCTTAAAAAAATAAAAAATATGGTTGACATAAAACCCGATGAAATCTCGGCGATTCTCAAAAGCCAGCTAAGCAATTTGGACGTTGAAGCCAATCTTGAAGAAATAGGAACTGTGTTGCAGGTAGGTGATGGTATAGCACGTATTTACGGATTGAATAATGTAAGCTCCGGCGAATTGGTTGAATTCCAGAATGGTGTAAAAGCTATCGCGCTTAACCTTGAGGAAGATAATGTGGGTGTGGTTCTTATGGGTGAAAGTGGAAATATTAAAGAAGGCGATACCGTAAAACGTACAGGCAGAATTGCTTCCATTAAAGTGGGCGATGGGCTTGCAGGTCGTGTAATTAATACTTTGGGAGAACCTATTGATGGCAAAGGCCCAATCACCGGCGAATTATATGAAATGCCTTTGGAGCGTAAAGCGCCGGGTGTAATTTTTCGTGAGCCGGTAAAACAACCGCTTCAAACCGGTATCAAAGCGATTGACGCGATGATTCCTATTGGCCGCGGTCAGCGTGAACTGGTAATTGGTGATCGCCAGACTGGTAAAAGTGCTATTTGTATTGATACCATTATCAATCAAAAAGAATTTTTCGAAGCGGGAAAACCTGTTTTTTGTATATATGTAGCCATCGGGCAGAAAGCTTCTACTATAGCTAACGTGATGAAAGTGTTGGAAGATAATGGAGCGATGGAATATACTACCATCGTAGCTGCTTCTGCTTCAGAGCCTGCTCCGTTGCAGTTCTATGCACCATTCGCGGGTGCAGCGTTAGGTGAATTCTTTCGGGACACCGGACGCAGCGCATTAATTATTTTTGATGATCTTAGTAAACAGGCGGTTGCTTATCGTGAGGTTTCTCTTTTATTAAGAAGGCCTCCCGGACGTGAAGCTTATCCCGGTGATGTGTTCTACCTTCACAGCCGTTTGCTGGAAAGAGCTGCTAAAATCGTATCCAAAGATGAGATTGCCCAGAAAATGAATGACCTTCCGGAAAACATCCGGCATTTGGTAAAAGGCGGAGGTTCATTAACCGCTTTGCCAATCATTGAAACACAAGCTGGTGATGTATCTGCTTACATTCCAACCAATGTGATTTCAATTACCGACGGACAGATCTTCCTTGAAGGTAACTTGTTCAATGCGGGTATTCGTCCTGCAATTAACGTGGGTATTTCTGTAAGCCGGGTGGGTGGTAATGCACAGATTAAATCCATGAAAAAAGTAGCAGGTACTTTAAAACTGGACCAGGCGCTTTATCGTGAAATGGAAGCCTTTTCAAAATTTGGTGGTGATCTTGATGCGGCTACCAAATCGGTTTTGGATAAGGGAGCAAGAAACGTGGAAATTTTAAAACAACCTCAGTTTTCACCTTACCCGGTTGAAAAGCAAGTGGCAATCATTTACCTCGGAACCAATGGTTTGATTAGCAATGTTGCCGTTTCTAAAGTTCAGGATTTTGAAGAACAATTCTTATTAGAAATGGAAACAAAACTTCCTGAAGTACTTGCTGAATTTAAGAAAGGGAATTTGCCTGAAGAAGGAATAAAGAAAATGGTAGAACTGGCAAAAGGGATTTCAAAACAGTTTGAATAAATCAAATTATCGATAACAGCAAAGGGAGAATTTTTTCTCCCTTTGCTTTTTTTATGAACATTTGTACTCCTTTAAAGATTTCGATGAATTAAATACTAAAATAAATTAATCATAATGCCCTCTAAGTGAATGGATGAGGATTTTATTATTGCGAGACCTCGTAAATTAAACGGTTACTGTGGTTAATTCTTCTCGACCATGTTCCTTTGAGACTGTATTTTAATGGCTCTGGCTTGCCAATACCTTCAAACGGATGCTCTAAAATAGATTCTATAAGTTGAGTGATTTTTTTCAATACCGCTTTGTTGCCTGTTTTGACCCAAAAATCCAGATCTATTCTTGCATCAGGCATTATTTCTATTTCCATAAACTCTTTAGCTGGTCAAGTGTTACAGTTTGTCCTTTTCCTTCTTTGTAATCTTGCCTGCTTTTTTCAATTTTAGAAACAAATTCTGAATTATAAGGAATTTTACTCTTTTTGCTTTTTTCAAAAGGTACTTTCAAAGTTTTGGCAAGTTGTTCAAAAAGGCTTGCCTGCTCTTCGTTTTTGGGATGAATTATGATGGCGTCCATGGCTGATAAAATTAATTAGTTCAAATGTAAAGATACGATAGGGGCGTTCAAATTTTTAATTTCCTTCTGAGAATCGTTCCATTTTCGATAGATTGGATAGATAAGTAAGTAAGCTATCATTTTAATGCACACTTATATTAAAATTTCAAAAATAACATTAACATTAAAGCAGAATTTCTAACTTAGAAATTTATAGTGTGGAAATTAAATAGCAGTTCAATACCTATTACGTTTAACTCTTAACCGCCCAAATTAAAAATCCGGCTTATTTATTGGTTTACTGCTGATAACTATTATAAGAGTTTAAATAAAAAGAATTCGTTCAGTTGATTTCAATTAATTATTCTCAACTGTTTTAAAATTTCACACTCAACCCTACAGCCAGCATTGATTGAAATTGCAGGCCAGGAGAATCATGATTTGGGCCAAATAGTTTCACATCATCATCATATATGAAATTGAGCCCCAAGCTCGCAGAAAGTACTTTGGATATTTTAGCCGTAAACATATTATTCATCATCAAATCCACATTTTGAGGATTGTGCTCATAGTTTGAAAATAAATCCAGGCGTCCGTTATAGGTTATGGACTTACTTAAATTTTTCAAATAAGTAATGCTTGCAAAAGCACCGATCTCATTTTTAACTTTTTTCCCTGGTGCTACGCCGTACGCTCCTTTTGCAGATAAAGTGTCATCAGTAACTATTGTCCATCGCGAAGTAATGGGAGAAACAAATATAGACAGGCCAAGTGTTGGCTTATAATTCAGGCCAAGGCTTAATAGAACGTATCCGGGGGAGAGAAAATTGGACAGAAGGTCTTTACTTCCATCAGAATTATAAGAATAACCTTTCGAGATTTGTGAGTGAAAGTTTAATAAACCCGCCAAATCTAATTTAGGGTTTAACGCATAACCGACTTTTGATAAAACATCAATACGATCGTCATTTTTCCTGGTTCCGAGACTGGTGGTATTTACAATTCCATAATTAAAATCGAGTGTATTATCCCAACTGTATTTTCCTTTTTTATAAAATGCATGAATGCCGAGATAAGTAGCAAGTGAGAAAGAAAAATCATCACCGCCGGCTGCCCAGTTACTTTGGGTTCCCTGGCCGAGGTTAAAATTAAAAATTCCGCCAGTGTTCCATGTTTTACTACTGTCCGGTTTATCCTTCTTAATTTCTTTATTTGCGGCTGATTGCAATTCTTTTACGGTTTGGTCTTGTGCAAAACAGTTATTTCCCAGGGAAAATAAGGTTAACATTAAAAAAGAGGCAACAGAGATGTAAGTATTTTTCTTTTTCATTTAGATTTAAATATTATTCAGATTGCGAAATTAGAAATACTACATTTATTGACCATATATTTATTTTGTTGATACAAATGAGATTTTAAAGTGCATTCAATTTACTTATAATGGTGTTTGTAATTTTCTCCCCAATCCTCTTTTCGTAAATTTGCAACTATGCAGGAATATTTATCGGGACTGAATGATTCGCAACGCGAAGCGGTTCTTCATCGTGACGGGCCCATCATGATCGTAGCAGGAGCAGGCAGTGGAAAAACCAAAGTTTTAACTACACGAATTGCGCATCTGATGGCTAATGGCGTTGATGCATTTCAAATATTAGCGCTTACTTTCACGAACAAGGCGGCAGCTGAAATGAAGGAAAGGGTTTCGAATATCCTTGGAAATAATGAAGCGCGCAATCTGTATATCGGAACTTTTCATTCTGTTTTTGCAAGAATTTTAAGAGCTGAGGCGGATAAACTGGGCTACCCGCGCAACTTTACTATTTATGACACTGACGATGCCAAAAGCGTGGTGAGAACAGTGGTAAAAGAATTAAATCTTGATGACAAACATTATAAAGCCAATACTGTCTATAACAGGATCTCAAATGCAAAAAACAGCCTGATTACACCCGAAGAATACATCAATGATTTTGGTTTGCAGCAGGAAGATATGAGAGCCAACCGTCCTATGATTGGGCAAATCTACACAGCTTATTGTAACCGCTGTTTTAAAAACGGCGCGATGGATTTTGATGATCTTTTGCTGAAATTTTACCAACTTTTAAAAACACATCCGGAAAGCCTTAGCAAATACCAGCGCAAGTTTAAATATATCATGATCGATGAATACCAGGATACGAATACTTCGCAATACCAGATCATAAAATTACTGGGAGCGATGCACGAAAATGTGGCTGTTGTAGGCGATGATGCCCAGAGCATTTATAGTTTTCGCGGCGCGACAATCGAAAATATTTTACAGTTTCAAAAAGATTATGATGAAGTAAAAGTGGTAATGCTGGAGCAAAATTATCGGAGTTCCCAAAATATTCTCCATGTTGCGAACCAGGTAATTGCCAACAACAAAGGCCAGATTCCCAAAAAACTTTGGACAAGTAATATTGAAGGGGAAAAAATAAATTTAGTTAGAACTGCTACTGATAATGAAGAAGGAAAATATGTGGCAGATGCTATACAGGAACAGAAGTTGCGAAATCATTACCGTAACAATGATTTTGCTATTTTGTATCGAACCAATGCCCAAAGCCGCAGCTTTGAAGAAAGCCTGAGACGAATGAACATCGCCTATCGCATTTATGGCGGTATTAGTTTTTATCAGAGAAAAGAAATTAAAGATTTTTTGAGTTACCTGCGTGTTATTGTAAATCCGGGTGACGAAGAAGCGCTCAAAAGAATCATCAATTATCCTGCAAGAGGTATTGGTAAAACTTCGGTTGAAAAGGCAGTGCTCTTTGCCAATCAACAAAATATTTCTATGTGGAATGTTTTGGAACGCGCTTCTGAATTTGGCTATAGGGCCTCAACGCTTGAGACTATCAGCAATTTTGTTGTAATGATAAAAATGTTTCAAAGTGAATTGCAGAAAAAAAACGCTTATGACCTTGCTGTCCTCGTTGGAAAAAATACAGGTATGGTTAAAGATCTTTTTAATGATAAAACCACTGAAGGATTAGCGCGGTATGAAAACCTGCAGGAATTATTAAACGCTATAAAAGAATATACGGAAACGCCAACTGAAGACGGCGAGTTGTTGGATAAAAGCCTTGGAAGTTACCTGCAGCAAATTACTTTGCTGACAGATGCTGACGATGATAAAGGAGAAAGCGATGTGGTTAAATTAATGACTATCCACGCCGCAAAAGGTTTGGAATTTCCGGTAATTTTTGTGGGAGGGCTGGAAGAAACCTTGTTTCCAAATGCAATGGCGATCAATACAAGAGAAGAATTGGAAGAGGAAAGAAGATTATTTTATGTAGCCATAACGCGCGCAAAAAACAAGCTCTGGCTTACGTATGCAAATACCCGCTATCGTTTTGGGAATCTTACTCAAAATGAACCGAGCCGCTTTATTGATGAGCTTCCTCAGGAGCGATTGGATAAATCCTTTGCCGGTGGCAACATGCGCAATAATCAAAGCAATAACTATTGGAATGCTTTTGATAAGCCAAAATATCCCGCGGGAAAACAGAAGTGGGAAACTAAATCTGAAAAACCTGCCTACCTGGTTTCAACGCCCGTCATCAAATTAAAAGAACACGTTCCTTCACCGGATTTTGCTCCAAGCGATACAAGCCATTTACAAACCGGGCAAAAAATAGAGCATCAGAAATTTGGTTTTGGCGAAGTGATGAAAATGGAAGGCGCAGCGCATAACCCGATTGCCACTGTAAAATTTGAGCACAATGGCGAGAAAAAAATTATGTTGAATTATGCCAAATTAAGAATTGTGGAATAAACTTCGTTTACTGTTTAATGAACATGCCTGCGTTTGATAATTCCGCCTGAGGCTTCTTTAATGGCACTTGCGAAAACGAAAGATCGCGGGTCAATTTCACTTACGAGATTCTTAAGCTTTCTTATTTCTAACCTGGTTATTACAGTAAAGATGATATCGCACTCGCTGTGTGATTCAAATTTGCCAGGCAAAAAACCCCGCTCTCCCTTATAAATTGTAATCCCTCTTCCCATTTCATTTACCAGCCGCTCTTTTATGATTTCACTTTTGCCGGAAATAATAGTAACTCCGATATACGCTTCCAGGCCCTCCACCACATAATCTACTGTTCGTGTGGCTGCAAAATAAGTGAGCACAGAATACAATGCCACCTGGATTCCGAATTCGAAGGCAGCGACTCCGAAAATAAGGATATTGATAGCGAAAATAATTTCGGTAATGGTAAAGCTTGTTTTTTTCCAGGTATATAAAGCCAATATTTCAATACCATCAATGGCGCATCCTGCTCTCATTGTTAATCCTATTCCTGCTCCTAAAAAGAATCCGCCAAAGACAGAAACCAATAACTTATCAGAAGTAATTGAATAATGGGGGAAAAAGTATAAACAAAGCCCGAGCAGTAAAATGCAAATGAAAGTCTTTAAAGCATAATTAAAATTTACTGCGTAAATACAAATAATTATAAAAGGTATATTGGCCAGCAAAATAACATAAGAAATATCTAAATGATAAAGCTCGCTGATCAACAATGAAATACCCGTGATGCCTCCGTCAAAAAATCCATTCGGAATCAGGAAGCCTTTTAATGAAAAGGCAGCCAGCAAAACGCCCGAAACTATAAACATCACATCACTAAGCCATCCGCTTATCTCAATGTGACTTTTAGAACCTTTCTTTTTTGCTAATCTTTGCCGTAATTGAGTTACGGTTTGTGCCAGCCTTGCATCAAGTTTGTGTTTGGCAGTAAGAGTAAAATATTTGTGATTTTCTACAAATTTTAATTCTTCATTGCTCCATTCCTCTCGATTTTTTACCAGCCCCGCTTCATGTAATTCTTTATACAATTTTTCTGCCCCGACAAAATACCTGTCAGTTCCCATGTAATAAAGATCAGCGTCGCACAAAATTTCACCCAGTTTATCTTTAGGTTGCTGCGGTAATTTCGTTGCCATAATAAGTTGGCAAATCCTGTCCGTTTCTTCCTTTCCATATCCATATTCCGGAAGCCATTTCCTGGCCACTTCACATGATATTTTTTCGTGATCGCTATAGGTTTCTAAAAAGCCTGAATCATGAAAAAGCGCCGCTGTTTTTAATAGCGTAAGCTCATCGCCGGATATTTTTTCAGACTTGGCCAGTTGTTCTACTCCTGCAATTACATCTTTAGTATGTTCTACATTATGGTAATGGAGGAAAGGAGCCAATTCTGTTTCCAGCTTTTTTATCAGGAATGAATAAACCGAATCAAACTGCATTTGTTGTGACTGCGCCAAGAATTTTAAATTTATCTATTTTAAAAATAATTTGATCATGTTTTGCCAGTTTGTTTTGACCTGAGAAAAGAACGTTTACAAATCTAAACAATACAAAATAAAACTATAAAAAATGTATCTTCAAAGCAGAATTGCTGATATATTACCAAATAACTTATAAGCAAATAAAGTTTTTTTTCGCTTCTTTTATGAGAAAGTCCTATCATATTTCTTCCTGGAAAAAAGCGCCTTTTGTGCGTTTACTCATACCCGTTATAGCCGGTATTATTTTACAGTTTTATTTAAATTTAACTATTGCTTTAATAATTTTTTCAGGAATCGGGGCAGGCGTTCTGCTGCTGCTTTTTTCTTTTCTTCCTGCTGCGCTACGGTTTCGTTTTAAAATGATACCGGGAATTTTATTATCGCTTTTGCTGATATTATCAGTTTCAGCGGTGCTTTGGCAAAAAGATGCAAGAAACGATGTAAGATGGTATGGAAAATATAAGTCAAAAAATAATTTTTTAGTTGCCACCATTACCGAACCTCTGCAACAAAAAGCAAAATCCTTTAAAACAATTGTCACCGCCGATGCCATTATTGAAAATGGAAGAGAAATAAAAACGAACGGAAAGTTTTTAGTTTATTTTTCCAAAGACAGTGCTTCCAAAAATCTAAAATATGGCGACAGAATCATAGTGAACAAAGTTTTAAGCCCGATTCCTAATTCAGGAAATCCGGCTTCATTTGATTATGCCCGATACTGTGCATTCCGGCAACTTTACCAACAGGTTTTTTTAAAAGAAAATGAATGGATTTTATTACCCTCAAAAAATAGATCTTTTTGGGCCTCACTAATTTTTTCTATCAGGGCAAAGACCGTTAACATCCTTGAAAAATATTTGGGCAAAAATGATGAATCATCAATTGCCAAAGCATTATTAATTGGCTACAAAGTTGACCTGGATAAGGATTTGGTGCAGGCTTACAGCAATGCCGGAGTAGTCCATATTATTGCCATCTCCGGGCTACATATCGGAATTATTTACGGGGTTCTTTTTTGGATATTTTCAGTCTTGCCTTTTACCAGGAAATCAAAACACTTAAGGCTGCTTTTTGTCCTGGCAGGTTTGTGGCTTTTTGCGTTAATTACAGGCGCTTCGCCTTCTGTAGTCCGGGCGGCGCTCATGTTTACTTTTATAATTATCGGTTCTGTTTTTAATAAAAAAGGTTCTGTTTATAATTCAATTGCTACATCTGCTTTCTTCCTGCTTTGTTATAATCCATTTCTTTTATGGGAAGTTGGTTTTCAACTCTCTTACCTGGCAGTTATAGGAATTGTGATGGCGCAAAAACCGATTTCAAACTGGCTCTATTTTAAAAATAAGTTATTGCAAAAAGGATGGCAAATAATAGCCGTTTCCTTATCGGCACAGTTATTTACTTTCCCTTTGTGCTTATATTATTTTCACCAGCTTCCTTTGTTATTTTTATTGTCAAACCTTGTTGCTATTCCTGTTACTTTTTTTATTTTATGTGGCTGTCTTATTTTAATTATTCTTTCGCCTTTCCACATTTTGGCCTTTTATGTTGCAAAAATTATTTATGGTCTGATATGGTTTTTAAATCATTCGGTTTTATTTTTTGATTCAATTCCTTATTCCGTATGGACAGGGGTTTCAATTTCTGTTATTGAAACTTTCCTGTTGTATTTATTTATTTCCTGCTTTGTATTTTCTTTTAATCAAAAAGATAAAAAGGCTTTCAAGTTTTCCATCGCATTCCTGCTTTGTTTTTTTATATTCAAAAATTTTCAGGATTGGAATCTGTACCAGCAAAAGAAAATTATCGTATACAATATTTCCCGCCATAAAGCTTTGGAATTTATTGACAGAAATAAATATTTTTTTTGTGGAGATGAGTCAGTAGTTAATGACCGGTTATTGAATACTTACAATTTAAAGCCCGCGCACATTGCTTTTCAGCTCGAAAAAACTTCGTCATCACCGGCACCATTGTTTTCAAAAGATCATTTTTTTCAATTCTATAATGCCAGGATTGTAATGATCGATTCTTCATTCAATAATTTTCAACCACATGAAAAAATGAGTATCAATTACATCCTGATTTCTAAAAATCCGCGAATTAAAATTTCACAATTAGCTGAAAATTTTGATTGCAACAATTACATTTTTGACGCATCTAATTCATCCTGGAAAATTGAGCAATGGAAAAAAGAGTGTGAAGAATTACATTTGCATTTCCATTCTGTTCCTGAACAGGGTGCATTAGTTATCAATTTGTGAATGAAAAATTTCTTCTCTTAAAAATGCAACAGAAAATAAAATCAGCGCTCATTTCAGTTTTTAATAAAGAGGGTTTAAAGGAAATTATCCCTTTACTTCAACAGCAAAATATTACCATCTACAGTACAGGAGGTACACAAAAATTTATTGAAGAAAACGGCGGAAAATGTGTTGCAGTTGAATCGCTCACAGGTTATCCTTCCATTTTGGGAGGGCGGGTTAAAACCCTTCACCCCGTTGTTTTTGGAGGTTTCCTTGCCCGCCGTGATGTGGAAAGCGATTTGAAAGAAATGGAACAATATAAAATTCCCGAAATTGATTTGGTGGTGGTTGATTTGTATCCTTTTGAAGAGACGGTTAAGTCAACCAATGATGAGGCAACCATTATTGAAAAAATTGATATTGGCGGGCCATCAATGATTCGTGCAGCAGCAAAAAATTTTAAGAATGTAGTGGTGATAGCTGATAAGAACCAATATGAATCTTTAGCTCACATTTTAAAAGAAAAAGATGCCGAGACTTCTTTGGAAGAAAGAAAGGATTTTGCGGCTAAAGCATTCGATGTTTGTTCCCGCTATGACATAGCTATCTCTAATTATTTTAATAAAACTAATTTTCCTAATCCTTTTTCTTCAGAGAAGAAAATATTGCGCTATGGTGAAAACCCACATCAGCAAGGATATTTTGTTGGAGATATGAGTTCATTTTTTGAACAATTACATGGCAAAGAACTTTCTTACAATAATCTGGTGGATGTGGATGCTGCTTTACAGTTGATGAAAGAATTTCAAAAGAAAGAAAAATCCGATCCTGCTACATTTGCGGTGATCAAGCACACTAATGTTTGTGGAATCGCACAGAGAGATAGTATTTCAGATGCTTTTTCAGCTGCTCTTGCCGGAGATCCTGAGAGTGCTTTTGGTGGAATATTAATTTCTAATTCAACTTTGGATTTGAAAACTGCGGAAGCGATAAAGGATTTGTTTATTGAAGTTCTGATCGCACCTGGTTTTGATGAAGATGCCCTTCCCTTATTAAAAGTGAAAAAAAACAGGATCATTTTAAAACTTAACAAATTCCCTGCTTCAAAACAGCAATCAAAATTATTACTGAATGGATTGTTAGTTCAGGATAATGATGAAGGCAATTTCACGGAATGGAAAGAAGAGGGTGGAAGGCCTTCTTCAAAAAATGAAAAAGAGGATCTTGTTTTTGCCAACCTGGTTTGCAAACATTTAAAAAGCAATGCGATCGCCATTGTAAAAAATAAACAGCTTTTAGGAAAAGGCGCGGGCCAGACTTCAAGGGTGGATGCTTTAAAACACGCGATTGAAAAAGCGAACCAGTTTGAGTTTGATCTTAAAAATGCAGTAGTAGCCAGTGACGCTTTTTTCCCTTTTGACGATTGTGTAAAAATCGCTCATAATGCCGGCATCACTGCATTCATTCAACCTGGCGGTTCTATCAGGGATAAAGATTCTATTCAATACTGTAAAGACAATAACCTGGTAATGGTTATTACAGGCCTGCGACATTTTAAACATTAAGTTTGATTGACGTGATTGGAATCGGGTTCTTTACAAAGCAGAAATATGCATTATTTATTCATTTACTATTAGTAAATAAATCCTAATCCTGGCTAAGAACCAGGATTTTTTTTGATAGACATTTATTTATTTTTCTGCACCATTTTTCTAAACCGGGAGGTTAAGAACGTTGCAGAAAAAGTGAGGCCGGTTATGAATCCGGTCCAGATACCGGCAGCGCCCATTTTAAAATAAAAAGCAAGAAGGCAGCCAACCGGAATTCCGATGGCCCAATAAGCAATAGCAATAAAATAGGTAGGTACTTTTACATCCTTTATTCCTCTTAATAAACCCGCGCTTATTGCCTGCGTACTGTCTGAAATCTGGAACAAAGCTGCGAACAATAATAAATAGGAAGTCATTGAAACTACTTCAACATTGTCATTAAAAATTAACGGCAGCTGGTTTCTTAATAAAATAAAAATCAGGGCGCAAAAAGTTCCATAAATCAGTGCCATGAACAAAGTACTTTTTCCAATAACTTTTATAAGTGTCCAGTCACTTCTTCCAAATGTATTGCTGGTGCGGATTGAGCCAGCCTGCGACAGTCCCATCGAGACCATAAAGGTTAATGAAGCGCAGCTTAAAGCAATTTGATGTGCGGCCTGTTCTACCGCTCCTATTGTTCCAATCAAAATACCGGAAACTGCAAAAGCGCCGGCTTCCATAGAAATTTGAAAACTGCTGGGCACTCCGATATGAAGTAATTCTTTAATAGTTTCCCATTTAAATATCCACGCCCTGCTTCTTAATGCTATGTATCTGCTGAAAGTTTTGTGATACAAAACAATTAATGCCAGGAAGGAAAAAATAAAAATCCGGGTAATCAAAGTGGCCCATCCTGCGCCCATAAGCTCCAGCCGGGGAAATCCCAGGTTTCCATAAATTAACAACCAATTTAAAAAGGCATTCAAGGGAAGCGCAGCAAGAGAAAGTATCATCGCCGTTTTTGTGAATTCCAATCCATCAGTAAATTGTTTTAATGAAAGAAATAAGAGCATCGGAATCACAGACCAACCCATTATTTGCAAATAAGGTAACGCTAATTGCGCCACTAAGGGGTCCTGGTCAAGATGAAATAAAATATTTCTGCTTAATTCTATCGCTGTAGAAATAGCAATCGCCGAAACAGCACACAACCAAAACCCATTGTATAAATAATGGCTCACTAATTTTCCGTCTCTTCTTCCGTGCGCCATAGAAACCATTTGCGAAACAGAAATGGTAATTCCTATTCCAAAAACATACGGAATATTTATTACGCTCATTACCAAAGCCGCAGCAGCAAGCTGTTTGTAATTTACAGCGCCTACCATTGCCGTATCGATAATGCCTAGCATCATTTGAGATACTTCTCCCAAAATAATGGGGAAAGCAAGTTTCAACGTTTTCTTTGCCTGGATGGCGAGCATACATTTTTATAAAAAAATTAAAAAAAGTGGATGAAGATAAGAAAGATTTTTAGTGAGGTGCCCAACATCTCAAACGCTTTTCTCAAAAACATTCTACCTTTATTCTTCTTATTAAAAAAAATAATCTAAAGAATTATGCAAACGACTCCTGAAGAAAATCTTTTAGAAACCGGGCTTACTTTGCCACCTCCGCCAAGGCCTGCGGGTGTTTATAAACCTCTGCTCCAGGTAGATAATTTAATTTATGTTTCCGGCCACGGCCCTGTTTTGGAAGAAGGAATATTAATAAAAGGAAAAGTAGGATTTGATATAAACGCGGATGCAGCGAAACTTGCCGCCAAACAAACCGGCTTAACGATATTATCAACTTTGAAAACTAATCTCGGAAGTTTGAATAAAATAAAAAGAGTGATAAAGGTTTTTGGAATGGTAAATTGTACTTTGAATTTTGAAAAACATCCTTTTGTAATTAATGGTTGCAGCGAACTTTTTGCTGAAATATGGGGAAATGAAAATGGCGTTGGTGTAAGAAGTGCTGTAGGAATGGGCTCTTTGCCAGACAACATTCCTGTGGAAATCGAAGCTATTTTTGAGCTTTCCGATAATTCAGATGAAGTGGTAATTTCCGAATCAGTAACAGAAATTGAAATTGAACAAAATGCCTGACAAACAGTGGTACGAATTGAATGATCCGGATGAAATTGACTCGCCTGCCTTATTGGTTTATAAAAATCGTGTAGCGTTTAATATCAAAACCATGATCAACATTGCGGGAGATGCGAAAAGATTGGTGCCTCATGTGAAAACACATAAGATGTCGCAGATCGTCAAGATGCAAATAGTTGCGGGTATTACTCAATTCAAATGCGCGACAATAGCCGAAGTAGAAATGCTTGCAGAAGCGGGAGCAGAAAATATTTTGCAGGCTTACCAGCTTAATTTTTCAAAAGCAAAACGTTTTATTTCTTTAATAAAAAAATATCAGCAAATTGAATTTGCTTCTTTGGTTGATAATATGGCTTCTGTAAAAATGTTGAATGATTTATTTGCTGAAGAAAAGCTTATTGCCAATGTTTTTATTGATGTGGATGCGGGAATGCACAGAACAGGAATTGAAGCTGGCGAAAAACTTTTAAATCTTTTTTTAGAAATACAAAAATTATCCAACATTAATTTTCAGGGGTTGCATATTTATGATGGGCATATCCGTGATGAAGATTTTGAAATACGAAAACAAAAAGTAGAAGAAGCCTTTGAAAAAGTAAATGCAGTAAAGCAAGAAATAGTGCAGAATTCTAATTTGCCGGACGTGAAAATCATCGCTGGCGGTACACCAACCTTTACGGTTCATGCATTAAACAAAGAAGAATATTGCAGCCCCGGAACCTGTTTACTTTGGGATTACGGCTATGATGCATTACTGCCAGAACAGCCTTTTGAATTTGCCGCCGTTTTATTAACAAGAGTTATTTCAAAACCCGTTCCTGGATTGATTACGACCGATCTTGGTCATAAATCTGTGTCTGCAGAAAATTCTATTTCTAAAAGAATATTCTTTTTGAATTTGGAAAATTATGAAGTGAAATCACAAAGTGAAGAACATTTGGTTATTGAGATAAAAGATTGTGATAATATTCAAGTTGGAGATGTATTGTACGGAATTCCTTACCACATTTGTCCCACCGTTGCTTTATATGATGAAGCAAATATTATTGAAAATGGAGCGCTGGTTGACACATGGGAGATTGAAGCGCGGAAGAAAAAAATTACTGTTTAATAAAAAAACAAAATGTCCAATATTATTTTTGATGCCCATCTTGATTTAAGCATGAATGCAATGGAATGGAACCGCGACCTGACTCAAACGGTGATGGATATACGTGAAAGAGAAAAAGGAATGAATGATAAACCTGACCGCTCTAACGGAACAGTTTCTTTACCTGAAATGCGAAATGGAAATATTGGTATTTGTGTGGCTACAATGATAGCGAGATATGTAAAACCCGGAAGTAAACTGCAGGGATGGAATTCGCAGGAACAGTCGTGGGCACAAACTCAGGGACAATTGGCCTGGTACCAGGCGATGGAAGACAAAGGAGAAATGATTCAAATAAATAATACCAAAACATTAAAAGACCACATAGAAAAATGGCAAAACGGAAATACAAATGATTTGCCAATTGGATACGTTCTCAGCCTTGAAGGGGCTGATTCCATTCTAGATATGAGATACCTGGAAAAAAATTATGAAAATGGATTGCGTGCAATTGGGCCTGCTCATTACGGCCCCGGCGTGTATGCGTATGGAACCGATTCAGAAGGAGGTATTGGAAAGAAAGGAAAAGAATTATTAAAAGAAATGGAAAGGCTGAACATCATTTTAGATGCCACCCATCTTTGTGATGAAAGTTTTTGGGAAGCTTTGGAAAATTTTAAAGGCCACGTTTGGGCCAGCCATAATAATTGCCGTGCATTGGTTTCGCATAACAGGCAATTTTCTGATGATCAAATAAAAGTGTTGATAGAGCGTGGAGCGGTTATTGGCGGAGCTTTCGATGCGTGGATGTTGAAACCAAACTGGGTAAGAGGAAAATCAACACCAAAAAAAGAAGGCGTTTACATCTCAACAGTTATTGATCATATTGATCATGTTTGTCAACTCGCAGGTAACTCCTTACATTCCGGAATCGGAACCGATTTGGACGGCGCTTTTGGTACAGAGCAATGCCCTGCTGATTTGGACACGATTGCTGATTTACAAAAGATTCCTGCAATTTTAAAAGAACGGGGTTATTCTGAAAATGATGTAGAAAATATAATGTGGAAAAACTGGGTTCGGTTTTTGGAAAATGCGTGGCAGTGAAGCAACCTGCCTGTTCGACCATGCAGGCTTTTATCGTCAATTTTTATTTTGATAAATCTTTTGCATCGAATCTTTCAATGCCGGATATAAATTTTTAAAAACAGTATAATTTTCCTCATACTTTCTATGAACCTCTAAATCAGGTTTTATAATTTGATTTATAGTTGGTTTTAAGGAAGAATAATTTTTGATCATTTTCATGGCTTTCATATTTAATAGAGCCGCGCCAACCGCTGATGAATCCTGAGTTTCAAATACCAAAAGCGTTTTTCCTGTTATATCGGCTAATATTTTCATCCATGTTTTAGAATGAATAAAGCCTCCGCCAACAATCAGCTTTTCGATTTTTGAAGTGGAAGATTCCACAATTTGTAATACCTGGTTCATAGAATAACAAATTCCTTCCAAAACGGCACGTACAAAATAAGCTTGCGTATGAAAAGGCTTTATCCCAAAAAATACGCCGCCGGCTTTTCCATCCCAAACAGGCGCTCTTTCGCCATACAGATAGGGCAAAAAAACTAATCCTCTACTTCCCGCTGGTACTGAATTAATTTGTATAAAAAGATTTTCGTAATCTTTTTCCGAAGGCTTTTCTGTATTTAAGAAAGACTTAAAAAGCCATTGCACTACATTTCCTCCATTATTAACCGGACCTCCGCAGATAAAAGTTTTATCATCCAGCAAATAATTAAAAGTCATTTCCTTAAAATTATAAACGGGTTTATTGCTGGCAATCCGTACCGCACCGCTCGTTCCAATCGTCAAAGCTGCCGTGCCTTTATCCATCGCGTAACTTCCCAAATTGGCCAGGCATCCATCGCTCGCGCCAATACAAAAAGAAGTTTCAGCAGAAAGAGACAATGAATTTATCATTGAAGCATTCGCATTTTTCCTGATAAAATTTGTCGGCTTAGCTTCGGAAAGTTGGCCGGAATTTATGCCACATAATTTTAAAGATGCCTTATTCCATTTCAAGGATTTTATATTAAACAAACCTGTTGCAGAAGCAATGGAATGGTCTATCTCATAAACATCAAACAACCGGTGCCAGATAAATTCTTTGATAGAAATAAATTTAAAAGCATTTTTAAAGACTGAAGGTTGATTCTTGCGAAGCCAGATGACTTTGCAAAGCGGACTCATAGGATGAATAGGAGTTCCCGTTGTTTTATAAATGCTTTTTGCTTCTTTTGATTTCCTGATTTGTTCTGCTATTTTTTCACTTCGTGTATCGGCCCATGTTATCAAATTAGAAATTGGCTTTTTTTGTTCGTTTACTGCTATCAAACCATGCATGGCGCTGCTGAAACTTATAGAAACCGGCGGATATTTTATTGAATCAATTATTTTTTTGATACAACTTACAAAGGCTTTCCACATTATTTCAGGATCTTGTTCAGAATAGCCTGGTTGCGGGTTTAGGGTCTTATAATAAATTTGAGAATCGGCGATAATTTTTCCATTACTGTTTATCGCAATGGCTTTGGTGCTGCCGGTTCCTATATCTATACCGATAAAATATTCTTGTTTTTTTTCTTTCTCCATTTTGAAAATAAAGATATTGATTTATGGATACAGTCGAATCTTATTCAACATCAGAAGGGATTTCCCCGCAAACTGGGAACAGGTGGCACAGGTGAAGTGGTTTCTGTTTCCAATGAAAATAGTAAAAGGCTTTCTCTTCAGCATTGTTCAGGTTATTTGCCAGGCACACCAAAAGAACTTTCGGAAAATTATACTATTGAATTTGGTTTGATTAGTAACGGTTATGGAACTTTAAAAGTATTGCCTGTAAAGTTGGCAACATTTAACAGGAATATTTCAACAAGTAAAGTGGTTTTAAATTGGTCAACAGCTTTTGAACAAAAAACAGCTACTTTATCGTTGAAAGAAGTGTTGATGGAATTACATTTAAAACGGTTGGCCATGTTATTAGTAAAGGAAATTTTTCAATCACACAATCTTATTTATTTGAAGATATAATCCAAAAGATAACTTATAAGACCATAAGAAATTATAATTATTTGGAAAGAAAAGCCTTCAAAATAGTAGCACAGTAGAACAACAAATTTTGAAGTTTTTTATTTTGTTGAAGAAGAGAAAAGTTTTAATACCCCCTCTGATTCTTCCCTTCCATATAATTTAAAAAGGCATTGTTCACTACACGGTTACCACCAGGAGTAGGGTAATTGCCTGTAAAATACCAATCGCCAAGATTTGTCGGACAACATTCATGTAAATCTTCTATAGTTTGATAAATGATTTCTACCGGGATATTTATTTCAGGAGGCGTAATTAATTCTGCAATTTTTTTATCCAGTTCTTCTAACGAAAATGGTTTATAAATTTCGCGAACAATATTTTGAGAATTCAGTTGATTATTTCTTTTTAATTCTTTGCATTTTTCAAAAAGGCATTGCAATGTTGACTCCATTCCTCTTTCTTTTATCAATGCCATAGCAGCTTTGAAGGCAACAAATTCGCCTAGTTTACTCATGTCAATTCCATAACAGTCAGGGTATCTGATTTGTGGCGCTGATGAAACCACGATTATTTTTTTAGGTTCAAGCCGCGCAAGCATCCTGATAATGCTTTCACGAAGTGTTGTACCTCTTACAATAGAATCATCAATAACTACTAAAGTATCTATTCCCTTTCTTACTGTTCCATAGGTGATATCATAAACGTGCTGTACCATTTCGTTGCGGCTGTTATCTTCTGTAATAAAAGTGCGAAGCTTCACATCTTTGATGGCAATTTTTTCCATTCTCACTTTTCGGTTAACCATCTCCGCTAGTTTTTCCTCATCGTAGTCTTTTCCCCAGCTTAATATTCTTTCAATTTTTATTTTATTTAAATAATCCTGCGCACCCTTTATCATTCCATAAAAAGCAGTTTCCGCCGTATTAGGAATAAACGAGAAAATCGTGTTCTTTAAATCATAATCCACCGCCTTCAGCACACGCTCACTTAAATGATAACCCAATGCAATCCTTTCCCTGTATATTTTTTCATCGCTTCCTCTTGAAAAATAAATGCGTTCAAAGCTGCACGCTTTTCTTTCTTTGGGTTCAACGATTTGTTCAACGGAATATTCACCATTCGGTTGGGTAATGAGTGCATTTCCGGGCATTAATTCTTTTACTACGTTTTCTCCAACATTAAATGCCGTGCGGATGGCAGCTCTTTCGCTTGCCGCAACTATCACTTCATCATCAATATAATAATAACAAGGCCTGATTCCATGAGCATCACGGACTACAAATCCAATTCCTTCACCGGTAAGCCCCCCAAAAGTAAAACCTCCATCAAAATAGGGAACAGACTTTTTCAAGACACCGGCAATATCAACATGCTCCGGAGAAGCATCATCTGCCTTTATCAAAAAATGTTGGATAATATCAATCATAGCCGCGAGGTCGCTCCCACGGTCATTCTCTCCTCTTGGGCTGTTTATTAATGAGAAAATCTCATCCTTATTTATAAGATTGAAGTTTCCGGCCATAGCAATATTGCGTGCAGGAATCGTGTTTCTTTTTATATATGGATGACAAAATTCTACGTTATTTTTTCCCTGGGTTCCATAGCGTAAATGGCCAAGTAATAATTCTCCCAGGAAATCAATATGACCTTTCATAAGCCCGGGATGTTGCTCAATATCAGCATGATATTTTTTAATTTCATCTACCTGGTTTCCGATTTGAGAAAAAAGATGGGCGATGGCTTGGTTTTCAACACTTCTTATCCTGTGTAAAAAGGGATAACCAGGTTCCGTATTTAATTTTACAGAAGCAATTCCGGCCCCGTCCTGGCCGCGGTTGTGTTGCTTTTCCATTAAAAGATACAACTTATTCAGGCCGTATAAAACAGTACCATATTTTTGACGGTAGTAAGAAAAAGGTTTACGTAGCCTTATAAAAGCAAGGCCACATTCATGTTTTATTTCGTCGCTCATATTGGAAAAATGCAAAATTAAGATTTATCCATGGGCTTATGCGAATTCTTTCTAACTTTATTCTGTTATAGAATTGCTATTTTAATCTTGGTTTACAGATAAATTACATTTGTTATATGCTGATAAACTGATTGAAATTTAAAACTCATAAAATATTTTTCTGTTACGATAGGTTTTTTTAATTTAATTTTATACTTTGAATCAAAATAATTAATCATGGCAAGACCCGTTAGAAATAATGAAATTGCAGGTAAGTTGAAAACCCTGAAGGAACAATTGGCCGATTATAAAGAGGAATTAAAAACTGTTCATCCAACTTTTAAAATTTCCAAAAATGGCAAGCGCCTAAGTAATATTGAGGCCACTATCACGAGACTAGAAAGAGAAATAGATACTCTCAAAAAAAGAAAGGAAACTCTTTAAAAATGCATCAAGGTTCTCTTTAACCAATTATTATTTCATTATAATGCATTTCTCATGCTGAGAGGTGCATTTTTTTTGCCTGAAAATATGTAAAATTATTGTTAGTAGTACTTCTATTGCTTAACATTACTATTTACAGCTTTCTTTGAAACTGCAATAGTTTACTTTTGCAAAAATTTTTTATAGTTATCATGAATACAGAACATCTTTCTGAACAGCAAATAATAAGAAGAGAAAAATTAAAAGAATTTGCCAGGCTGGGAATTGACCCATTTCCCGCGGAATTGTATCCTGTTAATACAACAGCAGCTTTTATAAAAAACAATTTCAAGGGTGATGAGAATAAAGCGGAATTTGCAGATGTTTGCGTAGCCGGCCGTGTGCTAAGCATTCGCGATATGGGAAAAGCTTCTTTCGCTGTATTGCAGGATGCAACCGGAAAAATTCAAATATATATTCGCAGGGATGATATTGCAAAAGAAGAAGACAAAACTCTTTACAATATAGTTTGGAAAAAGCTGATTGATATCGGCGACATTATTGGTGTAAAAGGTTATGTTTTTATAACCAAAACTGGCGAAACTTCCATTCATGTAACTGAATTTAAAATATTATCAAAATCGCTTCGCCCTTTGCCTGTTGTAAAAGAAAAGGATGGTGAAACATTTGATGAAGTAACAGATGCTGAATTCCGATATCGGCAACGATATGCAGACCTTATTGTGAATCCTCATGTAAAGGAGATTTTCGTCAAAAGAACCAAAATGATGAATGCGGTTCGTAATTTTTTAAATGAGCGAGGCGCATTGGAAGTGGATACGCCTGTACTTCAAAGTATCCCCGGAGGTGCGGCTGCCAGGCCTTTTAAAACACATCATAATGCATTGGACATTCCGTTTTATTTGCGGATTGCCAACGAACTTTATCTGAAAAGATTGATTGTTGGCGGTTTTGAATGGGTGTATGAATTTAGCCGTAATTTCAGAAATGAGGGAATGGACAGAACTCATAATCCGGAATTTACCGTGTTAGAATTTTATGTGGCTTATAAAGATTATTTATGGATGATGGAAACTACTGAACAATTGCTGGAAAATGCTGCAACCGCGGTAAATGGTTCTACGAAAGTAATGAGCGGCGACAAAGAAATCGATTTAAAAGCTCCTTATAAAAGAATTACGATGTATGACGCCATTAAGGAATATACTGGCATAGACATCAGCGCAAAAGATGAAGACGGGCTGAGGGAAGTTTGTCAACAGTTAGGCATACACGCAGATAAAACAATGGGAAAAGGAAAACTGATAGATGAGATTTTTTCTGAAAAATGTGAAGCTAATTTTGTCCAACCTACTTTCATTATTGATTACCCGGTAGAGATGAGCCCGCTTACTAAAAAGCATAGAAGCAAGGCTGGGCTTGTAGAGCGTTTCGAATTGATCATAAATGGAAAAGAAATTGCAAATGCATACACCGAACTCAACGATCCATTGGAACAAAGAGAACGATTTGAAGAGCAATCCAAATTGATGGCACGCGGCGATGATGAAGCGATGTATATCGACCAGGATTTTTTAAGAGCGCTTGAATATGGAATGCCACCTACAAGCGGTATTGGGTTTGGCATTGACAGGATGGTAATGTTGCTAACCAATCAATCGTCAATACAGGATGTTCTGTTGTTTCCTCAAATGCGCCCGGAAAAAATATTCAGTGAAGAAAAAAATACTGAAGCGAAGGAAGATCCCAAATAATTTTTTTTAAATTTTGTTTTCACAGTTAGTTTTTTATTAATTTACAAAAAACTAACTGTATGTGGAAGCTATTTATCGACTATTTCAGCTTTACCAAAAAAGAAAGGAAAGGAATTATTTATGTCACTGTTATTTTAATTTTATTAATGGTATTGCCACGCTTTTTCCATTTTTTTGTAAAAAATGAGCCTGTTAATGCAACAGAATTTTCAAAAGAAATTGCAGCGTTTGAGAAAGATTCAATAAAGCAAAAGAACTTTCCAAAAAGCAAAGATGAATACCAGGATGATTATACGCCATCTTATGTAAAAGCGGCTCCGGTAAAAAAAGAGCTTTTTTATTTTGATCCAAATTCGGCTTCAGAAAATGACTGGATAAGGCTTGGGATTAGAAAAAAAACGGCTCAGACTATTCAAAAATATATAGCTAAAGGAGGCAAATTTTATAAACCTGAAGACATCAAAAAAATATATGGGCTTAGCGAAACAGATGCGGAGGAATTGATTCCGTATGTTTCTATTGCTCTCGTAAAAAAGGATTATGGCCCTGTTCAAAATAAATACACTGAATCACAAACTTATCCAAAAAAAATTTCGATCCAGCCGTTTGATATAAATGTGGCAGACACTTCTGCCTTTATCGCTTTGCCTGGCATTGGCAGTAAACTTTCAAAAAGAATTATTTCATTCAGGGAGAAGTTAGGCGGCTTTTATTCTGTTGAACAAATAGGCGAAACCTATAATCTTCCTGACTCTACGTTCCAAAAGATCAAAAAATATTTGACGTTAAACAGTAAAGAAATCAAAAAGCTACATATTAATTCCGCAACAGCAGAAGAATTGAAAGCGCATCCTTATATCAATTATTCAATTGCTAATGCGATGATTCAATACAGGCAACAGCATGGAAATTTTAGAGAGATCAACGATATCAGGAAGATTATGCTCATTACTGATGAATTTTACAATAAAATTTCCCCGTACCTGTCTGTCGAATAGGTTTTTATAGTGAAAGAAGAAATAAATCTTTTTATTCTACCCGTTTTGGTTTTTTTATCCTATCCTTTTAAAAATTCTTTTGGTTTTCAGTAAACAAACAAATAACCGGTTTTTTTGTTTTGGTTATTGAACGGCATTTCATAATTGTAATAAATTAGTGAGTTAAATTAAATCGTGCAAATTGCAGAATTATTTTATTCGTTCTACCTTGCAATGCACAAAAGTGTATAATCTATGGATTTTGCAACAAATGAATTAACATCGCAGGTGGCCGAAACAGTAAAGCAGTTTGCAGAACAATACATCAGGCCTCATGTTATGGAGTGGGATGAGACACAGCAATTCCCGGTACATATTTTTAAAGAATTAGGAAAACTCGGTCTGATGGGCATTCTCGTCCCGCAGGAATATGGCGGAAGCGGGCTCAGTTATTTTGAATATAGCGCAGCCATCCAGGAAATTTCTAAAGTCTGTGGCTCAATCGGGCTGTCGTATGCAGCTCATAATTCTTTGTGTACAGGCCATATTCTTACTTTTGGAAATGAAGAACAGAAAAAAGAATTTTTGCCAAAGCTGGCTTCTGCGGAATATATCGGCGCCTGGGGTTTAACAGAGCCTAACACCGGTAGCGATGCCGGAAACATGCAATGTGTGGCAGAAAAAGACGGTGATGATTGGGTAATAAACGGAACCAAAAGCTGGATCACGCATGGGAAAAGTGGCGATGTAGCCGTTGTGATTTGCCGGACAGGTGAACCACGTAAGCGCGATAATTCAACTTCATTTATTGTAAGACGAGACACCCAAGGGTTTAACAGCGGCAAGAAAGAAAATAAATTGGGAATGCGCGCCAGCGAAACAGCAGAAATGATATTTGATAATTGCCGTATACCGGATTCTGCCAGGATGGGAGAAGTTGGTGATGGTTTTAAACAGGCAATGAAAGTGTTGGATGGCGGCCGAATTTCAATAGCTGCTCTTGGGTTAGGAATTGCCAAAGGAGCTTACCTGGCTTCTTTGCAATATTCAAAAGAAAGATACCAGTTTGGAAAGCCCATTTCAGATTTCCAGGCTATTTCATTTAAGCTGGCAGATATGGCTACAGAAATAAGGGCGGCTGAGCTTTTAATTAACCAGGCTTGCGATCTTAAATCCAGAGGAGAAAACGTAACCAAAGAATCGGCAATGGCTAAATATTATTCCAGCGAAATTGCGGTAAAAATTGCTAATGATGCAGTTCAGATCTTTGGCGGCTATGGTTATACCAAAGATTATCCCGTTGAAAAATATTACAGGGACAGCAAGCTATGCACCATTGGCGAGGGCACCAGCGAAATTCAAAAAATAGTTATTGCCAGGGAAGTTTTGAAATAAACAGCCTGGTTTAATATACCCAAAAATCAACTCAGATTTTTTTTGGCAAAATCCTTAATGTTATCATCATTAGCTCCGGGAATAAATTCTGAAATTTTCTCCTTAAGATCATTATTATTATTAATCGGGTCTGCTACAGCAGATTGCACATCGGCTGGGGTAGTTCCGGGTCCTGTTGGGGTGGTACCTGATTGAAAAAGATTGTCAATAGCACCGCCTACCATTGGAAATTTTTCTTTAAGATAATCCGCAATAGTACTTAGAATTTTATTGGATTCTTCTTTAGAAAGGCCATGAGCGCTTTGTAGTTTTTGAATTAACTCGTCCATGATGTGAGATTGTTTTATAAAAAAAGAAAAGTTGATTGATACACAAAATAAACTATTTGTTTAGAACCCGCGATAAAACTGATAGATTTTGGTTAAAAAATTATACAGGCTATAGCCCCATATTATTCAGTTATTATAAAGCGGTCGGCATCTTTCCAAAAAGGAAAATGATTTCTCGTTTCAGTGATTTTTTCTTTTTCTAAAGTATACGTGAATATATCTTCCTCCCCGTTTTTGTGATAAATAATCTCTCCCAAAGGATCGATAACAGAACTTTCACCGTTGTAAAAAATTTTATTTCCATCTTCTCCCACGCGGTTCACACCAATTACATAACATTGATTTTCGATTGACCTTGCGCGCAACAATGTATTCCATGCAATGCTTCTTTTTTCCGGCCAGTTGGCTACATTGAGTAATAAATCGTATTGACTTTCTAAATCACCCGCCGGTTGCCGCGCCCAAACAGGAAACCTCAAATCATAACAAACCTGCAAATTAATTTTCCATCCTTTTACTGAAGCAATTAACTTTTTATTTCCCGGGGAATAATGTGAATTTTCATCGCCAAAAGCAAACAAATGCCTTTTGTCATAAACGCCATATTCGCCCGTTGGCAACATCCAGATCAGGCGGTTAACATATTTTTTATCCTGAGCGTTTTCCGAATGGTCATCCTGAGCGTTAGACGAAGGGTCAATCATCACACTTCCCGTAATAATTATTTTTTTTTCTTTAGCAATTTTCTTCATCCAGCTTACTGTTTCCCCATCCATTTTTTCTGCAAATAATTCAGGCTTCATACTAAAACCCGTATTGAACATTTCAGGAAGAATAACGACTTCAGTTTTCTCTTTAATACTTTCAATTTTTTGTTGAAACATTTCGAGATTGGCTTTTTTGTTTTCCCAAAAAAGGTTTGTTTGAATAAGGCTTATAGTAAGTGATGACATGGTTGTTTTGAAATAAATTAATTTTCAAAATCTGTAATTTGTAAGCGGGACTGTTTTAGTATGGATTTGAAAGTGCCGAAGGGCATCTCTTTTCTACCAGCAGGAACAATTACTGTTAAGGTTGGATTTCCTGATTTACGATATTTTTTATGGCTTCCTTTCTGAGAAATAAATACAAAGCCATGGTATAACAAAATCCTAATAATTTGTTCAGTAGAATATAATTTAGGCATGTTCAATTTGAGAATAAGCGATTTCAGGAGATTCTATTTCTGTTAAATTATCAAAAGAAGCATCTTCCATATATAATTCTATCGCTTCGTTTAGATTTTTTAAAGCCTCTTCTTTGGTTTCACCAAAAGACGATACTTCTATATTTAAACATTGCGCAACAAAATATTTACCCTCTTTCCAAACTACACTTTTAAATTCTGTTTTCATGATATCTTTTACCAAATTTAATTAATATTCCTGAAGACGTTCTTGTATTACAAGAATAGATTTCTTTAAATTACTTTCCAATTTCTTTTATCACCTCTTTTACCTGCGCACTTTCATATCCTTTTTGCAACAAAAAATCCTGCAGTTTTCTTTTTTTTATAAAAATATTTTTTTCGCTTTTCAAGGTTTTCAATTTTTGTTCTGCCAGCTTTTGAAAAGTTTTTTTGTAATCATTTCCATCAATTTCTTTTAATGCTTTCCTGATGCAATAATCGCTGACCTGCTTATATTTTAAAGCTTGCTTTATTTTGATTTTCCCCCATTGTTTCATCCTGAATTTTCCTCCCGCAAAATGAATGGCAAAGCGCTCTTCATTTAAATAATTTTCTGTAATTAAATTAGAGATAATTTCTTCAACCTCATTTTTATGCAGGCCGAATGAATACAATTTATCTCTCACTTCTGAATGGCATCTTTCCTGGTAAGCGCAGTATTGTTTTATTTTCGGTACAGATTGTTCAGGAGTAAAAGTTTGAAAGGCCATTGATCAAAAATCTTGCTAAAAATATCGGAAATTAATAATCAATCACCTGCTCTTCAATCAACTCCGGCATTTCCCTGAATTCGTATTGCTGATTTCTGAGTTGCGGTTCAAAACCCGCTTCCCTTATAGCTTCCTGGATTCCATTGGCCGTAAAACGATGCGGCGCGCCTGCAGCGCTTACCACATTTTCTTCAATCATGATACTTCCAAAATCGTTTGCGCCAGCATGAAGACAAATCTGTGCTATTTGTTTGCCCACTGTTAGCCAGCTTGCCTGTATATTTTTTACATTCGGCAGCATGATGCGGCTCATTGCAATCATACGAATATATTCTTCGGGAGTAGTAAGATTATGAACGCCTCTTATTCTTGTGAGTAATGTATCCACATCCTGGAATGTCCATGGAATAAAATTTAAAAAACCTACAGCGCCTTCCGGTTTTTCAGATTGAACCGTACGTAGTTTTACCAAATGTTCAAACCTTTCTTCAATCGTTTCCACATGGCCAAACATCATGGTGGCGGAAGTAGTAAGGCCTGTTTTGTGGGCTTCCCTCATGATATCGAGCCACTCCTGTGAACCACATTTCCCTTTGCTTATTAAGCGTCTAACCCTGTCCGTTAGTATCTCTGCTCCTGGTCCCGGCAATGAATCAAGCCCTGCTTCTTTCAATGCTTTTAACACTTCATGATGAGTGGAGTTTGAGATTTTGGTGATATGAGCTACTTCCGGTGGCCCAAGTGCATGAAGCTTTAATTTCGGAAATAGTTTTTTTAATTCTTTAAAAAGAGTAACATAATAATTTAAATCCAAATCAGGATGATGACCTCCCTGCAACAACAATTGTTCGCCGCCATATTTAAAAGTTTCCTCAATTTTTCTTTTATACGTTTCAATATCAGTAACGTAACCATCCTTATGCCCGGGAATCCTGTAAAAATTGCAAAACTTGCAATTGGCTATGCAAACGTTGGTGGTATTTACATTTCTATCAATGATCCAGGTAACTTTTCCATGCGGAACCTGTATTTTTCTTAGCTCATCGGCCACCGCCATCAATTCTGCCAATGCAGCATTTCTAAATAAATAACTGCCTTCTTCTACAGTCAGGAATTCAAAACGTAGCGCTTTTTGTAATAATTCTGATGTCTTCATGTGCTTAAATTTCCTTTTGAGTGCGTCTGTAAGCCCTCAATAATAATTTCCGCAAAAATACACGCATAAATCCTAAATTTAGGTTTTAACCAATATGAGACTTTTCCTTCATTTACTTTTCATTTTTTCAGGCATTTCTGCATCTGCCCAGGAAATGTATTGGGAAAAGCCAGCTCAGTTCATTACTTCATTTCCATTTAAGCAATTGAACGGGGGAGTGATATTGATAAAAGCGAGGTTTGACAACCAGGCTGATACTTTCAATTTTATCCTGGATACGGGAAGTGGAGGAATTTCCCTGGACTCAACCACTACTGCTAATTACAAAATTCCGCACATTCCTTCAGGCAGATATATTTATGGAATAGCGGGTGTTCGCAAAGTGGATTTTGCACCAAATCAGTCTTTACAATTGCCGGGCCTGCAAGTGGATAGCCTTGATTTTTTTATTAATAATTATGATGTATTGACAAGTGTGTATGGAATAAAAATAGATGGTATAATTGGCTACAGCTTTTTTTCAAGATATATAGTGAAAGTAAATTTCGACAGCCTGAAAATAAGCGTATTTAAACCAGGATATATAGCTTATCCTGCTCATGGCGTATTATTGCATCCTGAGTTTAAAGGGCTACCAATTTTCCCGGTAACGATGAAAGAATCAAGAAAATTTACTGAGAATTATTTTTTTGATACGGGGGCGGGTCTGTGTTTTTTGATAAGCAATCAGTTTAACGAAGACAGTTCAATATTGATCAGGAGAAGGAAGCCTGTGGAAATCCAGGTGCAGGGGATGGGTGGAAAAAAAAGAATGCGGCTTACCCTGGTTAAGGAAATACAGGTAGGAACGTATAAATTTAGAAAAGTGCCCACCTATCTGTTCGAAGATGAATTTAATGTGCTCGCATATCCTCAAAGATGCGGCCTTGTGGGAGATGATATTTTCAGGCGATTTAATCTTATTCTTAATTATCCCAAAAAAGAAATTCATCTTTCTCCCAATAGCCATTTTCGAGATCCTTTTGATTATTCTTATACGGGGATGACTATGTATAGCCTGGACGGACAGATTTTTATTGATGATATTGTAAAAGGCTCGCCGGCATATAAAGCTGGCCTGCAGGATGGAGATGTAGTAATGGGGATCGACAATAACTTCTCAGGAAATCTTGAAACTTATAAAAATCTTTTGCAAAGAACAGGCTTCAGAACATCTATCTTAATCATGAGACAAAATCTTCCAATAATGATATCCATGAAGATTGGAAGAATAAAATAAGCCAGTAAACAAACTTTTAATACTGATTTTTATTTCGCTGATTTGGCTGTCCATCTTTTTCAACTTTTAGGCACTATTTGGGAATTGATTTCGTTTGCCGCAATTTTGCAGCTATGATAAAGTTTGAAAAATTTGTTTTAGATAATGGCTTGCGCGTAATTGTGCATGAAGATAAAAGCACTCCTATGGCGGTGGTGGACGTGATGTATGATGTAGGTGCCCGCGATGAAGATGAAGCGCATACAGGCTTTGCGCATTTGTTTGAGCATCTGATGTTTGGGGGCAGTTTACATATTGAATCTTATGACGAACCTCTTCAGATGGCCGGAGGTGAAAACAATGCGTATACAACAAATGATCTTACCAACTATTATTGCCAGTTGCCGGCAGAAAATATAGAAACCGCATTCTGGCTCGAAAGCGACAGGATGTATTCCCTTGCTTTCACTTCCAATTCGTTGGAAGTGCAGCGAAAAGTAGTGATTGAAGAATTTAAAGAACATTATATTAATAAACCTTATGGCGATGTATGGCACAAGCTTCGCGATCTTTCCTATAAAGTTCATCCTTATAAATGGATGACCATTGGCAAAGAATTAGCCATATCGAAAATGCAACCTTGCAGGAGGTAAAAGATTTTTTTCACAAACATTATACACCTTCCAACGCTGTACTCACTGTGGCAGGAAATGTTTCTGTGGACCAGGTGAAAAAACTGGCAGAAAAATATTTTGGAGATATACCTTCCGGCAACAAATATATTCGCAATATCAACCAGGAACCTCTTCAAAAAGAACCTCGTATGATGGAAGTTACAGCCCCGGTGCCTTTGGATGCCTTGTTTAAATCATGGCATATTTCAGGAAGGCTTGATAAAAGATATTATACTGCCGAAATTATTACAGAAATTCTTGGAGGAGGAACTTCATCAAGGTTGTTTCAAAAATTGGTGAAAGAAAAACAACTCTTTAGCAGTATAGATTGTTCTCATATGGGAAGCATTGATCCTGGCCTTCTTACAATAAGTGGAAGATTGCTTAAAGGTATTTCTCCGGAAATGCGGAGAACGCAATTTTTGAAGAAATTGATAAAATAAAAACAGAAATGATAAGCGTTTTGGAGTTGGAAAAAGTAAAAAACAAAACTGAAAGCATGATTGCTTTTGAAGATATCAGTTTGATGAACCGTGCCAACAGCCTGGCCAATTATGAATTGTTGGGCGATGCCAACCTGATGAATACTGAATTGGAAAAATATCATGCAGTAACAAGAGAAGAAATTTTAGAAGAAAGCCGGAATAGTTTTTCAGATAAAATAGTAACACGCTTTATTACAGGTCTTCCATTGACTAAATAGATTTTACCAATTTTCAAATAAAATATTAAAATATTGAAATGATCAACAGAACGATAAGCCCCCCGATAAAAGATGCGATTGATTATAATATAACACTAATACCTTACACCAAATTTTTATTATCAAACGGTGCCCCGGTGTATTATATAAATGATGGCGCTGAAGAAGTGGCTATGATTGAATTTGTTTTTGATGCCGGAAATAATTTTGAAGATAAAACTGCCGTTGCCGCGGCCGCCAATTATTTGATTAAAAATGGAACGAAAGATAAAAACGCTTTTGATATCACCGAATACTTTGAATATTATGGAGCTTTTTAAACCGGCAATGCAACAATGAAACCGCATCCATCACATTACATTGCCTTTCCAAACATTTAAAAAATTGTTGCCGGTAATCAGGGAACTGATAACAGAATCCATATTCCCTGAAAATGAATTGGAAATATTTAAACAAAACAGCATTCAACGGCTTTCGGTGAATCTTTTAAAATGCGATTTTGTAGCTAACCGGCTCATTGATGAATATTTGTATGGCCCCAATCATCCTTATGGAAAAGTGAGCAACAAAGAAGACATCGAAGCCATACAAAAGGAAGACCTTGTTTCTTTCTATAAAAATTATTATTTAAAATCCAGTGCCGGGTTTTTGCTGCAGGAAGATTGCCGGCAGATTTTGAAGAACTTCTTGAAACGCAATTCGGCGATCTTTCAATCAACGAAGACATACTAATGCTAACGCATACACGCGAATCAGCTTCTGAAAAAAAATATTTATCAATAATGATGAGAAAGGAGTTCAAGGTGCAATACGCATCGGCAGGCCGTTTCCAGGCAGGAAACATCCTGATTTTAAAAAAGCAATCGTACTGAATACTTTATTTGGTGGTTATTTGGTTCCCGGCTGATGGCTAACATCCGTGAAGAAAAAGGTTATACTTATGGAATTCACAGTTTCCTACAGAATCATATTGCAGAAACTTCGTGGATTATAAGTACGGAAGCGGGAAAAAAGTTTGCGACGACTATAGAAGAAATATATAAAGAAATGGAATTGTTTAGGGAAGAACCATGAATGAGGAAGAACTTTTATTGGTAAAAAATTATATGATGGGACTGAACCTTGGTTATATTGACGGGCCTTTCCAGGTAATTTCAAGGTGGAAAAACCTGATCTTAAATGGGCT